>JBKDFX010000041.1:0-4923 GCA_046336825.1 Bdellovibrionales bacterium | reverse complement strand
GACTTAGGCGGTGGAGTTAGAAATTCCACTTTTGAGTTTTTCATTGTTTCTAAAGTTTTTACAATATCGTTTGTTGTCAGAGCCAAATGCTGAATTCCTGAACCCTTATATTCATCTAGGTACTCTTGAATTTGAGATTTTTTTTCTGTGGGTTCATTAATGGGAACAGAAAACTGACCGCAGGGTGAACGCATCACTTTTGATTCCAGCCCTGTGTGCTGACCCTTGATATTAAAATATCGAGTTTCACGAAAATTAAAAACCTTTTCATAAAAATCACACCACTTTTGCATCTCACCTCGGGGCACATTATTTGTGAAATGATCCACAAGGTTCAGGCCAAAACCGATGGGTTCTTGATTTTCTGGGGTGATTTTAAAAGTCGTGGAGTACAATTTTTTTTCTAATTCTTGATCTACAAAGTAAATCAGACTGTCTCCTATTCCGTAAACAGCCGGCAAATCAGTTGCATTCTCAAAAGCTTTAGCCCCTCGCTGAACAGCCAATTGAAATGCTTTTTTAGCATCTAGGACTCGAAAACCTGTGGCCGAAATACAGGGCCCATGGGCTTTAGAGAAGAGATCTGCAAAACTTCCTGGTTTGCGATTGAGATGAAAATTAATTTTACCTTGGCGATAGAGATCTGTGGTTCCTTCAGGATCCGTGCTGACTTTTTTAAAGCCCATGTTTAGAAATAATCGTGGTAACAGTTCATGATCATGATGGCTGGAGTATTCAATAAAGCTGACTCCATTGAGGCCAATTGGATTTTGAGAATTCATAGTCTCTCCCAGGTAATTTTAATTCATTTTTACTTTTAATTTATAAGTGGCTTTTGAGCTACAAACGGTTTCCATGGCAGCGGTGGCACATTCCTGTTTACCACAATTCATCGTCAAAATTTTATTGTCCTTATTCATGTCCTTGAATTCTTTTTTCCATTCACTACAGGCCTTTTTCCAATTTGAACGAGCTTCTTTCAGCAAGGGGGCTCCGTCGCCTTCGATAACTTCATCACCTTCTGTGATTTGATAAAGAGGAGCCGTAACGAGAGTTCCAATGGATCCCGAAGACTTTGTTCCCTTTTTAATTTCAATGGTGGTGCCCTCTTCAGAATTAATGTCTTGGACATTAACACCCACATTCTGGGCTTGGGAAAAAAATGAAATTGTTAAAACTAAGCAGAAAAGTGTATTTTTCATAACGGCTCCTAAAATTTTAAATGTTTAAAACGTAAAAAAACTATTCCATGTCGATATAAAATTGTCTAACAAAAGGATCCACCCTAATTGAACGCGGTGTCCATCTGAGTATCTTTAGGCCTCTTGCATAGCGAAGTCGACTCAATGCCACATAGGCTTGGCCTGGTTCCCAAAGATTTGATAGGTCACACCAAAGCTCATCCAGAGTGGCGCCTTGGGATTTATGAATTGTCGTGGCGTAAGCCAATGTCAGTGGAAATTGAATCACAGAGGCCACCACATTGCCATCAGCATCGAGCTGGCTGAATTGTTGTTTTTCAACTGTCACGTCTCGCCCCTGGCGTTTACCAACAGTTATTTTGTCATCCTCAATTTCGACGACTGTCCCCCTGGTTCCATTGACCCATCTTTTGCTGGGATCATTTTGGATAAACATGACTTCAGCCCCCACTTTGAGTCGAAGCTCTTTAGGTACAGGACTTGTTTTCATCATCATTTCTTGATGCCGTTCAGAACCAAAGTAAATGGAGGGGATGATAACCTCATTGTTATCAATTTCAGCTAAACGTTTTAAATTATAATCCAAGGACTGATCTCGTCTTGAAAAAAGCCGTGTGGCGGTATCCTCATCACTGTGTTCAAACGTGTGCTCATCCAAAAATTCTTTTACTTTTTGATCCACAATTCCATCCCTCACTTTATTGAGTATGGATAAATAGGATTCGTCTTGAATTCTTTCGTTATGGGTGAGTCGGTAAGCTAAAAAACCTGAATTCTTCCAAGAGGCACTTTGAAAGGCCCAATCCCTTTGCCCAGTGCGTGTGATCGGGGGAAGTTGTGCAAAATCACCCACAGCTATCACTCTCAGCCCGCCCCATGGCAATTGGGATTCACGAGCTTGCCGAGCTAAAGATTCCGCCAAATCTAAGGTTTGACCTGAAATCATAGACACTTCATCTAATATAACACCTTCGATTTCTCTCAATCTTTTAAGCAATCGTTTATCATGACTGGCTCTTTGAAATGTGGCCTCCACGCCACCTTCCATGATTCCGAGACCAAAAAAACTATGAAATGTTCGACCACCCAAAAGAACAGCCGCGGCCCCTGTGCTAGCGAGTATGGGCATTTGTTTGCTATTGAGGTCTCGAGTAAAATGCTTAACGACAAAAGACTTCCCGCAACCCGCTCCGCCAGTGAGAAACACGTTCTCACCCGAATTAAGCAGTTCCAGGGCTTGTTTTTGATTGGGATTCAGGGCGTCGAGGGCTTCCTTCTTGTGACTCATCTGATTTTAGACTTATCATAGAAGTCTTACTCTGATCGAGGTTAAAAATATGTCACAGAAAGTTTATGTCAATCGCACTCTGAATCTCAAGAAAATCAAATACATCGGTTTGGACATGGACCATACCCTAGTGCGCTACAACAGTGAGAATTTTGAGGGGCTGTCCCACTCCATTATCATTTCTAAACTCATTAAAAATAAATCCTATCCCGACAGCATCAAAAAATTGCAGTTTGACTACAATTACGCCATACGAGGGCTTGTTATTGACCGTGTTAAAGGCAACTTGCTTAAGTTGAACCGTTATACAGCCATCCGAGCGTCTCACCATGGAATGAAACCCATCGATTTTAAAACCCACCAAAAACTGTACCGCTCGACTTATATTGACCTCAGCAGCGGACAATACCTGGCCATTGACACTTTTTTCTCGCTTTCGTTGGCTGTTTTATTTTCACAAATTGTAGAATTAAAAGATGCCGATCCCACCGCCAAATTCCCTGATTATGCTAAAATTGCTGATGATGTTTTAGATTCCTTGGATGAAGCGCATCGCGATGGATCACTTAAGGACGAAGTCAGAAAAAACTTAGCTAAGTACATTATTAAAGACGAGTCTGTTGTGCGGGGTCTTGAAAAATACAAAAAACACGGAAAAAAAATCTTTATTCTCACTAACTCAGATTTTCACTACTCAAAACTTCTGTTGGATTACGCCATCAATCCATTTTTAAAAGAGCATAAGTCTTGGGAAGATCTATTTGAAATAGTGATCACTTTTGCCACTAAACCTAAATTCTTTTATGAGAATAATAAATACCTTCGTGTGAACACTGCAGATGGATCCATGACCAACTGGAATGAAAAATTAGGTCCTGGCGTTTACCAAGGTGGTAACGCTCGACAATTCACTGATGAACTTGGACTTGAAGGGGATGATATTCTGTACATTGGAGACCATATTTACGGTGATATCTTAAGATTGAAAAAAGAATGTAACTGGCGCACAGCCATGGTCATTGAGGAAATCGCGGAAGAAGTTGAAAAAAACAATAAAGTCCAACCCACCATCAGTGAAATTGAATCTTTAATGCAGAAAAAAGAGCCCATGGAAGATGAGCTCACTGAGCTTATGACTCAACGGACTGAGGGGCAAAAAATCAATGAGGAGCGCGCTGATCTTCTGCAAAAACAAATCACTGAAATCGACACACAAATTTCAGGTCTGATTAAGAAACAGCAGTCCCTGTATAATCCCAATTGGGGCCAACTGATGCGAGCTGGAAATGAAGAAAGTTATTTGGCCTATCAAATTGATCGTTACGCTTGCGTTTATATGGCCACACTCCATGATTTACTGGCCTTGTCTCCCCGAACATATTTTCGAGCTCCACGAAGGCCATTAAGTCATGAAGTGCTTTAAATTTAATTGCTTTTATCACAAAGCTTTACTGTCTTTGGAGCTGTGCACCCTAAAGCATCACTTATAGCTGGCTGTGCTAAAAAAATTCTATTTACACGTATCTCTGGCGGCAAGTGATAGCGATCGGGTGGAACATATTCTGTGCACCTACGGAGTAAAAATCCTATAGAGTCTTTAGCATATTGTTTTTTATCCACTTCTACGTTTTTACTCAATATTTTATTCTATATATACTGAGAAGATATCCAATCTGAAAAAGCCTCAGCTAAATAGGAGTATCCTGAAAATTCAGTACAATACTTAAGTTCTGCATAGTGTTTTTTAATCGCATGCCCCCTTTTTTCATAAGTGATTTTTTCTTTTTCTAAAAGAGCTTCTATGGCCATCGCATGAATTGGAGTGGTGTTCCCGTAACTGACTTCAGTCGCACGCACAATATCAATGATTGATGGCACTGGAGCATGAGCTGAGTCTGGGGCTGATAAACATTGGTTAATATTGTAAAAGGGGGATCGCTTTTGCTGAATTCTATTTGAAAAAGTTGTATTTTTAGGAAACCCATTGCTTAAAAAAGTTTCTCGTAGGCCCAGTAATCTAAATTCGGACTGTTTAATTAAAATTCGGCTCATTGCGCACGGATCAAAGGAGTGAGCAATTTCATGGCTCATAATCATTTCTAAGGTAGCTTTAGGCCAATTTAGAACTTGAGGGCAAAAAGTGATTTTATGATTGTAAGCCGAGTAGTAGGCATTGGGCTTGTCGCAGCCATCCCTAACAAACGAACTTTCTTTTTTGTATTCGCTTGCGTGATCAATTAACGAAAGAGTTTCAATTCTTTTTAGAATATCTTCAACTTCTAATGCATTTGAATGATTTTTAAATGATTTAACAATTTGAATAATTCCGGCTTGGACTTCAATGAATATGGATTTCAATTGTTCACTTGCTTCATCCCAATCCTCAGGTCTTGAATTAATTTTCACCCCTGAGGAGTTAGCCATGTAATGGGG
>JBKDFX010000040.1:0-2381 GCA_046336825.1 Bdellovibrionales bacterium | reverse complement strand
TTAATCCATTCGTGCTTAAAACAGAGTTAGATAAAAAATTAAAGTGGTTCTTCAGAATCGTCGATATACGTAAAAAACAATCTCTGGCTGCAGGTTAATGACCCACAGCTCCTGAGTATCATTTATCTATGGTTCAATACGGAACCACCGCCGTCAAATTTCGAGGGCCCGATGAAGTGATGAGAATATCATCTTCTATTCTGACTCCTCCCACATTTAACCACTTATCCACTTCACTAAAGTTAACAGAGCTTTTATATTTTTCCTGGTTCGACGGGTGATGGAGAAGTTCTTTGATAAAATAGCATCCGGGCTCAACGGTGAGAAGCATATTTTCTTCCATTTTGAGATCGACTCGTAATCGAGCACCAAAATACTTTTTGGGATTTAAATTTTCTTCATGCCCCGTGTCTCGGACTCGAAGTCCTACCAAGTGGCCGACTCCGTGGGGGAAAAATAAAGAAATGGCTTCCGTTTCTAAACATGAATCCACGCTGCCATTAAACAATTTCCAGTCGATAAGGCCCTGGGCTATGATTCGGGCTGCTTTTTCATGGACTTGATTCCAAGCTAATCCTGGTCGACAAATTTTAATGCACTCAATTTGTGATTGAAGAACTAAGTCATACAGATCTTTTTGTTGTGAAGTCATTTTCCCAGAGGCGGTAAAAATTCGTGTGATATCCACACAGTAGTCTTGCACGGCGGCCCCTGCATCGATCAAGATTAAGTCATCGGCCTGTACTCTTTTATGAGTGGGAATAGCATGTAAAATCGCTGAATTGGTTCCACTTCCCACAATGCTTTCGTAGGGCATGGAATCCGCACCTGCTCTCATAACCGCCAGTTCGTATTCCAACTGGATTTCTTTTTCAGTGATACCCGGACGGATTAGCGATGATATTTTTTGGTAACCGGCGAGAGCCATTTGAGCTAACTGCTCGACAAGGGCAATTTCTTGTTGGTCTTTAATTCTTCTGACTTGATCCACAGCATTCTTTAATAAAAAGTCTCTATCAAAAGTGGCTATTTGTAGACCTTCATCTTTGATAAATTTATTTAAATTCTGGATAGTTTGATTTTGTGAAGTCAGTAACATCTCATCGAGGGCGCCTTCCCAAATTTTTTCCTCTTGGGAAACGGGTGAATAGAAATGCACCCAACCTGTTTTTTTGGAGTAAAGAGCGGCTTGGTGGGGACGGCGAGAACCCGTCAGCCAATAGTAAGTGGGATGGGGAATAAAATTGTAGGTCTGATCGAGCCCACCTGGTTTTGTAATAGGTTGACCAGAACGAATAATAAAGGCCTCTGAATCTTGAATTAGGCCTGATAACTTTTCGCTGGATCTTTTAAGGCGCTCAGCTATGGAATTTTTAGAAAATTGGAAATTAGTCATCCTTGGATTGTAGCGTGATATTTGAAATCACGAAAACATTAAACACTGCAATACTAAACAAGACTAAAAACGATGACCAATAGACCCAATGCAAATGAAATAGCCGTGATTTTTCTGTAGGTGGGTATTGTGATGGCCAACCAAAGTCCGGACATGGTTGTCAGGATCAAGGCCGCACCAAAGCTGATCTCAAACCATTTCATCAACTTTGGGCCATGTCCCTTGTGAATTTCAATCAAACGCCTAAGCAGATTGGGTTCCACTTTAAAAAATGCCCAATCACCTTCAGGATTGTTTTTGACCACATAGTGGACTCGTGTGGAGGGTCGTAAAATGAACTCCTGACCGTTAGCTTTGATGGACTCAAAGTTCGGTTTAATTCCATTGGCTTCCAGACTTGTCTGAAAATACTTTTTTAGTTCAACTTCTTGTAGACTGGTTGGAGGAGGAGCTCTAAAAATTTCAGTTTTTACTTCTTCGCCTTTGAAGCCCAGCAAATAGGAAACACCCGTAAAGGGCATCATGAGCATAAAGGGTAAGTACACGCAAGCCAGGATGAGATGGATTTTAATAATAAGGGCTCTGTTCATGGACCCTTCGTATTCAATAAAATCAAAAATAACAATTGAATTAGTTAACTGAAAGCCAGCTGAAAATTCTAAGCCTGTTCCTCGAGGCCCCATACATTGCCATCCAAATCTTTAAAATCAGCAAACCAGGGGCTGGAGCCTTCGCGTCGGGGGTCTGAAACATGAATAATTTTAAGTCGGAGTTCGTTGATGGACTCTCGAATTTCTTCAACGAGAAGGTAGGGAACGGGCCCTTTTCCGATTTGGGATAGATCCTGGGTAGAATGAAGGGTGAGCTTACCCACTTGAGGATGATAAAGAGAAGCGAAAGCCCCGGGAGAGTGATCAACCACTTTAAAATCCAGTTTTTCACAGTACCAATTCACTGAATTGTCCAGTTGAGGTGTGCTAAGCAT
>JBKDFX010000039.1:0-15089 GCA_046336825.1 Bdellovibrionales bacterium | reverse complement strand
TAATCAGGCTTAATATAGTCCAAAAGCCTTTGGTAATGCGTAATTAAGATGACTGCCTTTGATTTATTTTTTAATTTGTTAACACCTTCTGCTACGACCCGTAAGGCATCAATATCTAAGCCGGAATCTGTTTCGTCCAATAAAGCTAAACGGGGTGCCAGCACAGCCATTTGTAAGATTTCATTCTTCTTTTTTTCACCGCCTGAAAATCCTACGTTCACTCCACGATCAAGATAATCAGCTCTCATATTTACGATTTTAAGCTTCTCAGTCACATAATCTCGAAATTCAGATTCATTCATTGTTGGTGAACCTTGGGCTTCAAGAATTGAGTTGTAGGAAGCTAATAAAAACTGAAAGTTTGAAACACCAGGAACCTCAATGGGGTATTGAAAGGCTAGAAATATTCCTTCCTTGGCTCTTTCATCAGGCTCCATATCCAAAATGTTTTTTAAAGCAAAATTAATTTCAAAAAGGACTTCGCCTTCAGTGACTTCGTACGAAGGGTGTCCAGCTAAGACTTTTGAAAGTGTCGATTTGCCAGAACCGTTGGGCCCCATAATGGCATGAACTTCACCTGCTTTCACAGATAGATTCAGGCCCTTTAAAACTTCTTTGCTATCAATCTTTGCTTTTAGATTACGAATTTCTAACATAATTAGCCCACCGAATTTTCGAGTTTCATTTCAATTAATTTGACCGCTTCAACTGAAAACTCCAGTGGAAGCTCTTTAAAAACATCTTTACAAAAACCATTCACCAGCATGGAAATTGTTTTTTCCATATCCAATCCCCTCGACTGCAAATAAAAAATTTGATCTTCGGAAATTCGCGATGTTGTTGCTTCGTGTTCAATTTGAGCCGATTGGTTTTTAACCTCGAGATAGGGATAAGTATGAGCCGAAGATTTGTCACCCACCAGCATTGAATCACATTGAGAGTAATTTCTGGCGCCCTCTGCGGAGGGCAATATTTTAACTAGTCCCCTATAAGCATTCGAAGAATGATCGGCTGAAATTCCTTTTGAAATAATCGTGCTCTTGGTGTTTTTTCCAATATGAATCATTTTAGTGCCGGTGTCGGCTTGCATATAATCATGGGTCAAAGCCACAGAGTAAAAAGCACCTTCAGACTCATCTCCCTTAAGAATGCAAGAGGGATACTTCCATGTGATGGAAGAACCACTTTCCACCTGAGTCCATGATATCTTAGACTTCCGACCCGCACATATTCCGCGTTTTGTTACAAAGTTATAGACTCCACCTTTGCCTTGCTTATCTCCGGTGTACCAGTTTTGGACGGTGGAATATTTGATCTCTGCGCCTTCAAGTGCAACAAGTTCCACAACTGCGGCATGCAATTGATTTTCATCTCTTTGAGGTGCGGTACAACCTTCGAGATAATTCACAAAGGAATAATCATCTGCGACAATGAGCGTTCTTTCAAATTGACCAGTTTCTTTAGCATTGATTCTGAAATACGTGGATAAATCAATCGGGCATCTCACATTTTTAGGAATATAAACAAAGGATCCATCAGTAAATACGGCAGCATTAAGAGCTGAATAATAATTATCAGAAATGGGAACAACTGAGCCTAAGTATTTTTTTATCAGGTCAGGATATTTATGAACAGCTTCTGAAATAGAACAGAAAACAACACCATACTTTTCCAAGTCTTCTTGATGAGTCGTAGCAATAGAAACTGAATCAAAAACAACATCCATGGCCACGCCAGAAATGCGCTTTTGTTCTTGAAGGGGAATTCCCAATTTTTCGAAAGTTTTGAGCAACTCTGGATCCAACTCGTCAAGGGACTGCGGCCCCGCTTTATCAGACTTTTGTTTTGGCGCTGCATAGTAGCGAATGTCTTGAAAATCAATTTTAGGATAATTCACGTGAGCCCACGTGGGTTCTTGCATGGTGAGCCAGTGACGATAAGCTTTTAATCTATATTCAAGTAACCATTCGGGTTCATTCTTTTTTGCAGAGATAAAACGAATGACTTTTTCACTGAGCCCTTTTTCAACGATTTCTTGATCCAGCTGTGTTTCAAAACCGTAACGATATTCATAATCATTTTTAGGAACTGATGATTCAGACATGGGGAACCTCGAGGAGTAGATCAGAGACAGGTATAGTTTTGTAAAATTCATTTAACTTTTCATTCAGAGCCCGCATGGGATGAGCAATGTTGCAACTGTTTTGTATTTCACAAGCTGTCTCATCAGAAATACATTTAACAATCTGAGTAGGCCCTTCGATCATTTCCACCAATTGATAAAGTGAAAGACTCTGCAGGTCATGATTCAGACGATAACCACCGGAAACTCCCTGCTCTGAAATAAGCACATTTTTTTGGGTGAGCACTTGCAAAACCCGAGCAATCACATCAAAAGATGTGTTGAGTTTCTCTGCGAGCTCCTTTGCCGAAAGTTTGGCTGCAGGATGGGCATGAAAATACTTAAGGGCCATAAGGGCGTATTCAACGCGACGGTTCAGCTTGTTCATCGAGATGCAAACTAATTGAGAATAGAATTAAAAACAAGGGAAATACGACAAAATTTGTCGTACATTAATAGATCGTGATTTCAATAGTTTATAGTGTTAGTTAGGTTTTATGAAACTACTTGGAATAAGTCTCGCAACCCTACTCGTCATGGCCCTTATTTGGTCCCTATTGTTTGTATTTTCGAGTCAACAGTCCTACGAAGCCTACGACCACCCGTTACTCAATCGCCTCAATGAGCGAATTTTAGCTCTGGAGCCTGAGACCTTTGAGACTGCCACTGAGTTCATTGAAGTAGACCCACGGGGTGGCCTTGTTGTTAAGCTACATATGTCAAAGGATGGTCATTTTTTCACGGCCTCACAAAACACCTTAGATACTTTATTTGAAACTCTCAAAAAATCATCTCAACATTATGTTGGACCCAAAACCTTTCTCTACACCTATGATTTTCTCAAAAGCCAATCCGAAGACCTAATTCCACTGGAAGCTTGGCTGCAATTAAAGCCCAGTTTTTGGGTGATAGACATATTAACGAATGCAATGGAAGTGGATAAATATTTGATTGATCACCTCAAAGATAAACAAATTGATGAAGAGATCATCATCAGAAGTGACACTGATATCATTGTCAGCTCACTTAAAGAGAGCAAACCTCAATGGCTTTTTGGATCTAGTCAATCAGATATGACTGAAATGTTAACGATGGCTTTGGTTAAATTAGAAGGGCTTCCACGTTTTAATCGTGATATCTATTTCTCTCCTTTGAATTATTCGGGTCGCAGCGTATTAAATGGTGAAGTCTTTAAAGAAATTCGCAAACGCAAAAAGAAAGTGGCCATAGGCCCCGTGCACACTGAGTCAGAACGTGAGCAGGCCCTTGTTTACGAACCTGATATTCTCATCGTGTCAGAAGCCTATTTAAAAGAATTCGTTTTACAGTAAGACTCAAGTCTTCCTAGAATATGTTCTATGGAAAAAGTTGCCGTAAATACAAATGCTTGGGATGCCATATTACAGGCAAGCCCTATTGTTCAAATGACACTCCTATTATTAGTTCTTCTCTCGGTGATCTGCTGGGGGGTTGGAATTACGAAGTGGATTCACTTCAGAAAAATTGCTATTCATAATGAGCTTTTCCTAGCACAATTTTGGAAAGCCACAAGTCTTGACAGTCTTTACGAACATATTGATCAGTATTCTCAAAGCACACTGGCTCGAGTCTACCGTGCCTCTTATTTAGAACTAAAAAAATTAGCCGAGAGCTCTCAGCAAGGATCCATCGCTCATCTTTCCGGAAGCGACAATCTTGAAAGAGTGATCAGAAAAGCCGTAGAAAATGAAGTTTCAAAAATGGAAACTCGACTCAACTGGCTAGCCACCACTGGAAGCACAGGACCCTTCATCGGTTTATTTGGAACAGTTTGGGGGATCATGGGTTCGTTTCATAAAATTGGAGCCACTGGTAATGCAAGTTTAGCAGTCGTTGCCCCCGGCATTTCAGAAGCCTTAGTCGCCACAGCCATTGGACTGGCGGCGGCCATTCCAGCTGTCATGATGTACAATCACTTTGTGGGACGTATTCGCAAAGAAGAGATTGAACTTAATAACTTCACCACAGATTTCTTAAATATTGTAAAACGTAATTTTTTTAAGGCTTAAAATGGCGATGAACACTTCCACTCAAAGAAGTTCCAAAGCGGTTTTAAGTGAGATCAATGTCACCCCGTTGGTCGATGTGATGCTCGTTTTGCTCATCATGTTCATGGTGACGACACCACTCATGCAACAAGGCATAGAAGTTGATGTACCTAAAACTTCGGCCAGTGGTGTTGAAATGACTGAGGAGCCTTTTTTGATCGTTATTCATAAAGACAGACGCATAGAAGCGGGCAAGGCAAAATTAGAACTCAACACCATGAGAGAAAAACTACGAGCCATTTTCAAAACTCGCAAAAACAAACAAGTCTATATACAGGCCGACAGACAAGTGGATTACGGGGTTGTAGCTGAAGCCATGGCTGAAATACGCTCTGCAGGGATTACTAATATTGGTTTGATCACCTTGCCAAAGGACCCATGACGACAGACACATTTGATGAAAGTCGCATATTTAAAAAATCTTTGCAGTACTCTCTTGCTGCCCACATTTTTATTTTTCTTTTTTTCACTCTTAAAGCTTTCATAATTCCCTCTGAAAAAATTGACTACTCAACGGCAGTTCGAGTGGACATTGTGGCCCTCCCAGACAAACTAAGTCCCGATGCACAGCTAGCTCCCAAAGTCGAGCCCGCTAAAAACCTTGATTCAGCAGAGGTGAAGCCAAAAATTGAAACTCCCCCGAAGCCACAAGTAAAAACCGAAAAAAAAGCAGAGCCTGATACGGTTTCATTTAAAAAATCCAAATCAAAACAGCAAGAGGCTCTTGATCGACTCAAAAAAATGTCAGCCCTAGATAAAATTCGAAATGAAGTCGAAACCTCAAAAAAGCGAGCCCAGGCCTTAGAACAAATATCACAAGTTAAAGGAAACGTTTTGTCCGCAGGATCATCATTGAGTGGGCTCAATAAACTTCAGCACGATGAATACGTTTCAATCCTTGATCAACATATAAAGCAAAATTGGACAAAGCCCAAATGGATTGAAAAAGAGCTCCGAGCCCGTGTCAGAGTTAAAATTGATTCTGATGGACAGATTCTTTCCCGCGAACTCACCTTAAGCAGTGGTGATCCCATCTACGATGAAACAGTACTTAACACTGTGGACTCCTCAGCTCCCTTTCCTCGTCCACCAGAAAAATTTGTAGAAATTGTTGCTGCACGCGGAATCCTCATTGGATTTCCAGATTAAGGAGACTTCCCATGAAACTACGTTTAATTTTTGTAATTACGATTTTTTTCATCAATACTTTTGCTAGCGCGCAAGAGTCTCAAGAAAGCGATATCCTGATTAAGTTGGGAGAAGCGAGAACAAAAAAGAGTCTTTTAGCCATGCCTTCATTTAATCAGCTTGGCGGAAGCAAACCCTCTGCTTCACAAACATCTGTATTAAACGAAGTTTATGCTGTTATAAAAAATGACCTTGAAGTTTCGTCTTATTTTCAACTCATGGAAAAAGAGGCTTTTTTAGAGGACAGCTCACAAAAAGGACTCCGCCCGTTACCAACGGATGCCAATGGATTTAACTTCTCTAGCTGGCAGCAAATTAAGGCCGATTTTTTAATTCGTGGAGGCATTGCTGCTATTGGTAATGAAATTAATCTAGAAATTTATCTTTACCATGTTCCTAAATCTCGACTCATTTTCGGAAAAAAATATAAAACACCCATCAATGGAGGAAGGAAATTAGCACATACCTTTGCTAACGACGTCCTCAATTCACTGACTGGTAAAAATGGACCTTTTTTGTCTCGAATAGTAGTGGCTTCAGATCGTATGAGTGCTCCTTCAAGAGAAATCTTCGTTATGGATTGGGATGGAGCTAATCCTGAAAAAATATCAAATCATCGATCCATTTCACTATCACCCGCTTGGTCAAGGGATGGTAAAAAAATTGCCTACACGTCCTACGTTAAACGCGGTCGAAATGCATTGAGAAATGCTGATCTGCTTCTATACGATTTAGCCACTGCCAAAAGAGACGTGGTTTCCTTTAGACAAGGTATTAATTCGGGCGCAAGTTTTGCTCCAGACAACTCAATTTTTTTAACAATTTCCCAAGGAATGTCTCCCAATATTTATCGAATTAATCAGGCAGGAGAAATTTTAACTAAAGTGACCAACGGTCCTGCAGGAGCCATGAATGTAGAACCCGCTGTCAGTCCCGATGGAAAAAAATTAGCATTTAGCTCGGACCGCCCGGGTCGACCCATGATTTACATTTCAGATTTGGATGGTAGCAATGTAACACGACTGACTTTTACCGGAGTCTTTAATGCCTCACCGGCTTGGTCTCCTGATAGTAAAAAAATTGCCTTCGCAGGACAAGTTGGAACTAATTTCGATATCTTTGTTCTTGATGTGGATACAAAACAAATGATTCGTTTAACTTCATCCCGCAAAGCCAACGGGAAACCCGCCAATAACGAAGATCCCACTTGGTCTCCGGATGGACGTTTCGTTATGTACACTTCAGATCGTTCGGGAAAAAATCAAATCTACATTTCCACACCCGACGGTGTGGACGAGAGAAGAATCACCATTGATTCAGCCAACTATTTTAAGCCTAAATGGAGTGATAATCTTTAGTTGGGAAACAGATCCTTCAATTGAAGACCGATGCTGCTAAAAAATAAATCGGGCCTTTGAGGTAAGTTATCAAAATGATCAACGCTCATGGGGTGCATGCCTGTTGCAATAAAGGATCCTAAAAAACCCAACCGTACATCAGCAGCAGATTTTGAATTTAAAGGAGCGCTATCAATTAAGAGGTTAGATAATTTCATTTGATGAAATCGTTCGTACAAAAAATTAAACATTGTATTTATGAACACTATTTTGGCAGCACTTTTGGGGCGATTTACCTTCATCATTTTACTTGAATTCCAGGATAAAACGTAAAAGTGATACTGTGTCCCAGACAAAGGTAATTTCAAACTTTCAATGGATTGAGGATAGAGGAAATATTCATTTTTCCATTTTTTAGCTGCTTGTAGATTAATAAACTTTTCCAAAACAGATTCCAATTTTTGAATATTTGCTTGAAGAAGTAGCGAGTTCGATCGAGCATAGCGTTTCAGATAAAAAAGATGAGTTCTTGCCGGAGAAGTGTCCTGCAATAATATGGCGATGTAACTAATGGCTTTAATATCATTTCTTAAAATTTTTTGTGATGCTTTGAAAAGATCAAACTTGAGAACACTTGTCAGTTGAAGTTGCGATTCAATTTCTGATAACCACAAGTAAGTTTCCTTAAGAGTCATTAAGGCTTCAAGTTCACTATGAAATACTATAGTTGAGGGCAGAACTCGACGGTCACGGGGATCCTCCACCAAGGCCACTTTTAAATTCAAATTGATAAGAAAACTTTTAGTTTCCTTTTCACACTGAATTCCTGTTTTTATAGGATTTTTATCGACAGGAAGAAAATATCTTAGGCATCTTTGATGCAAAGATAAATACAAAGCGGCTTTCTGAAAATCCTCATCAGATCTCAGTTTTTCCTTAAAGCTTGGTTTCAACTGAGCTGCTGCACTCAGCGAAACCATCAGAGTAAAAAAAAGTGTCTGTATTATTGAGCACACTGGGTTTGGTTAACATTCACAAGAACAGACTGCAGAGCCATACGAGTGTTATTGCACTGGTTGCTTGCATCCATCATTAGAATTGCAGCTTCTGCTAGACTGATGACGGCATCAGCGCCAGCATCACCTGTATTCGGGTTCGAATATTGAATATTAGTTTTAGTGATTGTTTCTTGGTCTATTCGATAGCTCAAAGTCGATTGCGAAGTGCGAGATTCTTTACGAGTCCAACCTGATCCTTGAACATCAGCTTGATAGGTTTCGTATTCTTTGCACGAAACTTTTGTAAAAGAGGATTGATAAATTCCGCTAGATAAACCCAAAACTGGAGAACTGCAGGCTCCAAGACTAATAATACTTTCTCGACCCGTGGCTTTGGTGACTGTCTCGCTACGCGTTTCAGCTTGCGCTAAAATAGAAAAAAATAGGGCTGTCAGTGCGATTAATTGTTTCATATTATTCCTCTGTTAATTGTTAAGCTTTAAACTTGGAATTAACACGTCTTCATAGAGCTTAAGTGAGAATAAATTCATTTTGAATTTGTCACAGAAGTGTCCAAAGTCTTTACAATGCTTACCTCCCCCAGTGCTGATTAAACGCGTCATGACAGGGCCAGGGGCTGCAGATTAGTTTCCCCCTTTCAAGGGGTAAGACAATGTCAACTGCACATGTGAAAAAAGCTGTCTGGATTTATGTAGCGGCATTTATTCTTTTTTTAATGAATTTTCACGCCGAAGCCAAACCCAGTGTAGCCTCTAAAAAATTGAGTGCGACAGAAGCTAATAAAAAAGGAGATAAAAAAATGACAACCGTAATTATGGAAACTTCCATGGGGACCATCGAAATTGAGCTGAATGGTGAAAAGGCGCCTAAAACCACTGAAAATTTTCTCAAGTATGTGGATTCAAAACATTATGATGGAACAATCTTTCACCGAGTGATTGATAACTTTATGATTCAAGGTGGAGGCATGAAAGAAGACATGTCTGAAAAAAATCTGGTGAGCCCATCAAGAATGAAGCAAACAATGGATTAAAAAACGAAATCGGTACTCTTGCGATGGCTCGTACCAATGCACCTCACTCTGCAACTGCACAGTTTTTTATTAATGTTTCCGACAACACTTTTCTGAACCACACGGGTGAAACAGACCGCGGTTGGGGTTATGCTGTTTTTGGAAAAGTCACTTCTGGAATGGATGTGGTCAACAAAATCAAAGGTGTTGCAACAACGACTAAAGGATTTCACGAAAACGTGCCTACGACTGCCATCGTTATTAAATCTGTAAAACGCAAGTAAACTGTGGGATCCTATCCCAAATGAATGATCTTATTTACTGGGACCAAGAGCTGTTTAAAATAATAAACCTCACTTGGTCCCATTCTTTTTTTGATTGGTTTTTTCCTTTTTTAACTGATCTCCATAAGTCTTGGCCCTTCCAGATTATAATTCTAGGTTTTTGTTTTGGCTTGCCTTTGTATCGTTTCAAACGACTAGGTTGGTACGTTAGTTTGGCGTTTGTTTTATCTATTGCTGTCTCTGACTGGACTGGAAACAATTTTTTTAAAAAAACTATAAATCGTGAACGGCCGTTTGAAGTTATAGCTGAAGCAGTTAAGCGCTCACCAGCTCAACCGGGGCGTTCCTTCATATCTAATCATGCTTCCAATATGAGCGCCGTGGCTGCCGTCAGTGTTGTTTTTTTTCCATCGATGAAGTGGCTGATGATATTCTTTGCTTTTCTTTCTGCTTACAGTCGAGTCTACACAGGAGTGCATTTTCCCCTCGATGTATTAGCTGGAGCACTATGGGGCGGATCCATTGGATGGATTATAGCCACAGTGATCAAAAGAAAATTTCTAGTTTTTCAAAATAGAAGTGGAATTCAATCATGAAAGTCGTCGTCACCGGGGCCAATGGTTTTTTAGGAAGCTGGTTGGTAAAAAAGCTAAATGAACTTGGTCAGGATGTTCACATCCTCAATCGTCAAAATAGTGATCTCAGCGAACTTAAAAATTTAAAATTTTCTCAACATGTGGGTGATGTCTTAAACCCCGAGTCTCTGAAAAAAGCTTTTGAGGGAGCTGAGTTAATTTACCATCTTGCAGGAGTTGTGGCCTATCGAAAAAGCGAACGTCAAAACATGGAACGGGTCAATGTGGAAGGGACTCGAAATGTAATAACAGCTCTTAGGCAGAACAAAGTGCCCCGTCTTTTGCATTTGTCGTCAGTCGTAACTGTTGGAGCGGGTCACAATCCCAATGAAATTTTAAATGAAAACTCAGTCTACAATCTTAAAAGTTATAACTTAGGATATTTTGAAACAAAAAGAGCTGCTGAAAATCTCGTTATGAATGAACTGAAATCAGGAGATTTTGAAGCTCAAATAGTAAATCCCAGTACAATTTATGGTGCTGCGGATGCCAAAAAGGGAAGCCGTAAAATCCAAGTTAAAGTGGCACAGGGAAAATTCCCTTTTTATACACCCGGGGGAGTTAATGTTGTCGCCGTGGAAGATGTTATCGACGGAATACTTTTAGCCCTGCAAAAAGGTAAATCAGGTGAACGCTACATTCTCAGTGGTGAAAATTGGACAATTCAAAAGCTATTCACAGAAATCGCCCATGTCGCAGGAGTCAAAGAGCCCGCATTTTTACTTCCCTCCGCAGTACTCTTTGCTCTGGGATTAATTGGAGACAGCTTAGAAAAAATCGGGATTCGTGGTGGCATTTCAAGTGAAAATGCCAGGACCTCTACACTCTATCATTGGTTTGATAACCAAAAAGCAAAAACTCAGCTAGGATTTAATCCACGCCCCTCAACTACTGCCATCGAAAATAGTGTGAATTGGATGCGCGAAAAGGGTCTGCTCAATAAATGAAAAAGTGGATCTTTATTTTATTCATTATTATCAGCTTCCCTTTTGCAGCAGCTCTATGGGTTTGGTGGCAGATACCAAGTGAAAAGGAAATTCGAGGCTGTATTGTAACTCAAATGTTTCAGGTCAATTTGTGTCCAAAGAATACAAGCTATGTGCGACTCAAAGATATTTCAACCCATCTTCAAAAATCCGTAGTTTTGACTGAAGACTCTTTGTTTTGGCAACATCAAGGTTTTGATTGGGACTCTATCAAAAAGAATTACGAGGAAAATAAAAAAGCCGGTCGCTACAGGCGAGGAGGCTCAACAATTTCCCAACAATTGGCAAAAAATATGTTCCTCACCTCTGAAAAAACTCTGATTCGAAAAATGCTCGAAGCCCTTATCACGATACGAATTGAACGTTATTTAACAAAAAAGGAAATCTTAGAAAGATATCTCAATGTAATCGAATTTGGAAAAAATATTTATGGTATCAAGCAGGCCTCTCAGCATTACTTTAAAAAACATCCTTCCCAATTAAGCATTGTTGAGTCGGCATTTTTAGTGATGTTATTGCCTAATCCTAAAAAATACTCTGCTTCATTTTATAGAAAAGAGCTCACTCCGTTTGCAGCAAAACGGATTCGTCAAATCATCAATAATCTCTATCAATTTCAAAGAATTTCTGAAGAGCAGTACTCTATGGCGCTAGTGGATCTGGAGACTTTTTTTACTCCACAACTCAAAGTTGATACAGAAACTGAAGTTGAGGACATTGATCTCAATACTTTGACCTTAGAAAAATTAGAAATTGAATCTGAAATTGAGGATCGCTTTTAGTTAGAAAATGTCTTTATCGTCAAATGGTAAACATATCGACTTACAAACACACTTACTACCAATAAGTATGCGAAGTGAACAACATCCATAACAATTAATTTATTCTCAATTAAATTTCGGCTAAGTTCGACAGCATGAACCAAGGGAAAACTATAGCTGATTATTTTCAGGGGTAAAGGCAATACACTGACGGGAAAAAGAACACCTGAGATTGAAATAAGTGGCAAAAGAACTGAAGCTAACGGCAACAAAAAAGAGTCTGATTGTTGAGTTCTTAAGGCCAAGCCCATGCCCAAGGATGCAAAAAGAACTGAAACAAATATCAAAACCAGCAGAACTGCAAAAAGGCCAGCTCCTTGATATAAACCCAGCAAAGTCCCAACTGCAGCCACTCCAACAGCTGACACAATTCCTCGAGTGGATGACCATAGAATTTCACCCCAAAAAATATCTGATCTCTTGATAGGAAGTAACATCCATGTATCGTAGAGTTTTAATTTACGAGATCGCAAAAAGTAGCCTGAAGTGGACTCTTGAAAAGCGATAAGTGCAGCTGTTGTTATGAGCAATCCGGGAAAGAAAAAATCAAGATAACTTTTTCCATCAACATTTTGAATAAAGGAACCTATACCTAAACCAAAAACTAATAAATAAAAGAGTGGTTCTAAAAAAAGCCATAAGTTGGCTAGAAGGCCAGACTTTCTATAAACAAAAAAGTTTCTTTTCCAGACTAGTAAATAGCCGTATTTTCTCATTTTTCAGACCCCAAAGGACGTCCCGAAAGTCGCAAGAATACATCAGCGAGATTGGCTTTTCTCATGGTGATTCTTTCACTCGAAATCAAGCTATAAACATCTTTTAAAGTGCGTGGACTTCTAACAAACACATTCACAGTGTCTCTATACACTTGGTACTCAAAATCACTTTCTCTGATTTTTTGAAGATAATAATTCATATCTGAAAAATGAGACTCAAATTCAAGAATGTGCTGACCAATTAATTCAGACTTGAGAGACCCTGGTGTACCACTGATTAAAATTCGACCGTGATCCATAAGACCCACTCGATCACATAAGATTTCGGCATAAGTATGGCTTTCAAAAGTGTGAAGTACGGATACACCCTCTGACTTTAATAGATTAAAAAATTCTATGAATTCTTTAATTCCACTCTCAGTCAGACCAAGAAAAAAATCGTCGACCAGCAAAAGCTCAGGTTTGTGGATCAGTGCCCTAGCCAATGATAGTCTTTTAGTCTGTTCATAGCTGAGTTCCGAAACAAAATTATCAATTTTATCTTCAAGCTTTAATCTTCTTAAGTTGAACTCAACAGAATTTTTAGAAAAAGAGTCTGGAAATTTATAAAATTGACTCAACACCTTTAAGTTTTCAAAGACAGTCAGCTCAGGATCGAAACCGCCTTCTTGCGGTACAATTCCAACTCGCGATTTGATTTCTAAAATATGATCTCTGACGTTTAAACCAAGCAAAAAGGCTTCTCCTGTCGTAAGCGTTAAGGCCCCGTACAGGAGTTTGAATACAGTGGATTTTCCAGACCCGCGTGGACCAATTAATCCGAAGGATTCCCCCTTTTTCATTTCAAGGGTCAAATTTTGCACAGCTGTAAAATCACCAAACTTTTTTGTTAAGTTATTGATTTGAACAACTGCTGACATCTAGTTTTCTGAATCCTTTTGCGGCTTAGGTCGTTTATGGGGATCCAACTCACGACATCGCAAGCGAATATGTTTGGGTGTCACTTCAATGAGTTCATCATCTTTGATCCACTCCATCGCCTTTTCCAATGTCATGGGTTTGACAGGCACTAGGCGGATGGCCTCATCACTTCCTGAAGCTCGAACATTAGTGAGCTTTTTTTCACGTGTGATATTAACTTCAAGATTATTTTCTTTGGCATGTTCACCCACAATCATACCCTCATAAACATCTTGCCCATGGGTCACAAACATCACGCCACGCTCTTGTAAGTTCCAAATGGCGTAGGCTGTTGCCATTCCCTTACGGTCAGAAATCATCGAACCGTTCATTCGATTTGAAATTTCACCACGATAATCATCCCAGCCATCAAATTGAGTATTCAATAGGCCTGTTCCGCGGGTGTCTGTTAAAAACTCCGAACGATAACCAATAAGTCCTCTCGAAGGAATTCTGAACTCTAGCCGAGTTCGACCAGTTCCCTTTTGGACCATATTTGTCATGATTCCTTTACGTAAACCGATTTTTTCAGTCACAGCACCTACGTAAGGATCTTCAATATCAATGACGGCAATTTCCATTGGTTCTAGACGTTTTCCGCCCTCTTGTTTAAAAATAACTTGGGGTTTCGAAACTAAAAGCTCAAAACCTTCACGGCGCATTTGCTCAATTAAAACAGCTAATTGAAGTTCACCACGGCCGATAACCTTAAAAGCGTCTGTGTTACTTGTTTTTTCAACTCGAATGGCCACGTTATGGAGAAGTTCCTTCTCAAGACGCTCTAGAATTTTTCTAGATGTCACATTCTTACCATCTTGACCGGCAAAAATACCGTTATTAACAGAAAAAATCATTCCCACTGTGGGTTCTTCAACTCGAATTCTTGGAAGCGGTTTTGGATCTGCTGCAGAGGTAATTGTATCACCAATGGTGAAGTCTTCCATACCCGCAACAATAGCGATGTCACCGGCTCCCACCTCTTGTACTGGAATCTGCGAATTCACGTGATACTGAAAAAGGGCAGACACTTTAACTTTTTTTTGCGTTTTTTCTTGTACGCAAAGGACGTCATCTCCCACTTTAATTTTTCCTGCGCGCACTCGACCGATGGCAAGTCGACCCACGTAATCATTGTACCCAATATTAGAAACCATAATTTGAAGAGGATTATTTTCTTCAATTTTGGGTGGAGGTACTAAGTTAACAATAGCATCATACAAACACGTTAAATCGTTTGTTTTAACTTTGGGATCTAAGGTGGCCATACCTTCTCGAGCAATGGCATAAACTGTGTGAAAGTCGCACTGCTCTTCTGTGGCATCGAGATCGATGAAAAGATCAAAAATTTCGTTATGAACTTCTTGAATACGAGCATCGGGGCGGTCGATTTTATTAATACAAACCATTACTTTAAGATTTTGCTCGAGAGCCTTTTTCAATACGAAGCGAGTTTGAGGAAGTGGCCCCTCAGAGGCATCACATAAAAGGATTGCACCATCAACCATGTTAAGAATTCGTTCTACTTCTCCGCCAAAGTCCGAGTGGCCGGGAGTATCCACGATATTAATTTTATAACCTTTGTAGTTAAAAGAAGCGTTTTTTGCTGCGATCGTGATTCCACGTTCTTTTTCCAGATCCATGGAGTCCATCAGTCGTTCTTCAACCTGTTGGTTATCTCGGAAGGTTCCCGCTTGCTTAATTAAATGATCCACCAAAGTCGTTTTCCCATGGTCAACGTGAGCTATGATGGCAATATTTCGAATCATTTTTGGATCAACAGTCATGGATCAACCTTTCTTGTCCCGTATTCCTTCAATTAACTTCCTCAATTTAAATAACATCAAATCTAGCCGTGTCCGCCCATAAGAAATTCTTCCTGGCTTGTATCTTCCTGATCATATAACGAGATGGAATCAAAGCTG
>JBKDFX010000038.1:0-17778 GCA_046336825.1 Bdellovibrionales bacterium | reverse complement strand
GTTGGAGGTACTACCGCGCAAGTGGGAAGCTCTTCTGCTGGAGATCGCGTGGCCACTCTTGATTCTGGTGCGAATGTGGGTGAATTGGTCCAGTCGTTGAATAAGTTGGGAATTACGCCTAAAGACCTGATTACACTACTTCAGTCGATAAAGGCAGCTGGAGCTTTGCACGGGGAATTGGAGATTTTGTGAGTTTTGTGTTTCGAATTGAGGCACATTGCGATAAACTTAATTTAGTTGAAATGTTATTTAACGCTTATGAAACATGGATGTTTTGTAAGCGCGGGGAGGGTGAGGAAGAGATCAAGTACCAAGGATGGTCAAGAGTCAAAGAAGTTTCTTCGCAGGGAACAATTTGTAAAGGTCAATTGAAGGGTCCAAAAGTTCTCAGGATGAGTGCTCATAGGTCAACTCAAAAGACAGAAAAAAGTGCAGGATGCACGATATACTCTGACTCAACTCCCCTTTTTCTTCCTTCTAAGTTCGCGAGAATTCCATGATAAAAAAAGTAGCTGGAATTCCCATTCAAAATCAAAACCCAGGAGAAATTCAAAAACCCTCCTCAGGAAATCCACAATTGGATGCTCAATTCCAAGAAGTGGCTCAGATGTATGAGAAACAATTTTTAAGAGAAATGATGCGAACCATGCGCAGCACGGTTCAGGATTCAGGTTTAGTCAAAGTATCACAGGGCGAAAAAATTTTTCGTGAACAATTGGATCATGAATATGTGGAAAAGTGGGGGGACAAAGGCGGAATCGGTCTCTCTGATATGATTTACGAGCAATTGCTATTTCACTATGGTCCGAAAAAGAATATCGATAAACCCCAAGGACCCATTCCACTTGATGAAAAAAGCAGTTTTGGAATATCGAGATCCTCCAAAACGCCCTCAGGTGTGGCTTTTGAGTTCAAGTTACCCGATGGGGTATTAAATCAGCAACCTGTGCCCTTAACTGTGCCTTGGGATGGTCTGATCACTCAAAAACTATCTTTAGGTCCAGATGAAACTTTTTTAGAAATTTTGCACGATAATGGCGCCAAGAGTCGTTTCTCGTTTACCGGTGTATTGGATCCGAGGGAAATAGGAGAAAAAGTACAAAGTGGCCAAGGTCTGGGGTACTTGAGTCCCAAGACAAAAAACTTCGTGTGGAATGTTTCACTGTGATACACTGGTATTGTATTTCTGATGAGCATGGGAGGCTTAGATGAAGATCACGCATAACAAAATTGGGCAGAAATTGGATCTTGTTGATTCATCAAAATTAGACAAAGCCCAAGATACTAAGTCTTCAGGCCTAAAAAATATCAAACAAGAAGCCAGTCTTTTCGGAGGAGCTGAAGCCACTCGAGTGGATGTTTCTTCTCAAGCTCAAGATGCTAAACGCATAAAAGATTTAGCCATGAAGGCTCCTGACATCGACATGCAAAAAGTTGAAAAATTTCGTCAACTCATCGATGCAGGTCAGTACAAAGTGGATGCTAAATCTGTCGCTGATCGAATGGTGGATGAACATTTACAACTCAAGCAAGCCACAGAAGGTTCAAACTAAAAAGCTGAATGATGAAGGCGCAGGTGATCCCTCTTTTTGAAAAACTCCATCAGAGTCTCGAGGAGATGACTAAGCTCTATCGTCAACTTTTGGATGTCGTAAGAAAAGAAAAAGAACACCTGATCAGTGTTTCACAAGTTGAAATTGAAAAATGTTTTTTACAAAAAGAAGAGCTCATTGGAAAAGTAAGACTGTGTGACATGCTCAGGGAAAAATACGCTCAGAACTTAGCTGTTGAGCTGGGATTGGAGACCACCTCTCCGCGTCTACTTGAGCTCGCTCAAAATCTGCCCTTGAGAGAAGGCGATCTTTTACGACAGCATCACGCCAGTCTTGAGATGGTGATCAAAAGAGTTCAAGAGCTCAATCGTGAAAATGAAGCTGCCGCTCAGCAAGCCCTTCGCATACTGGGAGGAGCTTTGGGTGACATCAAAGAAACTCTGGCAGGAAAAAACACTTACGAAAGAAAAGGGAAATACAAAACGGGACCTGAGCAATCGGGCCACTTCGTGAGCAAGGAAGCCTAATGTCTAAAATTGGCTCCATGATGGATGTGGGAAAGCGATCGCTGCAAAACAGCCAAACGGCTCTTCAGACCGTTTCTCATAACATTGCAAATAAAAGCACAGAAGGTTTCAGTCGCCAAAGAGTTGAATTGCAAACAAATGTTCCCATCGGTGAAGGCAACATTCGAATTGGTATGGGAGCTAGAGCCGGGCAAATCACTCGCACTAACAACCCTTGGCTAGAAAAACAAATTCAAAAAGAACAAACTAACATGGGCTTTCAGGACGGTAGAACTGAATCTTTGGCCCGAGTCGAACAAGTGTACAATGAGCAAGTCAATAAGGGGCTCAATCAGTACATGACTCAATTTTTTAATTCCTTTCGAGAGCTTTCTAATAATCCTGAATCTTTGGCGTCTCGAACCATGGTTCGAGAGGCCGGGCAGCAGTTGGTAGAGGATTTTAAGCGAGTCAATAATCAATTGCGTGACATTCAAGATGATATTGACGGGCAAGTTGTTAATTTGTCAGAGCAAATCAATAAAATGACCAAAGAAATTGCATCATTGAATGAAAAGATTATGCAAGTCGAAGTGCAGGGAATTCCGGCTAACGATGAGCGCGATCGCCGTGATTTGCTATTAAAACAATTAGGTGAAAAAGTTGAAATCTCTTGGGCTGAAGGGAAAAATGGTCAAGTCTCAGTCACGGCTGGTCAAACAGCTATTCTTGTTTCTGGGAGCACAGCAACGGATATTATCACTCAAAAGTCCGATGAAAGAGATCGAGTTGAAATTTATTATCGAAAAGATGAATTTGGCACAGCATTTAATCTGACTGAAAATTTCAAAGGTGGAAAAATTGGTGGCTTGCTTGAAGTGCGAGATGTAATTGTTGAAGAGGCTCTCAAAAATGTGGATGAATTGGCCTACAATTTAGCTAAAGAAGTGAACACACTTCACATTGAAGGGCATGATCGCTATGGGAAGCCCGGAGTTTTGTTTTTTGAAATGCCTGACAAGTCAGCTGGGGCTTCATCCAAATTGGAAATGAATAAGTCAGTGCTCAACGATGTGGGCCGGATTGCAGCAGGAAATAAACCTGGTGCACAAGGTGACAACACCATCTCCAACATGATTTCAAATTTACAACATCGACAGGTGATGCATGGGGGAACTGCCACATTTGACGACTTTTATAATGCGCGGGTGGGAGAACTTGGAACGATCACTCAAAGAGCTAGATCGACTCAAGAGGCTCAAAAAAGTATACTCGAACAAATGGGTGCTATTCGAGAAAGTATCAGTGGTGTGTCTTTGGATGAAGAGACAACAAATATGATTAACATGCAAAAAATGTACGATGCTTCAGCGCGAGTGATACGAACTGCAGATGAAATGCTTGAGACTGTTCTTAGTTTGAAGAGGCTTTAATAAATGAGAATAGCTGATAAAATGGCCACCACTCAGATTGATCGAAATATTCAGAAGAACAGATCTGAAATGTCAGGCCTTCAAAATCAAGCCGCCACTCAAAAAAGGATCAATAGACCCAGTGACGATCCTTTGGCGGCCACACGAGTGCTGGCGGCTCGCACAGATGAAAATAGTTACAAGCAATACATGCAAAATATCACGCAAGCAAAATCCTTTATTGAGTACTCGGAGCAAGCCTTAGGGGAGCTCAATGAGGCTTTAGTTCGTGCTAAAGAATTGGCTATTTCACAGGCGAGTGATGCCGGTGCGAGCGACGAAACACGTCGAATCACAGCAGAAGAAATCGGCCAAATTTTTCAACAATCTGTACAAATTGGGAATAGAAAAATTGGAGATCGCTATATTTTCTCTGGAATGCAGACATTAACGCAGCCTTTTGATCAAGAAGGTCAGTATTACGGTGATGATGGTGATATAAAAATCCAAATTCACAAAGATGCCGTTGTGGGAATGAATTTGCCCGGAAGTAAGGTTTTCCTGGGCAACGGAATCGGTGGTGACGGTTACATTCGCTCAAGTCCCAATAATCCTAAAACGGTTGATGACCTTCAGCAGTTGCGACAGGAAGATCAAGAGATTCGTGAATTAAGAGATGAAGAAGCTCCACATCAAGTTCAAACTCGGGGATTGGCTTCGACTCAGGGTTCAGCTTCAAAAATTGGTAAACAAGATCCCGTTAACGGACAGACGGGCCTTAACGTCTTTCAGACGCTCAAAGGTCTAGAAATCAGTCTTAAGACGAACGATAAGTTGGGAGTTCAAGAATCCTTGGATCTTTTGGACCAGGCCATTTCACAGGTCGTATTAGCTCGTGCTGAGTTGGGCTCTCGTGTATCTGGACTCAATTCCACAACGGATTCTTTGCAAAAAGCCGTGCTTGATAACAAATCCATGGCCTCACAGATGGAGGATGTGGATGTCTTTAAGCTCGTGAGTGATATCAACAAAACTGAAAGCACTTTAAAAGCCACCATGGAAACCTCCAGTAAAATGGTCCAGAGAAGCCTTCTTGACTTCCTTCGCTAACTCGAATACCTACAGTTCCCGTAAATTCATGCCGAAATAGCGTATGAAGGAGTCATACCATGCTGGTACTTACAAGGAAGTTGGGTGAAAGCATCGCCATCGACGATCACATCAAGATTCGCGTTGTTCAAATCAAAGGAAAACAAGTGAGATTGGGCATTGAAGCCCCTAAGGATACCAAGATTCACCGAGAAGAGGTCTATCTGGCCATCCAAGATCAAAATCAGCAGTCAGCCCATGTGAGCTCTGATAAGACAAGATCCGTGTCTAAGTTATTAAAGCCCTAAAATCCTCTAATTAGCCAAAGCGTCAATTTGAGTGTTTTTCTTTGAATCTACCTAGCTTTAGGTCCAGATTTAAAGAGAGTGTCACCTTTAGTGAGCCCATTCTTGTCTAAAATGAATGAAGGCTCGCCAAAGTTGGATTCTATCAGAATGCGCGAGGAGGGGGTTTCTTGATCATTCAAACTTCTAGATTTGGACAAGTTAAAGTTGAAGCACAGGATGTTCTCAATTTTGCTGAAGGTCTTTTGGGCTTCCAGGATTTAAAAAATTTTGTACTACTCGATGATCCCAATGACGAGATCTTTGCTTGGCTTCAAAGCTGTGAATCTGCGGCCATAGCCTTTCCTGTTTTAGAACCTGAACTTTTTGCTGAAAACTACAAAATCAGTCTTAATAAGACTGATTTAGAAGCGTTGCAGGCACCTAATACGGCTCGTGCCCGTGCCTTTTGTATTGTGACCATTCCTGAAGATCCCACTCAAATGACAGCCAATATGAAAGCACCCATTGTCATTAATATTGAAAATAAACGAGCCAGGCAGTGTGTACTTCAGGATAACAGTCTGGCCATCCGAGAACCCATTTTTACTAAACTCCAAGCTCGAGTGGTGGCCAACCCCACTTTGAGTATTAAAGAACAAAGTCCTGGGATGGATGTGGCCGTTAAAATCCCTGAGGTTTCAGTTTAAACCTTTTAAGCTCCAATGGCTCTGCGACAAGCACGAATGGTTTTTTCGTTTGTGTAGGGCTCTAATGTTTTTATCAGTTCCTCTAAACTTTTTTTGATCAGTCGACTCTCAAGATTTAAATTTTTGTAAGCATCTATCCATCGGGAATAGGTGTATGAATTCAAATACTCCACGGCTTGATGGAAAAACTTCTCGAATTCTTTTTGGCCCAAATGAGCTTGAAATCTTTTAATCAGGGGTAAAAAATCTTTTTGGTCTATTTCATTAAAAAATTGAACAATATTTTCAATGTTGGAACTTTTTAAATTCCAATTTAAAACAAACATCAAGTCTTTATAGTCTCTTTCAGAGAAATCCTTTTTATCAGTGCTGAAAGTAGAGCTCAGATTTGATAAAACCTCGGCGAAGTTGAATTCAAAAGAATGTTCATCTTTTTTATATTGATTATGATTTAAAAAATACTCACCTAACGGAACCTTTTTACCGGAATTGAGATTATAGAACGAAATAAAATCCTGGGTCATGGCAACTGCCGTTTTTGATTTCCAAGATTTGTTAATTCTATTTAAAACCTCAATCACTTGTTCAAGACTGTAATTTGGATTTTGAGCCACATCTGAAAGATACTGCCACTGTCTAAGCCGTTCTTGAAATTTTAACTGTGCTGTTTTGGTTCGGCCAAAAGCTGTCATGCTTTGCATATAGCGAAGAGCTTCCTTTTTATCCACAGTGCCATCAGAATCGTAAGGTTCCTCATGGCCCTTGGGGCTCACTGGAACAAGACGACCGTCAACAAGTTTAAAGCGATTACTTCGATCAAAATAGCGTACCATTTCTTCGTAGGAGCTGACATCTAAAGCATCACGACTTTTGAAAGTTTCGCTGGCTGGGATGGCCTCATCCTGAGACTCGATAAGATGAATTTGCATTTTTTTTTGAACATTTTTTGGGTATTTTGTTTGAATGTGTTTTGCGATACTTCCACTATACCCAGAGTCAACAAAAACAACACCGTATTTAACTATGAATTCATCAGTCAGACCATTCTCTACTAAGTATTTTTTAAGGTTACTACTGGATTGATTGTTACGAGAAACGTTAATGAGATGTAATCTTTTACGAAGAGCAGGTTGGTGTTCAGTCAGAACTAAAGCCAGGTCAAAAAGATACTCACCATCTCTGGCAAGAAAATAGAGGTGCTGTTGAGGATATAGACCTAAAAGCTGAGCGATAAATTCAAGTTGCGCCCAATTTAAATTTTGCCAATCTGTGTTTTTTGTTGTTCTTGCTCGAAGCTCAAGAACATTGGGGCGATCTGAGTAGAATTCAATTTGATTATTATTTGCATTGGTAATGGCAAAGGAGTTGAAAGCAATTGATATAGCAAGAAGTGTAAAAATAAAATTTTTCATCATTATTTACCCACAACCTTTTTGCACGAATTGGATTTACTTTTTTTTACTTTTTTTAAAGCATCTTTAAAGGCAGTTGAATTGGAACTGGAAACAAAGCTGTGGATGATCTTAAGTAAACGTTCAAAATTAGCTGAACTGACTTCACTTTTTGCTGAGTTTAAATAAATTGAAAACTGATTTGAATCCATAAGTGACCAGATTTTTCCAATTTGTAACCATATGTCCTTTTTCGTTTTCTCAAGCGTAAAGGCAGTTAAAAAGGCAAAATCTTTCAAATCTTGATTGGTCAAATTCTGCACGTTATAGGACATTAATGGGCTTTCGAGAATAGGAGAAAGCATGACAAGTGGATCAAATTCCAAACCAGCAGTGCCCACGGGTCTTACACTCTGAAGGGTAATTTGAGTCTGATATGAGAGCCTATGGTAGTCAACGAAGTCAGTGATTAAAGCTTGCGAGCGGGGGTGTGTCCACTCTCGAGATATTCTTTGGAGTGTTAAAAAAATATCTTTGAGACTGGCCCTTTCGCTTTCAGCTTTTCTAGTGAGAAATAACCACTGTTTGATCCGAGTTTGAAATCTTTGTAAATTCTCAGGACTCTCACCAAAAATTACAAGTTGGTTTAAGTACTCCAGTGCTGTTTTTTTGTCGACAAGACCATCTTCATTGTATCCGGCATAAGGAGAAATTGGACTTACAGGAACAATTTTTCCATTCCAATAATCAAAACCAGTACTTCTCCGGTAATAACGAGCCATCTGTTCGTAATTAGCTCCATTGATATTAGTATCAATTAGAATTGACTTACTACCGGGGATATCTGAATTCATAGAAAACGCCAAGTGTATAAACATGACTTCTTGAGCTTCATTGCTGTACAAAGTCTTTATATGAATGGGTATTGATCCTTTATAGCCAGAATCAACAAAAACCACGCCTGTTTTTTTTATTTTTATTTCGGTAAGTCCCTCTTGTTTTAAATAATCAGGAAGAAGACTATTATTTAAATTGGTTCTAGAGACATTAATTAAACGAGCTCGGTTTTTTAGTTCAGGGAATTTTTTCCCTAAGATTTGTGCTAAATCAAATAGGTATTCACCATCTCTGGCTAAAAAATAAATAACTTCATTGGGATAAAGACCAAATAGTTGAGCTAAAAATTCGAGCTGTGCAATATTAAACTTATGCCAATCATCTCTTAATTTTGCATCTTTATCGGGTTCAATTTTAGTCACATCAGGACGGTCTGAATAATAATCAAATGCTGAATTGGCATATGACGATAAGCTTGTAATCGCTAAAAGTGTTATAAAAATGAGACGTAGTGACGTTCTGTAGTATCTCATAAAATTAACTCACCATCCAAAGAGGATTTTCCAAAACAACATGAGACGTTTTTAACCCTTTTTCCATTTCTTCAGAAAAAATCTTTCTTTTTTGATCGTCAGGAAAATATCGATTCCATCGATTGTCTTTGCTTTGGTAAGCTCCGTTTTTTTCAAAAAATCTTTTTGCAGCTTTAGCTTGATCCATGGGAATGGTGGCGTCTCCAGAATCGATAATCACCCACTTGTCTTTCGACCAAATAAGATTGGTGGGATTCATGTCACCGATGTAAATTCCCCTGTTGGCAATATCCTTAAATAATTTCACAAGGGCTTGTAGGCGTAGGCCACCTCTTGGGTCCTTATTAAGGTCCCATGTTTTGAGCCATTCGTCAGCTCGCTGGCCTTCAACAAGTTCTTTAAGAATCCATGCCGGCTGTTCAGATATAATTTTTGAGTAAGGTACTTTCGCTTTTTCATAGGCGATTTGCTTTTCGCTTTCCCTTTTAAAGGAATCTAAAGTCTCGGCATCATCGTGCTTTGCCACTTTAAGTGCAAATTCTTGTCCCGATTCATCTTTAACTTTGAAAACAACGCCTCGCTTGCCATCTCCCAGTTCTTTCGTGACTTGATATTCTTTGTTATCCAAGATGACCCAGTCACCTATTTTAAGTTTTTGGCCAGCCTTAATTTCAACTAATTTCTTGTTGGGTACTTTTGTTTCAGTTTCATTTACTGTATTTGTTTTTATTTCTGTTTTTGTTTTAGATGGAGATTTATCTTGTTTGATTGATTCCGTATAACTTTGAACGGCAACAGAATTTTCCAAATATTCTAGAAGAGCCAGCTGTCTTGCCAGGTATCCAGCCTTATTAACCCGTTGATCATACTCCAAAGAATTAACTCGAGTTTTACCGTCAGCGGTCAGCTTAAGAGTGCGACCTTCCCAGTGAGGCTGGTACTCAATATTTTTAACAACCCATTGAAATCTTGCATAGAGTTCTTTTGGAATGGTTTTTGATTTTTGAGTCCAAGGCAAATCGATCTGTCGAAAATAGAGATAATCTTGGTATTTATCTAGTAATTGCGAAACGTGGTACCTGCTGAAATTCTCCATATTTTCAATTTGTGAAATCACATCTTGAATTGTTGGATTTTTTTCGGTAGCCAAAAGTACAAAATCAATGTTTGTAAGAATATAAACTAACTTCTTTTTCCAATTTTTATCACCATCTGGAATTTGCTCTAGCATCAACTGTAAAAGTCTTAAGTAGATGGATCCACGATTGCCAGTGTCAAAAATCTGAAATTTTTGTTTTCCTTCCATGACGTCATGAAGTCTGACTCCTGCTTGGAACTGCAAATAGGCATTGATTTGGCTAAAACTTGAACTGTCAATAACTGGCCTTGATAAGTTTACTAATCGAATTCGTGATTTAACTTCATTATCATATCCAGCTTTGTTGAGAATATAGATCGCAGTATCATAAATCAGCTCTGAGTCTCGGCCTAAAAAAATCAGTTGTTTTCCATCCCAGCCACTCAATGATTCAACAACCACTTCAAACATCACATCAAATACTTTTCCTTGTGAGGAATGGGGGTCAAAGTGGCTTTTAATAAAATTAGATCTATCCTCTTTAGGAATACGCATTAGCGAATCCATGGTGGGTCGATCTTGGTCATTAAGTAAATCAGAAGTCGAAACTGATACTTTTACTTTCGCTTTACAATTAACTCCTGAATATGAAGTTGTAGAAAATAATAGCGTCGCTACTAATATCAGATGATAAATACTTTTAATTGAGTTCATTGAGAGAGTCCTCCTGCTGACGTTCAAAAATTTTCAAGGACAATTTGGAAAATCTTGCATAAGCCTCTGCAAAGCTAATTCCTTTTTTGCTAGCCACCACAAGAGCGGCATCTATTTCTTTAAGGACTGAAAGCATTTCTTGTTCACGAGCCTCTTTTAATGCTTGGATGTCGACTTTCTTTTTGGGTTTGTTTTTTGTAGGTTCCTTAACTTCAGAAAGTTCAGGAAAAAATCTTACAAAGAAGCCGTCATTACCTAAGGGTTCCGTGTGAAGTGATCCGCTTCTAGCCTTACTTTCGATATAGGTTTCTGGGTCAAGAGTTCGAGAGTCAAACCTAGAAACAACTCGAGTTTGGTCTCTTTGGAGTACAAAATCAGGATTATCATCCACTATAATCGCCTTTTGTCCCCCTAGTAAGCGAAGGTCTTTTGTGACTATTTCGTGAATTTTTCTTCTGTGAATGAGGTCTCTATCGGCTGGGTTGATGACCATATGGCTTGAACTAAATATGGCATCAGCCACTTCGGCCAGCGGGACTCCATCCAGCTTAATGGATTCAAACATATTTTGTATCAACTCATCGCTGTTTCTTGAGAATATAACAACACTACCGCCGCGCTGTTTTATACCACGAATCAGTCCTTCCCAACCGGGCGACATAGCAACGGAATGGATTTTCCCACCGTAACTGTAGATATGTTGATGAACTCCTGTGATGGGATAGCGAGTTTGATAGTCTTGATCAAGTAGAGTGCCATCCACATCTAGTGCAACAACAAATTTTGCTTTTTTGATATTTTCCCACCTGACACCTGACATGGATTTTCCTGCGCGAACGAGCTCAAGCACAGACATAAAATCTTCATTGGAAGCCTTCGGATAATACCTTCTCAGAATCGCCTGTAATTCCACAGCTTGGTTTCTTGTCAGTGAAAAGTCTTTCATGACAGCTTCTATTTTAAGACGATTAGATAGGCTCTCTCTAAAGCTTACATTTTCGCTTAGTTGCTCTTTTGATTTTTTTGACTCAGCAAAGAGTGGGTGTTGTGAGTCGGATGTGACGTGAACTAGAAATCGTGGATCTCTTTCGAATGAATTGTAACTGTATTGGCTGTAGAGATTTTGGCTTTCAATGTCCTGAGGACTGAAAATCCGAGACTCACGACTGACACTTTTTTTGCACTTAGGCTGTGCCGCAAGACTGTTTGTAGTGAGCCCTAAAAGTATAGCAGCTACTATCACACTCATTGATTTAGTAAATCCCATGACGTACCTCTAAGATTTACCTTTGCTTAATTCGTACCACTCTGAGACTTCTCAAATTGAAGCATTTACCTGTCTAACTGTCTAATTTTGAAACAGGTGACAATTTCAAAACTATTCGAGACCGCGAATCCAGCGCTTTTGAAATACATCATTGTACTTTGCGCGTATTTCTTGAATTTCACCGGCTTGAAGTTTGGGAGTTGAAGAGTCAACAACTACCCATTGGACTCCGTCGTGGATCATGTTAATGGCTTTCAGATTACCGACGTAGGCTTTTTGATTTGATATTTGATCAAAAAGTTCCATTAGTTGAAGGTAACGTGGATCTAATTTTCTTTTTTGTGAGCTGAGTTTCACCCAACCCTTAATCCACTCATCTCCTCGTATGCCCTCGACCCATTCTTTAACCAAATAGTCAGGACCCGCTTCAATAATTCTGGCATAAGGAACATTTAATTTTTCATATAATTCAATTTTTCCCACCTCTTTAACGAGAGAGGCCTTTACATCATAATCAAATTCGGGAAGATCAAATCGAGGTACTTTCAGAGCCCAGGCTTTTCCCTTTTCATCAACGGCTTTGTAGACAATCCCTTTATGGCCATCGAGTATAGCTTAAGATATAATGAGTTTTAAACCTTGCGGAGTTTTGACTGATGTCCCAATGGATAACACATCAGATATTTTTACGACATCAAGTTTAATCGCTTTTTTGCAAATATTAACTCCCCAAGCTGTTTGGCAAAAAAGACTTAGAATAATTAAATTTGAAATTGCCGAAAGTTTCATAAATTCTCCTAAAATTTCATAATTCGAGCACGGCAATTGAGTGATGAACCAGCAAAGGGTGGAAATGTATTTTTAATTTCTTCCGCTATTTCATCTGTGAGAGAAAGCACTTTTAGTTTTTCTGAATTTGTTTTTATGGGGAGTGAGTCGGTGACCACCACTTCGTCTAAAAATGGACTTTTAAGTGCTTGGTCGGCTGAGCCAGCTAAGTGTGTGACAACTCCTACGACATAAACTGCGCCTAAAGACTTAAGCAGCTCTGCTGCCTTAGCTAAAGTAGATCCTGAAGCTGTTTCATCATCAATTATGACAACTCGTCTTCCTTTAACGGAAAATCCAGAAATGCCTTTAATTTCTGCTTTACCAGTTTCAAGATTTCTTTGTTTGTTAATCACGCTTAGGGGAACTCTCAATTCATCAGCATAGAGAGTCGCATCTTTTTGAAATCCAGCATCAGGTGAAACAACGACTTCAACTTCTCGACTTTTTAAGAAATTATTGATGGTTTTACGACCTGAGATTTGTAGTGTTGGTATCGAAAAAAAACCTTCGGATTGAGGTGCATGTGCGCGTACAAAAATAATTGAATCGGCGCCAGCTGCCTCAATTAAGTCAGCCGCCAGTCGCCCTGATATGGCGACTCCCTTTTGATCCTTTTTATCTGATCTGGCATAAGGCAAGTAAGGTGTGATCAGGGTCACTGCACTTTTTCTGTTACGAATTTTTTTTAATCGACCTAAGATCTTTAGAAAATTTTCGTTATAATCTTCGTTAAAAGACTCATACTGGAAGACTCGATGGTCAGGTCCTAAAGAATGGGTATCTTTCAACTCAATTTGTGGAATTTTTAGGCTTGTTGCCAAGCCGCTTGCACTTGCAGAGGTTGAAGATCCAAGTAAAACACTTAAGCTTCTGTGTTTGAGTGCCACATTCTTTTTGGAGTTGGATAGAGGATACAAATTTTGTATCGTTTCTGCACCTGCAAGGTAAATAAGTTCACGGGCAAATGAGCTGTCCAGAAGAGGTGTTCCCTCCTTAGACTTAAGATTTAGATATTTTGAATTAAAATTGACGTTGATGGAACCTGAAAATTCACTTTTTAGAGCTCTAATAGCAATCAAAAGCTCCATAAATTGATTGGCAGTTAATTCAGAGTTGACAAAAACCTCAACGGGTTGACCAGCTACGGGAGACATGATTTTAACAAAAGTATTACCATTATCAAATTCAATAGCTTTTGTTTCCACAATATTTTCTAAGCACTTGTTTTGAGCGCAAAAGGCTTGTAGTCGATCCTCTGAACCACGGAGGCTCATATAAAGAACGGCTCCACTAGATTGAGTGAAAATGAAGATGAGGAAAATTATATTCCAACGTGCCATAAGGGAATCCTCCAGGATTGTCCAAAGCAATGTCCATGCTGTTAGAGATGCGGTTAATTTAGTTTTGAAGAACGGAAACTGATCAATGTCTTAAGTTGAGACATAAATTGTCAGGTCCAACGATTGGATTTTAAGTCGATTATTAGATGATGAATAACGCATTGTTACGATCTACGTACCTGTCACGTTTTGGTTTTGGCGCCGAGTTCTTTGAGTTCTTCAACTTGGGAAATCAGATTGCCGCGACCATCATTCACTTTTTTAAGAACATCGTTGTAGGCCTTTTGTGAAGAGTCCAAACGGTCACCCAGGACCTTAAGATCCACCAGTAATGAAGAAAATTTTTCATAAAGAAGCCCACCTCGTCTGGCAATTTCATAGGCATTTTTCTGTTGTTTTTCCTGGCGCCAGAGGGCGGCCACTGTTCGAAGAGTTGTCAATAAAGTGGTAGGGCTCACGATGGCCACATTCTTTTCCCAGGCATTTTGGAAAATCTCAGGTTTTTCTTTGAAGGCCAGGGCAAAGGCCGGTTCTAAAGGCATAAATAAAATGACAAAGTCAGGGGTGGAGAGTCCTTCAGCCAAATGGTATTTTTTTGAGCTGAGTCCTTGGATGTGGGCTTCCAGTGATTGAACATGCAATTTAGCAAATTTATTTCTTTCGCCCTCGTCTTCCGTCGATTGACAGGCTTCATAAGCTTTCAGGCTGACCTTGGAATCCACAATCAAGTGTTTTCCACCCGGAAGTTTCACGACAATATCAGGTAAAAGTCGGCCGCCCTCTTCGGATTTAAGACCTAAATCAGTCCCCTGAGCTGTGTATTCCTCACCCTCTCGCAGTCCAGAGCGCTGGAGAATATTTTCGAGGATCATTTCCCCCCAATTGCCCTGGGTTTTAACATCACCCTTGAGGGCCCGGGACAGGCTTTGAGCCTCTTTCGACATCACCTGATTAAGCTCAAGGAGTTTATTCAATTCACCCTTGAGAACACCTCTTTCACTTCGTTCCTGGGAGTAGGTTTCGTCCACTTTCTTTTCAAAATCCTTAAGGCGTTCTTTGAGGGGATCTAAAATCATCTGAAGATTCTTCTGCTGAACTTCGTCCAGCTTACGAGTCTTTTCATCTAGAATTTGATGGGCCAGTAGTTGAAATTGTTGCTGAAAAACTTCTTTGGAGCTTTGCTCACTTTGAGAGCGGAATCGAAACAAGGCGAAAACGAAACCAGACCCCAAAACAAAGCCCATCAAAAATAAAACTATTTCGCTTCCTGACATGCATCAATCCTTCTAAGTGGCCGAATGATGGCTTTAAATCTATTCTATGGCAACAAGTCAAATCTCTTTAATTATTCAGGCTTTCCGCCCCAAAACCCTTTCAGCTGCAGTATTACCTGTTACTTTGGGGTCTTTTGCATCCTACGTTCTATTTGCTGAAATGAACCCGCTCGTTTTTGTTTGTGCCATGTTGGGGGCTCTTTTTATTCAAATAGGGACTAACTTGGCCAATGATGCTGCCGACTTTGTGCGTGGAGCAGACGGAGATGATCGAAAGGGTCCACAAAGGTTGTCTCAATCGCGTGCCATGTCCCCAAAAAAGGTGATGTGGATGGCCACTGGCTTTTTTGCTGCAGCAGCCCTCGTGGGTTTACCCCTGGTGCAAATTGGTGGTGGAGTTTTAATTGCCATTGGTTTGGTTTCCATTCTTATGGGTTATGCTTACACATCAGGTCCTTTTCCTCTGGCCTACCATGGTCTCGGAGATTTATTTGTGATTCTTTTTTTCGGACTTATCGCAGTTTCCACCACAGTCTATTTGCATGCAGGGGTGTGGGCTCCGGAGGCTTATGTTCTAGGATTACAAGCGGGATTTATGTCAGCCACTTTAATCATGATAAATAACATTCGTGATTCTGCTGAGGACGTAAAGGTGGGTAAAAAAACACTAGCTGTACGCTTGGGTGTTAAAAATTCTAAATGGTTACTTGCCGTGTATATGTATCTTCCCTATTTTTTTTGTACCTACTGGCTGATCCCCCATTACAGCCATGCCGCAGTATTACCATTTTTTGCACTTTTCGTTTCCATGCCATTGATGGGACAAATTTTTGAAACTGACCCCAGTCCCAAGTACAATCAGTTTTTAGCGAAAGCTTCACTGCATTCCTTTGTTTTTAGCTTGCTCTTGATGCTTGGGCTCTCTATTGCATGAAAATCTTTTATTCCCTTTATGAATTACAACCTAAAAATTTGGAACCCACGGGTAAAGCTCCAGCTAAGCGCAAAGGTGCGTTACTAAAAGTTCATTGGGATGATAAACGAGTCGGATTTTCTGACCTTCATCCCTGGCCAGAGTTGGGAGACCCAGAAATTGAGGAACACTTAAGTCTTCTAAGACAAAAAAAGCTTTCGGCTATGATGGAGCAGTGTATTTGGTTAGCGTCTTTGGATGAAAAGGGTCGATCAGAAAAGCGCAACATTTATGACAACTCACTCCTTTTAAAAAATAACGCCATGATGGGTAAAATTAACCCTCATACAGTTGAGTTATTGGACCCTCTGGTGAAGCAGGGCTTTAAGGTTGTAAAAATTAAATTAGGTGATCAATTTGATAATGAAGTTCAAATGATCAATCGCATGGCTCTCACCCATGATGTTAAACTTCGTCTCGATTTTAATGGCCGCCTATCTTGGAATACGTTTTCACAATTTCTTCTTAAACTGAGCCCCCACGCAAAAAGAATGATTGAATACATCGAAGACCCCTTTCCCTATGATGAAGCGCTGTGGAAAGAGGCCAGACAAATCATTCCCCTTGCCATAGATTGGGAGCTTAGAAAAATTCCACTCAAACAAGAGGCCCGTGTTGAAGCTGATATTTTTATCTTAAAACCGACCCATCAGGACATTGCGGCCAGAATGAACCAAGTTGTTAAATGGAACAAAAAAGCGACTGTCACAAGTCACATGGGTCATCCCCTGGGTGTCATGCAATGTGCAGTTGTGGCTCAAGATCTTCAACGACAATACCCAAATTATATGAACGAACCTGGTTGTCTGACATTTGACTATTACGAACCTACAGAATTTAACTCTCTTCTCAATCTCCAAGGACCCTATATTAAAAAAATAGGAGGATGGGGGATAGGTTTTGATTTTGTTTTGAAAGGACAGGAATGGAATCTACTCAAAATTCCTTAACTCAAGAGCTTTGGGCCAGTGAAGATAATCAATTATTTCTGAATGATCGTTTACCAGACGAAATCAAAGGTCATTATCAAAAAATATTTCGTGAGGCGACTTATCGCTCAGGATTAAAATCTCATCTTGGATTTTTGACTTCTGGAACCACAGTTGTAGATGCAAAATCCTATAAAGTAGTCTTGATTTCTAAAGAAGCATTTTTAGAATCAGCTCGAACTGTGAATAAATACTTCATGATCAATCCTAAAGACATTTGGTTGCAATGTTTGCCTCGATTTCATGTGGGAGGACTTGCTGTTGAAGCTCGTTCCCATGTGTCGGGATTTAATGTGATGAAACTAGCAGGACGATGGAATGTGGAAGCTTTCTACAATGCTCTTGGAGCCACAAAAGCCACCTGGTCTTCATTAGTTCCGGTTCAGGTCTATGACTTGGTTCAAAAGCAATTTGAGGCTCCACAAAATTTTAGAGCTTTTGTGGGAGGAGGACGACTGAACCCCCAATTGCATGAACAGGCAAAAGACTTGGGCTGGCAGTTGATTCCCACCTATGGTCTAACTGAGCTATCTTCAATGGTGGCCCTCATCGAAAATGACAATCTGAAGTTTTTACCCCACGTACAATTTTTAATTAAAGACGACAAACTCTCTTTGAAGTCCAAATCCCTTTTCACGGGTTATGTGCAGGTGGTGAAGGGCCAAGTTGAAATAGAACCAGCAAAAACAAGTGGGGGCTATTTTTTAACGGATGATTCAGTCAAAAAATTAGGGCACAACATAATTCTTTTTGGAAGAGCACAAGATGTAGTTAAAATATCAGGGGAATTGGTTTCACTTCAAAAACTCAGAGATTCCTGGTTTCAATTTGCTGGTTTGGATTTTGCCCCAGTATCGCATGTGATAACTATCCCGGATCCGAGGCTTGAAAACCGAGTCGTTTTTGTGATTAAAAAAGATGTAAAGTTACGGGATCGAGCCGTGCTAAGTCATTTTAATCCCAAACCAAAGATTATGGAAAAGATTATTTATTATAA
>JBKDFX010000037.1:0-4417 GCA_046336825.1 Bdellovibrionales bacterium | reverse complement strand
TCCCTTTTTGGTTTATACCAGTCCGATTGGGCCTGGATCAACTTTCGGGGGGCACGTCACTGAAGGTGTCAGTTGTGACAAAAATTCTGATCTTTTCTTTGTTAATCGTGAGCATGCTTACAGAAAAATTGTTTCTGGATTGTGGATTGAGTTTTGACCAATCTCTAGCAAGAGTTCTTAATGGGCCTATACAGTCACGAGCTGTAGCAGAACAGGTTGGGAAAAAGAAATGGAAGATGGAATCTGGGTCGTAAGTTTTATGGACTTTGATTTAGGTTACTTCGATGAAAAAAGAACTCGAGTTGAGCCGGTAGATAAACCTTTTGGATTTCAAAAAGTGTAAAGGATGTCCCCGGTATAAAGTGTAAAGTATCTGTTCGGTATGGACCTTCAAGGTCAATTAACTGCCGAGTTAATTGGGGTGCTGGACTTTTTGCATGTCTAATCAAATACTTATTTGAAAAACTAAAACCAAATAGCCAACATCCAAGACTGTTCTCAAAAGTTCTATTCATTAATATTATCGCCCTTATTTGTTCGGTAGGAATGCAAATTCACAAGCTTTGGACTCACTTCTGTATTTCTTATGAAGTTTAATTTGTCCGTGGCTCCTGACACATCAATCCCAGCTAGCCTAATATATCTCGTCATGACTTTCTCATCTGTCCAACCGCAGATCTTTTTGACCACTGGGCTTGTCACTCCAGAATTAAGCAGGTGAGTGGCAAAGCAAGCCCTGAGCGCGTGAAAACTCACAGAGTTTATGCCAATGCCGACACAAAACTCTCTTAAGACTTTTGCGGCCTCTCCGCGTCGCCACATTCCAATTCTTGGTAGCACATGATCACCACAAGCCTTAGCTCGTAATTCTTTTAATAACCCTTCTGTGTCAGAATTAAAGGGGACTTTGCGCCAGTAACCAGCTTTTGTGCCCTTCACTTGCTTAAGCCTTCCATTATAAGACTTTGAAACGGTAATTAGTTTATTGTCCCAATCAATGTCTTTCCATTCCAGGGCATAGAGTTCACCAGAACGCATTCCTGTATTTAAAGCCATGGCCCAGACGGGGTACCATTCGTGATCCATGGATTTGGCAGCTTCAAGTAATTTATGGATTTCAGCTAAAGATAAAATTAAGGGCGGTTTTTCATCTTTAGCTTTTAAGATCTCAACACCGATTGCAGGTGATGAGTGAACAGCTCGAATCAGTCCCTCATCAATTCCCCAGCGAAACAATACATTCACTGAAGACTTTAGTGTTCTCAAACGACTTCGTGAATAGCCCTGTTCTTCCATGATGTTCATGATCTTTCTAACTTCGCCTGGACGAATCTCATGGCAACCCTTGTTGTTCCATTCACTTGTCCATCGTCTAATAAATGAGAGCATTTCTTGTAAAGTGTTAGCTTGAATTTCTCTAAGGCCAATTTGACCTCTGCGATGTGCAAGCTCCCATTCTTCCTGAAGTTCAGCCCATGTGACAGCTGAGCCTTCCCTGCGGGTGAGTTCGGCTGAGCATTCTTTTAATAAATTACGTTCAATCAATTGCGCTTCTTTAAGGGTTCGAATATGTGTTTTTAACTTTTGAACTCTTAAATCTCGATATTGTTTACTTCTAATATTGATTGAAACTTCATATACAAGTTTACCATCGATTAATCTTTCTCTTATCGCCATTGAAAACTCCTTGTCTGTTTTGAGTTAGAATTTCCAATAAGCTCGTCAATTTCATTTCGACAGTAGTAGTTACGTCCGCAATATTTTTTGGGAAACAATTGCCCCCGGTGAGTCATAACTCGGACTGCTCCTATGGTTATTCCCAAATATAATGCGACTTCATTTGTTCTAAGCCATCTTTTTATTGTCAAAGATCTTAGCTTTAATTCATCTTCTTGCCTTTGCAGCTCAAGAGAATGAAAAAAATCCTCTTTTAACATATTCATGAGAACCTCCTCGTGTTCAATATTTTTTTAAATTTGAGACCTAAAATTAAGCTAGGCAGGGGAGAGTCAGGAGTAAAACCAAGTTAATTTGTTTGTGGTTTAGAACGTAAAATGTGTGAAAATAAAGGTGAAAGTAGTAAAACCCCAAAAAACCCCTAATTATTTCCGAATTAGGAAATTTCATCCGAATTCGGAAATCTGTTCCTAATTAGGAAATTTGTTCCGAATTAGGAAATATAATCTTAGTGCGAGGGCATGAGGATGCTTTCTCTTGCAAGAAAATGGCTTTAAAAGGCTAAGTCATAAATGGACAAGGAATATATTCAAGGATTGGGATATCGCTAGCTGCGATGATGGGCTAGGAGGAATATATCGCTTTGATTCAATTTACTGACGTCCCCCCACGGTTAGCTAATTAGCTCATGATGAGGAAAAATATTATAATCTTAGAAAAAAGAGAGATTACTAATTTTACCACAATCTCATAATGAGACAGATCTTCAACGGCATATGTATTGCTGGATTGAAATGTAAATGAATAGTATTGTTTATTTTTTTACTCTATTGATTTGTTTGACTTTTTTTTCACTTCCAAATGCACATTCCCAGTGTCGAATCGTAGTGCAGGGTCAAAAATTCGCTGCTGATGTTGAGTACTTCAACAATGGGAAAAAACGAATTTTGTCAACAGCAGGAGTAATTTATGAACAGTTGAATGGGGAATGGAGGCCTGTTGGATACGGGAAATTAATCAATGGCCAAGTTTACGAAAAGCAAGAATTCCTTGATATTAATCCTTTATCTCCTCCACTCATTAAGTTACCAACATTTCAATTGGCAGGCGCTTACTCACCCTTCAAGCTTGCGCCAACTGTTCAGGTTGTCGATTTTCCTTCAAATCAGGCAAAATTTGAGTCGCTTGTACAAGGAATTCAAATAAAAGAGAAAAAAGTTGATTTAATAATTCCGCTCAATTTTGGTCTTGAACACTTAGCTGAAGGCCTTGCTCAAGTCACACTCAATTTGCCATTGAAGAATTTAGAACTTCTTAGAGCAATTAGATTGAATCCATTTGAGTCAATTTATTTTTCCGAGAGACTTTATGGCTCTACGACTGATAAAGATTCATTCATTGATTTATTTCCACTCACTTTCGAGATGATTCAAAAAAATCGAGATTTTAGTGTTCGAATACTACGACATGAATTTGGGCATTTGATTGCAAATAAGTTATTTGGTAGAAGTACTCCTGACCTTGCTTATATTACGAAGGCTCAGAAAGACAGAATTGGAATTAGTGAATATGGAAATAGAAATTGGGCTGAGGATTTTGCAGAAGCTGTCGAGATTTATCTTCGAACAAATGCGGGCTCTTTGGATCCAAGCGTTAGGCAGCAACTTAAAAATCGCTTTGAATTTTTAGATTCTGTTTTTGCAGATCGAAGCCCAGCCTTTAATGCAAGTGTGAAAAGTAAATCAAATCAAAATGAAAATAGACCAAAAATTATTGTATCTATGATTGGTCGAACTCATATGATAATTCTAGTTCCTGAGTTAGGCAGAGGCCTTTATTTTTCAATAAATTAATTCTCTTCCGAGGTTTTATAAACCCCTCCCTTTTTGCCAAGATCAAATAATTTAACCTAAGTGTTCTTAACCACCTTTTTATGGAAAGAAATCTGTTAGCTACGGTGATGGGTGTGGAATTATTTCAGTTCGATTCAAAGTTCATTATTGAGCCTTTTGTGCGTCAAAGATTATCGAAATGGTTGTGATAAAAAGCAAAACTATAATAAATTCAAAGCTTTTTATTGCTAATATATTAGAAAACATATCTATGATAAATGAGCACTTCTAACGAGGTATTTTCTATGAAGGCTTTTTTATTTATATTTCTATTTTTTTCTATTTTTGTACAAGCAGCACCCAGCGAAGGCTTCTATCCCTATATGATTTGCGAAGGTGTTGTTGCGGCAAACCAAGGATTAGACTGTAATCAGTTAAATGGAAAACAATACTTTTGGTGCCAAGCTCAAAAGTATGCAAAATCAAAAGCGTGTAACCAATTTTCAGGTGCTGGATATTTGTGGTGCTTGGGATTGCAAGCTTCAATTTGGCAAAGGGACTGTGAATCCTTATCTGGTTCTCACTATTTTATCTGTTCAGGTGCAAAAAAAGCAAAGCTGACTAGAAACTGCGAAAATTCGAGGGGTGATGAATTTTATGTTTGTTTAGGCATAAAAGGGTCATTGAACCAGAACTGTCGAAATCTATAAATTATTTCAGAAGAGCAATACATTTTTGGTGGTGAATTTAACGTAGCTGATATGATGTTGTGTCTAGCTTTTTTCTAGCCGGAAGTTTGACGCAAAAATTTAGTGTAGAGATTTCACTCGCTCTTCCCGGTTGAGAGTTTTTCTTTCCGAGCGGGCATTTTCGACCTTCTTCCTGCGCTCGCAAAGAACCAGGCTCCC
>JBKDFX010000036.1:0-17475 GCA_046336825.1 Bdellovibrionales bacterium | reverse complement strand
CTTTACGGATAGGCAAACCCACTCTTTGAATTTTACTATGGCCAAATAAAAATTTTTTTGCTTCGACAAAAACTAAAAATATTTTATCCACAAAAGGTGACAACCATCGGTTGGCCATTCCGGGATGAGCATTGGGCTCCCAAATAGCAGTTGGAAAACCCATTAAAGCTGCACAAAGCACGACAGGTCCAGATACAAAACCACCCACACCTAAAACACAATTGGGTTTGATTTTCCAAAGCAGCTTCATGCAGTGATAAAAAGCTCGAGGCAAGCCAATCAGAGTTTTCAAACGACTCAAAAGAGAGGCTCCCGACATATTCAGCTTGCCCACATTAATTTGGTGGAAGAGAATTTTTTCTTTTGGAACAATTTGGGCTTCCATTCCCGAAGCTGTTCCAATCCAGTGAAAATCAATGTCGTTGTGTTGGCTTTGGATAGACCGAATGACCGCCAGCCCTGGATAAACATGGCCTCCAGTTCCCCCTCCTGTAACAACGATAATTCTACGTTCCATGGTTCAATTGTCCTATGATTTTAATATTCGAGATATTCGCTGTCGACTTTGATCGCGACTCATAATTTCATTTTCAATTTTGAGAAGAATTCCAAAAAGCAAACATGTGGTCACCAGTGAACTTCCACCGTAACTCAAAAATGGAAGAGCCATTCCCTTTGTGGGCAACAACCCCATGGACATCCCTGCATTGATGACAACTGTGACTCCTAAAATTAATCCTACTCCTAAACAAACAGCTTTTTGAAATCGATCTTCAGTTCGAAGTGACAATTGAAAACAACGATAAATCACATATCCAAAAAGTGACAGTATAAGAAAAAGTCCAACAAATCCCATTTCTTCACCAAGGACAGCCAATGTGAAGTCGGTATGAGCTTCAGGTAAGAAAAAAAGCTTTCCTTGCCCTTGCCCTAGCCCAGTTCCCCAAAAACCACCGGCATGAAAACTCAACATGCTTTGTATGGCCTGAAACCCTTTTTGATGGGATTCTGACCAGGGATCTAGGAATGCCATCACCCGGGCTCGACGATAAGAAACATTCATCACGAGAAAATAAAAAGTAGGAATGGCGACCAAAAAGCTTGCGATAATCACTTTCCAAGACATTCCAAAAGCAAAGAGCAGAGCCATTCCAACAGCAACAATAAGGGCAAAGGTTCCAAAGTCTGGCTGATTTAATACAAATAAAAGAGGAGTGATTATAAAAATTGACCAGGTGACAGTGCGCTTAGGATTTAATTCCTGAGATCTGGCTATCAAAGTGGCCATGAGCAAAATGAATCCAACTTTCAGCAGCTCAGCGGGCTCAAATCTAAAACCAAAAGGGAGTTGAATCCAGCGATGGGCTCCCCCCACTTTAACACCCAAACCAGGCAGCCAAGTCAGCAAAACAAACACAGAGGCCACTGCCCAAAGCCACCATCCATAGCGTCGAATGAGATCCATGGGGAGCCAAGTCACAAAGGCCACAACACCTAAACCGAGGGCACTGAAAAACAACTGTCTTTTAAAGAAAAAAAGTCCATCACTATAGGTTTCGATCGCAAAAACAAAGCTTGAACTGTAAACCTGAACAAGTCCCACACCCATAAGAGCAAATAAGGCGAGCAACAGACTCGAAGTCCAAGACTTATGTTTCATTACTGACCAGGCTCAATATCAATATTTAAATCTGATCCGAGAGCTTTTTCAGATGGTTTTTTGGTTGAAGAACCAGCAGCAGGACTCAAGGCCGGGCTGCTAGTTGAAGTCGTGCTAACAGATTTAACAGGGACTGTGTCTTTTGTTCGACAACAAAAAAGCACTCCATTTACTTCTGCCGATGTTTTGTAGTTGGTCATGGAGTAAGGCTTTTCAGTGTCACAGCGTTTAGCCATCAAAACGTTCAATTCAATTTCAACCTGCCTGTGCTGTTCACCATTAATAAACTCACACATGAAACCAGATTGCTGAATCACCTTTTCTCGTAATTCGGCTTTTTTATTTTTACTAGAACACCCAGAAAATAAAAAAAGAGTTGAAAGGATTAACGAAACAGCAAGACTTCCATGTCTTAGCATAAGAACCTCATTTGAAAGAGAGTAAGGATCAATGAAACTTCTTCACGATCTCTTTAAAATAATCTCCCCTCTCTTCGAAGCTGTCAAACATGTCAAAGCTTGGACAACCGGGACTGAGTAAAACAGTGTCTCCAATCCTCGACTTTTGGTAAGCAATCAAGACAGCTTCCTCAAAAGTTCCGATTAAAAAACATTCACTGAAGTCACCCAATTCTCGGTTGATTCTTTCTTTAGCTTCACCCACTAAAATCAGAGTTTTTACTTTACGTTTGATCATTGTCCGCAGAGGTTCAAAATTAATATTAGTTTCTTTGCCGCCCATAATGAGAATCACATTTTCTTCAAAAGTGTCGAGGGCTCTTAGAACTGCATGCACATTGGTGCCTTTTGAGTCATTGTAAAAATTAACGCCACCCACTTTTCGAACATATTCAATTCGGTGAGGAAGGCCCTTAAAGGAATCAATCACGGCTTGAATGGCATCGTGTTTAGCGCCATGTTCTCGGGAAACAAGGATAGCGGCCATGATGTTTTCAATGCTGTGGCGACCACGCATTTTAACATTTTTGACTGAGTAGAACTCAATCTCTGGACCTGTTCGAACTTTGATATCAGTGCCAATATTAACAGCGCCGCCAATATTCATAATTTGTGGTTCCAAGGCTTGCTTTCTAGAAAAGTAAAAAATTCGACCACGCTGAACTGCAGGATCACGCGCTAATTCAACAACAGCATTGTCGTCTGCATTCAAAACTGAAGTGGTGGCCTGGTTGGTATTTTTAAAGATTTTTCGTTTTGCATTAACGTATTCTTCCATGGAGCGATAACGGTCCAAATGATTTTCAGCTAGATTTGTAAAAACAATGTTATTGGGATTGAATTGGTCCACATGCTCTAACATGAAGCCAGAAACTTCAACGATAACCACCTGTGCCTTTTCATTGTAGCGCAAATAATCTGTTAATGGCTTTTCGTTCGAGCCGCCCACCCAGGCTTTTACAGATGATTCAGTTAAAAAGGCTTCAATTAATTTTGCCACTGAAGTTTTACCGTTAGTTCCCGTGATTCCAATCATGGGCTCACGTATAAAACCCTGAGCAAATTCAAATTCACCCGTAATTTTAACTCCCTGACTGCGAGCGTATTCAAAAATTTTTAAATTGGCTGAGACTCCCGGAGATAAAACAACCAAATCTTGCTGCAGAAAAGTTTTAGGAGAGTGGCTTCCCAATTCAAATTTAATTGGAAGACTTTCCACCAGTTCAAGTTGCGCTGAAAGTTCGGGTCTGGATTTGTGATCTGAGACCGTCACTTGCGCTCCATGTTGGGTTAGGAAGTGACAGAGTGACACACCTGTTTTTCCCAAACCTACAACTAGAATTCGTTTATCTTTTAAATCTGCAACTTCACGATACATGAACAACCTCTTTGGTAATTAAAAACTATCTTAATTTTAATGTGGCTAAGCAGAGCACAGCGAGAAGAATGGAAATAATCCAAAATCGAACGATGATCTTTGTTTCAGTCATCCCACCCAACTCAAAATGATGATGAAGGGGGGCCATTTTTAAAATTCTTTTTCCCGTTAATTTAAAGGAAGCCACTTGCCCTATGACAGACAGAGCTTCAACGACAAAAACGCCGCCCAAAACAATCATCAGTAACTCATTTTTTGTTAGAACAGCCATCATCCCTAGAAAACCACCAAGTGAGAGGCTGCCCACATCACCCATAAAAACTTGGGCCGGGTAAGTGTTAAACCAGAGAAAGCCCAAACCTGCGGCGACAAAACAAGCGGCGATGGGTGCGAGCTCTCCCGCTCCCGATATATGTGGAATTTGTAAATATTGAGCTAATGAAGTGTGTCCGACCACGTAAGCAAAGAGTCCCAGAGTAGTGGCTGAAATAATAACTGGCACAATAGCAAGTCCATCCAGGCCATCAGTTAAATTCACAGCATTGGCCGTACCCACAATAACGAGGGCTCCAAAAGCGATGTAACCGTAACCCAAGTCAAAAACAATATTTTTGAAAAAAGGCAGATGAACTTCTGTTGAAAACCCAAAAAATTTGATCAGTATAAATAGGGCTAATCCCGAGAGTGCGAACTCACCCAGCAAGCGCAATTTTCCAGGTAATCCTTTGGTGTTCTTTTTGCTAACTTTAAGGTGATCATCAATATACCCAATCAGGCCAAATCCAAAGACAACTAGCAAAGTCGTCCAAACCAAAGGATTGGTCACTTCCGTCCAAAACAAAACAGGAATGATGAGACTGAAAAGAATAAGTCCTCCACCCATGGTGGGTGTTCCTGCTTTTTTTTTGTGTGTTTGAGGACCATCATCTCGAATGCTTTGACCAAAATGCTTTTCCTTCAATTTCTGAATAAATTTGGGCCCCCACCACAAACAAATAAAAAAGGTGGTGAAGAAAGCTAAAAAACTGCGAAGAGTGATGTAGCGGAAAATGTTAAAAAAAGAATAGGAATCAGAGAAGTCGTACAACCATTGATAAAGCATTTCACTTACTTAGCACAAAGCAAAATAAAGTCGCAAGCACTTATTTGTAAATCATTGAAACTATTGAATTATTTAATATTTCTCTGAGAAGTCCAAAGGCTCACAGGCCATCAACATTCGCTCCAAACGGAGTCCTCGAGAAGCCTTGAAGGCAACAAAGTCACCGGATTTCAAATCTTTTGATAAGTTTTTTGCTAAACTTTCAGAAAATTCGGGAGCGATATAAGAATCTCCCTTGTGTCCACCCGCTTCTAATCCTCTTGTGAAACTGGCATGATCATCACCATAAAAAAAGACTTTCTCGAACTGGGCACTGGCCACTGTTCGGCCCAATTGTTCATGAAATTGCGAGGATAGTTCTCCGAGCTCTTTCATTTGACCGAAGACTCCAATTTTCCTGGGGGCGGGTATGTCTTTAATATTTTTGATCAAAGCTTCCATGCTGTCTGGATTTGCATTGTAGGCATCAAATAAGGCCACGGCTCCAGATTTAAGCTGTACTTTTTGATTGCGTCCCCAATGAGATTTACATTTTGTTAAACCCTGCCAAATTTGTTCAGGACTCAGTCCTGCAGCCAGCGCTAAACTACTGGCAGCCAACAAATTGGTGATGTTGTGCTGACCAAATATCGACACCAACACTTCACCGGAAATACCTTGAATTTCACCTTTTAATTGCAAGCCATTGAAGTCCGCTTTAATTAACTGCATTTGAACATCAGACTTCTTTGTTTCCGAAAAAGTGAGCCTGGGGCGATGAGGATTAAGCTTTTGATCCTGCTCCCACATTTGATAGGTAAAAGAATTATCCAAATTAAAAATAGCTAAGGCATTGGAGCGACTGTGCAGATAAATTTCTTGCTTCGCCAGTGCTATTTTTTCTTGGGTACCAAAAAACTCAATGTGAGCTCTACCCACCATAGTACAAACCACCACATCAGGATCAGCAATTTCAACCAGTCGTTTGATTTCTCCCGCATGATTCATTCCCATTTCAATGAGAGCCACTTCATGTTTTGGTTTCAAATCCATTAATGAAAAGGGAACTCCCCAATGGTTATTGAAGGACCCTTGGCTCCAATGCACTTGTTTTTGAGTTTCAATGATCTGAGCTGCGAATTCTTTAGTCGAAGTTTTACCGTTGGAACCAGTTAAGCCCAAAATTTTTGCCTTTGATTTGTTTCGAAACCCATGTCCCAAAGCCTGCAGTGCCAATAGAGTGTCAGACACTTCGATCACTGTCAGTTGAGAAAGTTCCACTGGTAAAGGATTGGGAAGACGATGAACCAACAAACCAGCTGCTCCAGCTTGAGCAGCTTGAATAAGATAATCATGACCATCAAAAGCTTCACCCTTGAGCGCTATAAAAAGTTTTCCAGATAAATTTTTTCGAGTGTCTGTACCAAAACCTTTAAATGTATTTTGAGTTAAATTTAAACAGCGTCCCTGGGTCGATTGCAGGATTAAATCAAGATTAAGTTCTGACATTTTTATATTCCTCCAATGCCACTTGGTAATCACTGAAGTTCAGCTTTTGATCTCCGATGATTTGAAAATTTTCATGACCTTTACCAGCTATGAGAATCACATCTTCAGAAGATGATTGCGAAAGTGCTTGTCGAATGGCTTCTCTACGATCCACAAAAGTTGTTCCTTTGCTTTTTGTAAAGCCTGACTGAATATCTTTAATGATTTGTTCTGGATTTTCTGTACGGGGGTTGTCTGAAGTCACAATCACTTGATCACTCCACTTTTCAGCCACCTGAGCCATTTGTGGTCTCTTTCCCTTATCTCGGTCTCCTCCACATCCAAAGACAGTCCAAATACGACTTTTAGGACTCAAGTCATTTCGATTTTGCACCAATAGAGTGAGCACTTTTTCCAGCGCATCAGGCGAATGGGCATAATCAATAAAAATATTTCGACCCTTCACTGGCACTTTTTGCAATCGTCCAGGTATGCCTGGAAATTTTTTAAGATTATCAATGGCTTTATTAAAATCCATTTTTTTACAATCCATCATGGCCAAAGCCGCCACCGCATTGTAAACATTGTGTAATCCTAATAGTGGCACCTCTATTTCATAATCACCACTAGGACTTTTCAGATTAAACAAAGTTCCCTGCCAATCTGACTTGATAACTTTAAAGCGATAGTCGCAGTCAGACTGACCGTAAGTGAGCAGTCGAGCTCTCTCAGAAATTTTCATTTTTCGTCCGTGGGAATCATCTGTGTTGACAATCGCATAGACCTGAGTTTTTTGACTTTTCCATAAAAGATCAGTGAATAATCTTTGTTTGGCCTGGTGATAGATATCCATGGTTTTGTGATAATCAAGATGATCTCGAGAAAGATTTGAAAAAATCGTCACATCAAAATCCACCCCTTCCACTCGCTTCTGATCCAACGAGTGAGAAGAAACTTCCATAGCTAAAGCCCAAGCTCCATGCTCTTTGAATTCCTGCAGCCGTTTTTGAAGCGATATGGGATCTGGAGTTGTCAGATCCGTACTCCAAACATGGGCGCCCAAGTGGTGGTTGATGGTCCCCATGACGGCCGTGGGCACTGAATCATTTTTTAAAAGCCACTCGCAAATGTAAGTGATGGATGTTTTTCCATTCGTGCCGGTGACTCCAATGGTCCACAAATTTCGAGACGGAAAACCATAAAATCGAGCCGCCATAAGTGAGACCACGCCTCGCACATCGTGAAGTTGCAAGACAGGCCCTGAAAATTCCTGAGGAATTTTTTTTAGGTCTGAACAAACAACAGCAATGGCTCCGCGCTCAATGGCTTCAGGAATACTATCATGTCCGTCTTGCGCGTGACCTTTGATGGCAAAAAAAACGCTCCCTGGGTTCACATCCTGAGAACGCAGGGCAAGACCTGTCACCTGAGAATGCAAAAGATCAGGGGAGCTGTGAATTTGAAAGTACTGAAAAAGCTGTTGCAAGGTCATGCAACTCAAGTGTACGAAATTGGACATGAAACTCAAGACCTTAAGCGATATTCAAGATCCCTCTGCACCTTACGTTATTCTTTTGCATGGCTATGGAGCTGACGCACAGGATTTACAACCGTTAGCGCAGGCCATTCCCACTCGAAAAAAGTTTAATTACATTTTTCCAGAAGCACCCTTACAAATTCCGCTAGGTCCCCACTGGATAGGTCGAGCCTGGTGGAATATTGATATGGTCCGCTTACAAAACCCCCAAGCTGATCATGATATCAGCCGTGAAATTCCGATAGAACTTCCCGTCGCACGCAAGCTGTTGTCTGAAATGATTCGAGATCTTAAAGTTCCAACAGAGCAAATTATTTTGGGTGGTTTCAGTCAGGGTGGCATGTGTGCAGTGGATCAAGTTTTGATGTCAGGAAATCAATATAAGGGTTTGGTACTTCTGTCATCAGCACTTGTGAACAAAGTTGAGTATAAAACACAGTTGACCACTCAAAAAAAGCCAACCCCCTATTTTTTAAGCCACGGCGAACAAGATCCTGTTTTGAAAATTAAATTTTCAGATCAACTTCATTCTCTATTGAGTGAAAATGGCTTTAAAGGCGAGCGACATATCTTCCGCGGTGGCCACGAAATCCCATTTCAGGTTCTAGAAAAGCTGGGCGCTTTTCTAGATCGGATCGGCTGAGTTCAAATGAGTCTTCTTTTAAGGTGTGGTTACAATATAAATTTTAGAATTGGTTCCCGTGTTGTGATCATAAACGCTACCATTAAATGCTGAGCCGACAACACAAACGCCTGTCTGACCTGGTAAAATATTAGCCCCATGTGGGCATGGACTTCCACCAGTGTGCATACGGTGAGGAACAGTGTCTGCATTTGTGATGACAATTCTCTGACCTATTCTAGCTCGAATGGGGTTATCAACTGTGTTCCACGAACCATTGCCTGTTCCTGCAAGAATGGTGAACGGAACATCCGTTGAGGGAGGAGTGCCTCCACCTGGAGCTTGTGTTAGATTATAACTGACAGGATCTGCAACTAAAGATCCCGTAACTGAATTAACTTTTAGAAAAACCTTAAGTTGACCCACAGCTGTCGGGCAGTTGATTTTAAATAGGCTTGGAACTGGAACGCTGAGGATGTTACATCCTTGGGGCAAGTTGTTAATTGTATAAGACCATTCCAGTGTTGCCCCAGGTTCTGGATTGTCGATATCAGCTGAAAAAACCAGATCTCGACCTGCGTAGAACATATTGTCCTGATTACCATTGATATAAACTTCATTTTTCATGGTTAAGGCTTCATGAGCTATCTGCTCAGGGGACACAAGCGTTTTAAAACTATCACCACAGTTAGTAAAAGAAAAAGAAATAGTGGTAGATAAAATAACCAACAGTAAAACTTTTGTTAGATTTTTTTTCATATTAATACTTGAAGGACAGTGGTCCCCCAACCCCTTACTGACATTCAATCATGATTTTATTCAATGGTAAAAATAAAAGCGTTCGTATCTCAAAGTGAGAACAATTGATGTCAAGTTCTTCAACATTATTGTAAAAAAATTGTGACAGTTTCGTTTTCCTTAAGCAACTCACCCTCACGGGGAAATGTACCAATCACTTGCCCCTGACCAACTGCTTTGATTTTGACAGGCTGCCCTTGCAGCTTTTCAAGTGCTTGCCTCAGGCTCATGTTCATGAGTGAAGGCAATCGAGAAATCGTGGCCGTCTTTTCTTCTTGGAGTATTGAGTTCATATCAATTTCTGCTGGCTTTGCTTTTCCGCTTTGTTTTTTTGTTACACTCATTTGCTGTTGATAACTCCGTTGATAATCCTCATCAGCTAACAAAGAAGGCGAAAGCCCTGCTTTTCTGACAGCGAAACTGGCCACTTTTGAAAATAGAGGTGCCGCCACTTGGCTGGCGTAATAGGCCTTGCGCGGATGATCCACAACCACATAAATGACGAATTCTGGTTTATGGGCAGGCAACAGTCCAGCAAAGCTCGAAATATAAGCCCCTGGTTCATAACCTCGGCCACCCACTCTTGCTTTTTGTGCAGTCCCCGTTTTTCCTGCCACTTGAAATCCCGCCACACGAGCAGAAGCTCCTGTGCCTTTTTCTTGAGTCACCGCTGTCAACATCATGCGCATGGATTCAGCCTGCGAGGGACTGATGACTCGACGAATTTCGCGAGCCTCTTTTAAGGTTTCATCGCCTGTTTCTAAATTGCGGATTCGTTCGACTATGTAGGGTCTTTTAAGAACGCCACCATTCGCCAGCACCGCATAGGCATTGGCCACTTGCAAAGCTGTGGCGGCCATGCCTTGGCCAAAAGAGTTGTTGGCCGTTTGGTGCTCACCCCAGGGAAGCTTGCGAAGCATTCCTCGCACTTCTCCGGGAAGATCAACTCCACTTTTTTCACCAAAACCAAAATCAGCAAGTCCTTGTCGAAGTTTTTCTGGGCCCATTTTAAGTGCCATCTTGCCTGTTCCAATATTTGAAGAAAAAGCTAAAATTTCACTCACGGAAATAATTCCGAATCGATGTTTAGAATCAGATTCACGAATCAAGTGCTGACCCACTTTCCACTGTCCCATTTCACAATCAAATTTTGAATTGGGTTGTAGATCGCCGTTAGCTAATCCTTTTGCAACCACAAGGGGCTTGATAACAGAACCGGGTTCAAAAAAATCAGTGATGGCATGATTTCTTCGCGCAAGACCCTTTTGACCTTGCACTCGATACAAATTTCCCATGGCACGAATGGCAGAAGTCTGCGCGTCCAAAATAATTCCCATCGCACCATTGGCTTCAAACTCGGCCACCGTTTTTTCAAGTTCATTTTCAAGTTGATATTGCAACTCCGAATCAATGGTGAGTTGAATTTCAAAACCCTCTGGATTTTCTCTGAATAGTAGCCCCTCAGATACAAGGGGTCGTCCTCTCGCGTCTCTTTTAACAGATACTTTTTGAGAGCTTCCGCGCAGTTCATTTTCGTAAAAAAGTTCTAACCCCTCTAGACCTTGACCCTCTTGTCCAATCATCCCAATAACAGGAGACAAAAGCTGTTCACTTGGGTAAATTCGCTTCCATTCCTCAACAAATCGAAAGCCCTTGATCTTGAGCTGATTGACTTTATCCATCGCCGAGCGATCCATTCTTCTTTGAATCCAAACAAATCGACGGTTTTTATCTTTAATTTTTGAATAAATGTGTTGGGATGAAAAACCTGTTACACGGGCCAGCTCGCGTGAAGCTTGAACACGATTTTTAATAATGGAAGGGTCTGCATACAATGAAAAAGCAGCAGTGCTGAGGGCCAAATCTTTACCAAATCGATCAACAATGGGTCCGCGGCGTGATGGTAAAGTGATTACTGTTTGGAACTGTCGGCCTTGCAATGATTTTAACTTTTCATTGGGTAAAAATTGAATCCAGGCAGCTCTGAGAAGAATAATTGAACCCAACATAAGAAGACCGAAAAAAACAACAAGGATTCTTGATTTCATTCAAAAAGCTCCTGGGAATCTGCCAATTCTAAAAACTGAGGTAGAACAATAATTTGTCGGGGCTCCGCCTGTTTGAGCGTGAACTGTTTGGCGGCCAGTTTTTCTAAAACTTCTGGTTGAGTGAGTCGTGCCAACTGAATCTCTAACTCTTTTTTTCTTTCAGCTGATTTTCGAGCCTCCTGATTTATCTTGAGAAGACCGTAACCTAACCTACGCTCTTCCATTTGCAGAAAAACCACCGAAAAAAGAGTTAAAATGATAAGGAAAACGCTTAATACAGGACGCTGTCTTTGCCAATTTTGGGAGCTCATCCGTGAACTCTCTCCTTTATTTAATTTTGTTTCTCAAAAACCCTTAACTTTGCACTACGAGCCCTTGGATTAGCCATTTGCTCGTCTCGCTCTGCCACGATCACTTTCTTGTTCACGGGGCGACCAAGGATTGAATCTTTGAAAATATTTTTAACAATTCGATCCTCTAACGAATGAAATGTCAGAACTGCCAAGCGCCCGCCTGGTTTTAATGCTTGCATCATAATGGGTAATGCTGATTCAACCACTTCGAGCTCTCGATTAACAGCCAATCGCAGTCCTTGGAAATAAAGAGTGGCTGGGTGAAAACCCTTTTTTCTCCAACCCTCAACGCGCTCAATGAGACCTGCCAATTGCTTTGTCGTTTCATATTTTTTTGTTTTTCGATCGTGAACAATAGCTCTTACGACTCGAAAGGGACTTCGGACTTCTCCGTAGTTTTGAAATAGGTGAATAAGTTCATTCTCTGAAGCCTGGTTGATAATATCTGCTGCCGTTACTTCTGATAACAAATTCATCCGCATATCCAATGGACCATCATGGTAGAAACTGAATCCACGCTCAGCTTGATCGAGCTGAGGTGAACTCACTCCAAGATCCAGTAACATCATATCAAAGAGTCCCCACTTTTCAGTGGAAAACTGGGAAAAATTTGCATGCTGGACCTGCAATTGACCAGACTCGACCTCTGTCTTGAAATTTTCTTTAGCAAAACGAACGGCTTCTGGATCTTGGTCAAAGACAACAGCTTGCAAATGGGGAATCAGCGATTTGAGAGCCGAGTAATGCCCCCCTCGTCCAAAAGTTCCATCAAAATAGCGAGGCACAGAAGTCTCTGAATTCAATAAATTATTGTTTGATTCGGGCCACAGCAAATCTGTTACCTGAGCCAAAAGTACAGGAATATGATCTTGGAAATTTAATTTTGAAAGAAGTTCAGAACGATTCATGGCTGTGGTGAACATAAGGATTATTTCGTTGAGCGTCAATTCGGAATCAGCTAACCTGTAAAGGATGACTATCAAATGCCCTAAATGTGGCTTTTCTCAACCTCGCGATCAATACTGCGCACGTTGTGGCGTCAATATGACGGCTTTCAAAGCGCCGCCCAAGCCCTTACTTAAAAGACTCAGTGAAAATTTAGCTCTTCAAATGTTCATGGTTTTTATCATTGGCTTGGCTGGTTTTCTTTACATTCGTAAAAATTCCAAAGACCACTTACAACCTCAAATGACTAAATCCAATTCCTTGCAAATGGAATCCGATGAGGGCCATCAATTCGGCTCTCAGCAGGCAGAATCTCAAACCCTCCAAGCCGAAAACGCTGAAGCTCAAAGTTTAGCGAGTCAGCTTCCGAATCCCACTGACGAAAAGGAAGTTAACTCTCGCCCTGAAGTGAAAGTTTATTTCATTCAAGTGGCCTCTTCCACATTATCCCAATGGATTGAATCTGAAACCATTTCACGCATCGAAACATCAGATGGCCTGATGCTTGGTTATATAAGTGATTTTTCAAAAGTATTAGCGGCGAACCCAAGCACGACTAAAGTCTTAAAGGCAGATCCTTTTCCACTCGTAATGGATCAGGTTTTTGTAACAAAAATTGAACTTCCTCGCACATCTGAAGTCAGGGCACGTCAAGTCGCTGGTGCCACCCAACCACAAGCAACCCCCATTTCAGCTTTAACAAGATTGGACACCATCAGCGAAGATTCTGTGGCGGGACAATTGGAAGTGGCCCTGGATTCTGAAAATCGATTTCCTATTAATTTTGAATTGTCTTCAGGGAATTCCATTGTTCTTACGGGTTTTGCCAATGCAAAAACCCCTGAAAAAACTCCTGAAACAGAACTGATCGTTGTCATTAGTCTAAAAAAATGATTTAGCTTCTACCATGTTTCAAAATCATCAATATGGACCTCAACTCAAGATTTTGGCGAGTCCGTTTCTCAACGGGATACTAGCTAAACTGTGCAGCCCTCAAACCTTTCAACCTGAAGTCAACCGCCTCGTGCATCTGCTTTATACCCATCTCATTTCGGCCGTTATTGATCATGAATTTGATAAACAAAAAACCACTCTTCCCACTCGTATGACACAAACCCATCCTGATCAGTTTTTAACAACTGAACGCGTCCACCCCGATCAAAGAGTCGTATGTGTTAATTTAGCTCGAGCTGGCACTTACCCTTCTCATGTTTGCTATGACTTCATGCATGAAGCCCTTCCCCAGGACAATATTCGTCAAGACCATATATTTGCTTCTCGCTTAGTTTCATCCAACGACAAAATTGAATCCACTGAACTCAGTGGTTATAAGATCGGGGGTGGAATTGATAAAGCCTTCGTTTTATTCCCTGATCCCATGGGAGCCACAGGCACAACGATCATTTCAAGCCTGGATCACTACAAAAAAAATGTTCCTGGAAACCCTAAAAAGTTCATAGCCCTTCACTTGATCGTCACCCCCGAGTATCTCAAAAGAGTCACCTTGGCCCATCCCGATTTGGCCATCTATGCCATTCGAGTTGACCGTGGACTTTCTTCAGCGAAGGCCCTAGATTCAGAACCGGGTCAATTTTGGAATGAAGAAAAGGGACTCAATGCAAAAGACTACATCGTACCTGGTGGCGGTGGCTTTGGCGAAATCATGAACAATTCATTTGTCTAAAGGAGTGCGCAAATGCAACCCAATCTCTCAATTAAACCTTACCTTACGGAAGAACAAATTCAGAAAAAAATTGAAGAAATAGGGAAAGCCCTCACCGATAAATATAAAAATAAACAAGTGATTGCTGTTTGCGTGCTCAAAGGCTCTTTTATGTTTTATTCTGATTTAATTCGTCAGATCAATGCCGACATCACCTGTGAATTTTTTGGAGTCTCTAGCTACCATGGCAATACTTCATCTGGAGAAGTCAAAGTCACATTGGATTTATCAAGCCCCATCGAAGGTAAGCACGTGCTTCTTGTTGAAGACATCATGGACACAGGCATCACAATGAACTATCTCAAAAACGCTCTTTTGGCACGCATGCCCGCCAGTCTGACGACAGTAGCCCTACTAGAGAAACCGGAAGCTATTAAAGTTCCCTGCAAACTGGACTATGTGGGTTTCAAAATCAGCAATGAATTTGTGGTCGGTTATGGCCTTGATTACGAAGGCTACTACCGAAACCTGCCCTATATCGGGCAGGTTCAAAACTTTCAATAAAGATACAGTCCTTTTCATAACTGCAAGGGAAAGGACACGCTGGCCACCCAGGATTTATTTTCAAGTTCTACGCCGTCTAAATTGGAACCAGGACTAAAAGGACCAAGTTTCTGTAGATTCGTTTCTCCATATTTAGAATCTTGATACTCTAAGTTAAGGCTGAGGGTTCCAATTCGAAATCCTGCACCCACTCGGTACCCCGTAGCATCTCGAAAAGTCACATCAAAGCCGCCGCTGCTTTCAGGATTTAATTCTCCTCCCATAATAGCCGTACCCCAGAGACGAAGCCCAAGGTGAGGCATTTGAATACCCACCACAGGTCCCCAATTGGTGGAAACAGATGGGGCGTCATAATTGACCGAAGAGTCTTTGTACTGAGGTTAAGAGTAACGGGCATCGAGTGCTAGAAAAAAAACTTCAGAGATATGAAAACCAAATTTAGCTCCGATCCCCAATCCATCTGCCGTTCCTGAAGAACTCGAAAGCGGCGAGGGATAATCCACCTTAGCTGTGCCAGTTTCATAGGTGATGGCGGGCTCAATAAAAACTCCTGAGTGAGTTTCCTGGGCATTGGATTCTTGTGCACTGGAAAATTGTGCGAAAATTAACATTGAGCTGATGGCGGCGAAGCCGTGCCTGAAATTCATAAAGTCTCCTATTTTGAGTTAATCAATTTTGTTTATTGTTTCAGTTGTATCGGTTTCAATTTGATCCGAAGTGTTCTTAACTTTATTTCTTATTTTTTTTGTCACACATCTCATTTTTCCATTCACGGTTTCACAAATCTTATCGTCTAATTTACGATAAGTGCTTTTGACTCCATCAACAGTTTTGTTTTTTACTGTTTCAGCTTTTTCCACAGGCGATTCTTTGGAGTAAGAAATTGATAGGTTGATAGCAGAAAAAAAACTAATACTAAAGCGTTTAATAACAATCTTTTCATTCGACAGTCCTTTTTAATGAGAAAAGGGATGGTGCAATTTACTGACCAAATTCATTTTTTGAAAAACTGAGATTTGAGATATATAGACAAAAACATTTCTGAATCTGAAATTTTTAAAAATAGTCAGATTAAAGAGGCTTAATTCACCGGATAAAAAAAATAGGTACGTTCATAATTTGAACGTAAGCTACAACATTCATTCAAATGATTGCTGGGAACCCAAGATCTAGGCCCTGATATTGCTTTGGTCCTTGAAAACTATGAATAAGAAACTGCATTAAAATGAAAAAACTGAGGAGAATCCATGGAAAACTTAAAAGTTAAATATACTGAACTACTAAAAAGAAAAACCAGCAACATATTTAAAGAACTTTTGAGTGAAAGCATGACGATCGTAAAAAAAAAGTGGCAAGCTTCTTAGTACAGATTTCTATTATGATATATTCCATCATTTATCTGTTAGAAACTTTCTTAGGTTATCTAACAACAATAAATAACGGATTATTATTCTCAGTTTTTGTGACTCTATCATTGGCTATCATTTCCACAGTCAGTATTTACAAAAACGATCTATTTAAAAAAGAGTCTGATCAAGCCATAACAAAAAAGAAATTGGCCTCTCACTTTGTAGCAGGATTTCTAGGTGGTGTAATAAATGAAGAAAAAGAGAAACAAACTTAACTACTGTAACAATCATAATTTGAGACTTTTTTGCCATCAAATTCGGCGAATTCAGGTTCATGACTACAGTGAATTTACTGATTTAACATTTTTCTTAATCAGCAATTTAGAACAACAAATGCTTAAATTACCTTACACGGACATCCAAAAAATTGCAGCCAACATGCTAGAATATATACAGAGTAATCAAAATTGGGAAATTGATTCAATTATAAATAGAATTGAAGGTGATGTGACCCACATTCATGAGTTATTATCAGCACATAAGCAAGATTGGGAAAGCCCTTATAAATAAATAAATATTTAATGTGAGGAAAAAATTGGTTTATTGCTAATTACGTGTTACAAGTGATAAAGAATTTTTTCACAACTGAACAATTTTAGGTACACTCAAGTGGAAACAGAACAAGTTGAAATTGCATTTATAAATATTAGCTACTTAGTAAAAATCAAATTTGTCGAATATAAAAATAAGTATAACATTAACACGAACTTTCTCAGCTTCACCACAGATGACATTAAAGAGCATCTAGGTCTACTGTCAGAAACTAAATGGGATTTGATAATCTGCGATCCCACAATAGATGAAGAAGATTTAAACTGGATAAAATTGATTAAGCCCCAAGTGCCATTTTTACCTTATCGCCGACAGACTCAAACTCTTGGCGAACAAGAGATTGAATGTTTATTTCAAACAATTAGCTTTATTAAATACATAAGCTCATTTAATGGTGAAATAAAGCCACTAGAAACAAAATTCAAAAAAACAACTTCTGATGAAGTTGGCGATTGTTTGATTATCGGACAGAGTACTGAAATTTTGAATGTGCTTAAAGACGCAAAACAGATAGCCGCAAGTCATGCTAGTGTTTTTATTTCTGGAGAAAGTGGAACAGGCAAAGAACTGCTAGCCAAGTTCATTCATGAAAGAAGTGATCAAAAAATGGGACCATTTGTAGCCATTAACTGCACCGCTATTCCTGATCAACTATTAGAATCGGAATTATTTGGACACTGTAAAGGATCGTTCACAGGTGCGACGACAAATAAAATTGGACTATTTGAAGAAGCCAATGGTGGCACTCTTTTTCTAGATGAAATAGGAGATCTTGACATTGTGTCTAGCTTTTTTCTAGCCGGAAGTTTGACGCAAAAATTTAGTGTAGAGATTTCACTCGCTCTTCCCGGTTGAGAGTTTTTCTTTCCGAGCGGGCATTTTCGACCTTCTTCCTGCGCTCGCAAAGAACCAGGCTCCC
>JBKDFX010000035.1:0-12103 GCA_046336825.1 Bdellovibrionales bacterium | reverse complement strand
CTTCAGCAGCATCAAACAGCACAAAATTCAAGAGCTTCATTTTCACAGCAGTCAGCTATTGAAGGCTATAAAGTCTATATTTCTGAGTTCCCCAAATCTGCACAAATATCAGATATGCAATTTTATTACGGAGAACTTCTTTACGATATGAAAAGATACGATGAGGCCACACAGCAATATAGGTGGGTTGTCGAAAATGCAGCGGGAAGTAAGTTTTATTCAAAGGCAGCATCTAATATCATCTACTCAGCTGAGAGATCACTGCCGAGTGACCAAGAAATTTTAAAAAGAATTGGTAACAGTACAGATCCAATTCCTTTTGATTCGTCTTCTGAAGGCTTTATCAAGGCGACAGAATGGTATTTAGCTAAATTTCCAAGTGGCGAAAGAGCTGCAGAGTTAAAATTTAGAAGGGCGCGATTGTATTACCAGCATAACCAATTCGATAGGGCCAATGAATCCTTCAAAAAAGTTGTTAATGAACATCCTAGAACAAAATACTCCGAATTTTCTGCCAATCTAATGTTGGACATTTTCAATCTCAAAAAAGACTATTTAGGTCTCGAAAAAGCAGGACAAGAGTTGCTCCAAAACCCTGACTTTGCTCAAAGCAAAGCGGGAGGCGAAGTGAGAAATGTTCTCGAGAAGTCGAGTTTTAAACGTGCTCAGGATTTAGAAAAAGAAGGTAAAACGAAAGAAAGTGCTCTTCAATTTGAGGCTTTTGCAGCTCAAAATCCCCGCTCTGAATTAGCCCTATCAGCTCTTTTTAATGCAGCCATTAATTATGAAAAAATTGGAGATACAACAAAGTCTTTAGCGCTTTATCAAAAGCTCGTAAATACATCGGCAGCATCAGCTAAAACCTATGGACCTCAGGTCTATCGATTTCTAGCTAAGATCTATCAAAATTCCTCGCTTTTCGATGAGTCTATAAAAAACTATAAACTGGCCATTCAGGCCAGCCCTAATGATCCGTTAGTGGCTAATTTTCATTATAATATTGGTCTAATGGCTGATAGCCAGGGTAAGCTGACTGAAGCTTACCAAAACTATTCACAGTATTTAGATCTTACCAAAAGAAACAGTGAGAAAAAAGAAGGTCATTATCTCATTGCTAAAGTGGCTCAAAAAATGAATCGAAAAGCAGTTGCCATTGAAAACTATGAAAGATTCCTAGCCATTGGAAATGTTGAAAATTCTCGTTTATCTGAAGTGATGGTGGCACTAACGGATCTTTACCCAAAGGAATCCGAAAATGCGAATAAATATAAAAATCGTTTGCAGGCTCTTTTTAAAAGAACCAAGGATTTAACAGCTGGTGAGTTTGTTACACAGGAAAGAGTTAAAGAATTAAAAATTACAGTAGCCGAGTTTAAAAAAATCGCATTACCCAGAGATCCTAATTTGCAAAAAAAAGCAGTTGAAAGAAAAATTCAAGCTCTAAATAAAATCAACAAAGAGATCAATGAGATTGTCTCATTAAATGTCTCCTCTGCAATTGTATCAAGCTTGTATTATTTGGGTGATAGCAATCAGCATATGGCAAGATCAATTTTAGAGGCTCCCTTGCCCTCAGGTCTTAATGCAAAAGAAATTGAGATGTACAAAGATGGAATTAAAAAACTGGCAGATCCTTTTCAGCAAAAAGGCAATGATGGATTTCGATTAGCAGTTGAAAAAGGGCAGGAGCTAGAAGTTTATAACCAAGAGTATCTATTAGCACATAAAATAATGAATCAAGTTTCTCCACAGACTTTTTATGAGAATGAATACCAAGTTTTTGAGTCACGTCTCGTGAAGTGGAGTGTGCCATGAAAAATAATTTATTATTGTTCACTTTGACCATGGTTATGCTCAGTTGTTCGAGCAAAGGACCCCAAGTAATTTCAACAAGCTCATCTCAGACTTCAAATCCTGAGGCAGGATTGGTTGAAATGACCACAACTCAATCCATTTCAACTGAAGCACTTCCTCCTGTAGCCGTTGAACCTGAGTCTAAAAACACAGCAGCTGATAGACTCATGCAAAATTTGAATGAGGCCATTCAAAAGCAAGATGAAAGAAAAATAGCGATAGCTTCAAGAGAAATATTGATTCGTGAACCCGAAAATTTAACAGCGCTTAATTCACTCGCATTATTTCACTATCGAAAGGGTCAGACTGAATTAGCTAAGTATCTTCTTAATAAGGCGATTGCGTTGTACCCTAACGTTTCACTTCTTTACTCTAATTTGGGTTTTATCCATCAGTCGCTTAATGAAGATGGTGAAGCTATTAGGCACTACCGTAAAGCTTTGCAGATAGACCCAAGCAGTGCCATTGCAGCGGCTAATATAGGCTACCTTTACTTACAAAAAAGAGACTTCAAAAAAGCTCAAGTGGCTCTGGAAATAGCAGTGGATAAGGGGCAAAGAGATTGGAAAACACTTTCAAATTATGGTGTCACTCTCATGGCATTAGGACAGTATGAGAAATCCTACGATCAATTAAAAAAAGCAGTTCAGCTGCAATCGCAAAATATGAATTTACAATTAAATTATGCAATTCTTTTAATCGAACACATGAGCCGACTGTCCGAAGGTCTAGAGGTCATTAATAAAATTCGCTTCATGGGTCCAGGACCAGACCTCAGAAAAAAAATTTCGGAATTGGAAAATCGAGCTAAATCGGTTTTAAAATAGGTGAGGAGTCACCGTGCGATACATTTTATTGTCAGTCATTTTTTTGATGTCGCATCTAGCCTTAGCTCAAACGGGCTCAGCTGCTACTAAAGAAAGACGAACCAGTCTGAACTTTGAAGATGAACTCGTCGAAGGCTCTACTCAAAAGCCTGAGTTGTTTTATCTTTTTCAAAAAAAGAATTTTAATTACGGTAAACTTATTAAGTTAAGAGAAAATTTTATTCCCGAAATGAAGAAAACAACTGAAGATTTACAGCGAATTCGGAGCGGAAATTGAAGTCGCCGATCATTTTAAGAGTGTTTAAAGGAAATCAGCTTAAAGAGGTTAAACAGTTTGATCTTGAGCAAGTGGTCATTGGTCATCAGGCCGATGTTCAGCTTGATTTAGATGATCCTGAAATTTCACCAATACATTGCATGATCGAATTTCGTCCCGAGGGCTATTTCATATGTGATCTTGGTTCAGAGTACGGAACCTTAAAAAACGGTCAAAGAATTTTAGATGAACCCTTACAATCCAATGATGAAATTCAATTGGGTCAATATCGCATTCTTTTTTTCTCTGGAGTTCCTAAAACTAAAACGGTGCCAGTGGTTCCGATTCCCACAATTCCCTTGCAAAAACCTGAACCTGTTTCAGCTGGGCTTGAGACAGTTCAAAGCCGTCCTAAGATACGAGAAAATAAAAATACTCAGACCAATTCTAAATCAAGCAAAAAAACATTTGCGCCAGGAGCCCAAATTCCTGAGTTGCAGACTTTTCTAAAACCACACAAAGGTGGATCGGTAGAGGTTTTAGTTTGTTGGGGCGATAGAATCATTGAGGCTTTTCATTATCGTCGAAAGTCAGTTGTACAAGTAAACACAGAAACGGAAAATCGAATTTTACTTCCTCACGGAGTTCTGCCGCGTGGATTTCGCCTGCTTGAAATCGGTCAAGGTGTCAGAGTCAACTTTCCTCAATCTTCACAAATTGAACTCGTCAATAATCAGAACAAATGGACAATGCCAGACCTACTCCAGCAAGGACGAGTGCAACCCACATCACAAAATTCATTTCTTCAACTTGAACAGAATGAAGTTCTGCACATTGGTTTCAAAGACTCACAGCTACGCCTTGTTATTCGTTATGTGCCACTGACTCCGGTTGTGCCCTTGATTCCTCCTCTGATGCTTTCATCTGGTGAGCTCATGGGGGTTTTGGTAGCCCTTGCCATTTCTATTTTAGTTTTTTTGGCTGTATCAACTTCACTGCCGCCTGAGATTCCAGAAGAAGAACAGCTTACCCGTATTGCACAAATTGTTTTTGATAATAAACCGCAACCTGTTCCTCCTATTCCAGAGCAAAAGCCTCCCCAGGATGAAGTTGTTAAAACACCACCACCTCCTCCCAAGGAAGAGCCGCAAAAAGTTGAAGCTCTCGATAAAAATCAGCAGCAAGTTAAAAAAGGTCAAGGCGAGGTTAAGACAGCTCAGCAAAACCAACGTGCAGGACGTGCTTCAGAAGTGGCACCCAAGCCTAATACGCAAAACAAACCTAAAAAATTCACTTCAGTGAAGCAGGGTGGAGCCGTCAAAATAGCAGACAAGGGTGGAGCCAATGCTAACTCTCAAGTGAAGGATGTTTCAAAAGTAGGCCTTTTCAGCGCCTTTGGTTCAGGTGGAGTTCGAAAACAACTGGATCAAGCTTATTCTGGTGCGGGGGATATTTTAGGAACTGCCGGTCAAGCCACGGGAACTGCTGGAATGGGTGAAAACCGCCCTGGTGATGATCTAGGTTCAAAATTTAAAGACACGGGTGCTGGAGGAAAAGGCACAGCTATTCAGGGAATTTCTGGAATTAACACCAAGGGACGCAGCACCGGTATGGGAACTTATGGAAGTGCTGAAGGTTTCGGAGACAAAACAACAGTAGCTATTGAACCTGGTGGAGCTGAAGAAAGTTTCGTTGGATCTTTAGATCGCGAGCAAATTCGACGAGTGGTTCGGGCCAACTTAAATCAAATTCAAGCCTGCTACACGAGAGAGTTGAATAAACTGGATCGCTCCAGAAGGTCCCAACTAGAAGGTAAAGTTGTTCTGAAGTGGGATATTGTTGAGCGTGGTGCTGCGAAAAATGTACGCGTGCTCAGTTCCTCGTTAAATAATAAGTCAATTGAGGACTGCATGCGATCCCGACTTGCAACTTGGCAATTCCCAGAACCACCAGCGGGGTTGGTGGGAGAAGTGACATACCCCTTTTTGTTAAAACCAATAAATTAGTATCAGGAGGAAACCGTGGACCCAGTAACAACGAACACAGCAGAGGCCGCCTACCAGTTTAGCCTAACTCAATCTTTCCATGATGGTGGAAGTGTGATGTACATCATCCTCGTAATCGCCGTTTTGACGGTTCTGATCGTCATCGAGAGATTTACAAAAATTCGATCCTTGTCGATTGATAAAAAAGAGTTTACGGATCAAGTTTATCGACTTGTCGTCGCAGGAGATATTCGACAGGCCATTTCATTATGTGATTCGCGTCCAGCTCCTCTCACAAACACGGTCAAAGCAGGTCTGATCCAGGCCATGAATAAACGACCCGATGAGGAAGTTCAGGTGGCTATGGATGCAGCTGTGCTACGTGAAATGCCAAAACTTGAAGGCTACACTTCATTTTTAGCTGTTTTTGGTAACGTGGCCGTACTTGCAGGTCTTCTTGGAACAATTGCCGGTATGATCGTTTCATTTAGCGCAGTGAGTTCGGCGGCAAATGATAAAAAAGCGCAACTTTTATCAGAAGGTATTTCGCACGCACTCAACTGTACAGCGTTTGGACTTTTGGTCGCTTTACTTGCCATTATTTCTTACGGATGGTTCCAACATCGAATTCAAAAAGTTGAAAATGAAGTGGTCGAAACCAGCATGACTTTATTGAACCTAGTTGTAGCTAATCGAGATAAATTGCGAGACTAAAAGAGGTCTATTGTGGCTGAAATTGAAGCGGGCGGTTCCAAGTCAGGTCGTCGAGTCAACGTGGAGTTGAATCTCGTACCGTTCATCGATTTGATGAGTGTGCTTATCACATTTCTTTTGCTATCTGCTGTCTGGGTTCAGATTAATATGATTCAAATGGGAACTTCTTTTTATGCTCAACGGGATGATCAAAATCAGCCCAAGCCACCTCCGTTATCAGAAGTCGTTCTTAAAATTGATGTCAAAGAAGCGGGATATGTTTTTACACTTGGTACACAAGTCATTAGTTTACCGAACCAAGGGATTATTTTTGATGATGTTGGATTACTTGCACAACTACAAAAAGCGAAACAACTTTACCCTGATAAGGTGGATGCAGTTCTAGCAGTTGCAGATGAACTTCCCTACGAAAGAATGGTATTCGCTCTGGACATTATTCTTAAAGCAGGTTTTCCAACAATCAGCCTAGCGACAGGAAATCCATAATGGCGATATTCAAACCAGGTCAAAGATTTCGTTACCATAATATTCTAAAAAGACGTGGACGTTCTCGTTCTGTCACTGCCACTTTGTCATTAACAGCAATGGTCGACATGTTCACAGTGCTTGTGATTTTTTTGTTACAAGCTTATTCTTCGAATCCAGTTGTATTAATTAATCCAGAGAATGTCAGTTTACCACAGGCTGAGCAAACTAAAGAACTTAAACCAGCTGCGGTCATCACAGTTTCAAAAGATAATGTTTTTATTGAAAAAATGTTAGTTGCAACCATGGAGGAAGTGAGAGCTTCTCAAGATTGGATTCTTCCTCGCATGCGTGATGAACTCGTCAAGTTGTTACAACAAAAAAAATTAGAGTATGACAACCAGTTGCGAAACCGCGTGCAAACAATAATAGGTGCACAGGAAGCTGCTTCCATGAACAATCAAGAGTGGAGAAAAGTCACTATTCAGGCCGATAAAGATGTTAATTATTTAGCTGTCAAGAAAGTGATGTACACTTTGACTGCAAGTGGAGCAGGTGAAATTAACTTTGCCGTCATGAAAAAAGATGACGCCTCAGCAGCTGATTAATTGTGATCAAACCCCAAAGATTTTGGCTCATTTTGCTAAGTCTTTTTCTCGGGGTACAAATTTATATATTTTTTTATAAGAAATCAAAAACAACCCAGCCAATGGAAACTTCTGTTGCAGATCTTGATTTAGCAGCCAATCAAATTCAACAAAAGATGATGGGTGGCCATCTCGTCGAAGCTCAAGGTGGAAAAAGGGACTGGGAGTTGTTTTCGAAAGTGTCTATAAGTTATCAAGGGCGAAGTGATTGGGACCTAGAGGGAGTTGAAATTCGATTTTATAACAGTGAATTGCAAGACATGGTGGTTAAAGGCAATAAAGGAAACATTGATATGTCCACCAAAGACATGAGAATATCTGGAGATGTGAGAATTGAGTCCAGTAACGGCTATGTTTTTTTTGCGCCATTTATTGAATACAGTGCAAAGAATCGTCTTATTTTTTGTAACCAAAGTGTTCGTGTATTAGGGCCGATGATCAGCGGCAAAAGGAATTTACAACTCAACTCAATTGGCATTCAAATTCCCATTAACGATAGAAAAATGAAGCTGCTCAAGCAGGTTCGCGGAACACAAACGACCGATCAGGGGCAAGTCATACGTGTAGAAAGTGATTCGGCTGAATTGTCTTCAGTTTCTCAAACAGCCAGTTTTGATGGACGTGTCAGTATGCAAAACGGGGATCAATCTCTTCGAAGTCAAAGCGCTCTATTCGCATTTGATGAACAGACGAAAAAATTCTCAATTCTAGACATGAAGGGTAACGTTGAGTTGATGCAAGGCCCTCGTAAAGTATTGAGTGATGATTTGCGAATCGATTTTGCTAATGAAAAGTTGACGTTCTCCGGCAAGCCAAGACTTTATCAAGATGAAGATGAGCTCACCGGCGACAAAATTATCTTTCTCGAAGGCGGTAAAAAGGTTAAAGTTGAGAAGGTTAAAGCCAAGGGAATTTCACCACCATGAGTATTTTGAGAATCGATAATATTTTAAAAGCTTACAAAAAACGCACTGTAGTGGGTGGAGTGAGTTTTCAAATAGAATCGGGTCAAGTGGTCGGATTGTTAGGTCCCAACGGGGCCGGCAAAACAACTTCCTTTTATATGGTCGTTGGGCTTGTTCAACCTGATCAGGGACATATCTTCCTAAGTGAGCAAGAAATTACAGAGCTTCCCATGCATCGTCGAGCCCGTGTTGGTTTGAGTTACTTAGCTCAAGAGCCCAGTATTTTTCGAAAGTTGACAGTGGCTGATAATATCTTGGTGGCTCTTGAAGCTCATGGCTACGATGGTGCTAAAAAGGCTGAAAAACTTGAAACACTTTTGAGTGAATTCAGAATATCTCATATAAGGGACAATTATGGATTTTCACTTTCCGGTGGTGAAAGAAGACGTGTCGAAATTGCGCGTGCACTGGCTTGTGAACCCCAGTTTTTACTTCTCGATGAACCTTTTGCGGGTATCGACCCCATTGCAGTTGCTGATATTCAAAATATTATTCGGGAGCTCAAAGCCAAAGGTCTAGGTGTGCTGATTACAGACCACAACGTGCGTGAGACTTTAGGAATTTGCGATTATGCTTACATAATGAAGGATGGCAAGATTCAAGTCAGCGGAAAGGCTGAGGAAATTGCCCACTCAGAAGTGGCTAAAAAGTTTTATTTAGGGGAAAATTTCAGGTTATAAAATGGCATTAAGACAAAGCATGAATCTCAGCCAGAATTTAGTGATAACGCCTCAGTTGCAGCAGGCTATCAAGCTTTTGCAAATGTCGAGGCTGGAGCTGGAATCTGCGGTTCATGCAGAGCTTGAAGAAAATCCAATCCTAGAGGAAACTCATGATCTAAAAGAAGAAGACCTCAAGCGGACCAAAGAAGCGGCTACAGCCGTCGAAGCGCCAAGCGAAATTCAAAACGACAATGCACAGGACCCAAGAAAGCAAGATGAGTTCGAGTGGGAATCCTATTTTGAGCAAAATCAAAAACCACCCAAGGATTTTTCAGCTGGCAACGAAGAAATCATGAATTATGAAAATGTAATGACGACAACTCCGTCATTGCACGACCATCTTCACTGGCAAATCAAAATGAATGGCCTGACTGAGCATGAAGTGATCGCAGCCGAAGCGCTATTGGCTTATATCGATGAGGACGGTTATATCAAAACACCTCTTGAGGAAATAGCTAAAGATGAAAATTTACCTATTGAAGATTTAGAAGACACTTTGAGTATGGTTCAAGAATTTGATCCTCCGGGAGTCGGGGCCCGTGATCTCAAGGAGTGCTTACTTATTCAAGCCAAGCACCTTGAAGAAGACACCACTGATTTGGTGAATATCATCAACCACCATCTTAAAGATTTAGAAAAAAGAAATTATGAAGCCATCGCGAAAGTGATGGGAAAAGATATTCGCGAAGTGGTTGAGATGTGTAAAATCATTTACGCCATGGAACCCAAGCCAGGTCGTGCTTACCATGAAAACGACACTCATTATGTGACACCAGATGTTTATGTCTACAAGGTGGGTGATGACTTTGTTGTGTCTCTGAATGAAGATGGTTTGCCTCGTTTAAAAATTTCAAATTTTTATCGGAATATGCTCAAGGGCGGTGGAGCTAATAAACAAGAACAAGATTATATCCAAGAAAAACTAAAATCAGCGGTCTGGTTAATTAAGTCCATTCATCAAAGGCAGCGCACAATTTTTAAAGTGGCGGATGCCATTGTTAAACGCCAGCGCGACTTTTTTGAAAAAGGAGCTGAGGCCCTAAAACCCATGGTTCTTAGGGATATTGCCAGTGATATCGGAATGCACGAATCCACCGTTTCTCGAGTCACAACAGCTAAGTACATGCACAGTCCTCAAGGCATTTATGAGTTGAAATATTTTTTCAATTCTGGAATTAGCGCTACTGACGGTGGCGATGCTCTGGCTTCAGAATCAGTGAAGTTAAAAATTAAAGATTTAATCGCCAAAGAAGACCCTAAGAGTCCCTTGTCTGATCAAAAAATTGCAGAGTTACTTAAGAAGGACGGAGTTGATATTGCTCGTCGAACTGTGGCCAAGTACAGAGAGATGTTGCGACTTCTTCCTTCAAGCCAACGAAAAAAAGTATTTTAAAATTTCAGCATGCATGCTACTCAACGAGCATGGATTTAAAATCAAAAATTCACAATGTTGCTGATTTTCCGAAGCCGGGGATTTTGTTTCGTGATGTGACGCCTTTGCTCAAAGATCCAGAGGCTCTGCATTTTATCGCTGAAAATTTAGTGAAACATGTAGATCTTAAAAATGTGGATTATTTTGCAGGAGTCGAATCGCGTGGCTTTATTTTCGCCTCGCTACTGGCGAGTCATCATAAAAAGGGATTTCTTCCCATTCGTAAAGCTGGCAAATTGCCTCCGCCTGTGATCAAAATCGACTATGATTTAGAGTATGGACAGGCCTCCCTTGAACTCGCTCCAGGTCGGGGAAATATTGTAATTTTGGATGACGTCTTAGCAACGGGTGGTACTCTCAGTGCTGCCATCAAGCTGGCTCAAATGGCTGGCTACAGGGTGGAAGATGTGGCTGTTTTGATTGACCTTCCCTTTTTGAATCAAATGCGATTTAAGGACCGATCTATCAAATCCTTGGTACAATACTAACGCGAAGCGTTTTTATTCGCTTTTGCACATATTATTAGCAGAAAATTCACTCAAGGCCTATCTTAGTCGAGCCGATAAGAGCTGTATGAAAGTACAGTACATATTTAAACATCTCGACCATTCCGATGCTCTTCAAGAATACACCCAAAACTTATTGGACGAATGCTCCAAGTTTTTGCTTAAAGACTCAAAGGCCCATGTGACCTTTAGTAAAAGGCAGAAGGAGTTCTGTGTTGAGGTCACGATTTTCACCAAACAAAGGGCTTTTCGGGCCAAAAGCTATCATTTTGACGTCTATTCTTCTGTGGATGAGTCTGTGCAAAAGTTAGAAAAGCAGTTTTTGAAAGTACGAAAAATCAACACGCATCATAAGAAGCCAGAGGTCCGTCGCAACAAGCGGTGGTCTCATAAAACAGAAGCAGCATAAATTCTTTCGTCCCTCAACTCAGTTTGACCGCCACCCTGGGGTTTGTTAGGTTTCCTCCTTTGAGACATCATTCATGTTTTGAGGGAGAAAATTTTGAAAAACTTTTTATTCACAAGCGAGTCTGTTTCCGAAGGGCACCCCGACAAAATGGCCGATCAAATTAGCGATTCTGTTTTAGACGCTATCCTTTCGGCTGATCCAAAAGGACGCGTGGCCTGCGAGACTCTTTTAACAACTGGGCTGTGTGTCGTCGCAGGCGAGATCACCACTTCTTCGAAAATTAACATTTCCGAAATTGCTCGTAAAACAATTCAAAAAATAGGTTATGACCACACAGACAAGGGTTTTGACTTTAAAACCTGTGGTGTCATGGTGGCAGTTGGCACTCAAAGTCCGGACATCGCCATGGGAGTCAAACAAACAGGTGAAGATGAACAGGGAGCTGGTGATCAAGGTATCATGTTTGGTTATGCCACCAATGAAACTCCTGAGTACATGCCTTTAACTCTTTCCATGTCTCACAAGTTGGTTAAAAATTTAGCCGACCTCCGCAGATCAGGAAAAGCCAATTGGCTACGTCCCGATTCAAAATCTCAGGTGACAGTCGAGTACGTTGATGGAGTGGCAAAGCGAATCGATTCTATTGTTATTTCAACTCAGCACGCAGAAGAAGCCAGTCAAAATCAAATCCGTGAATTTGTCATGGATGAACTCATAAAAAAGACCATTCCTTCTCAGTGGATAGATAGCAAAACAAAGTATCATATCAATCCCACAGGACGATTTGTGACTGGTGGGCCCATGGGAGATGCGGGTCTGACAGGTCGAAAAATTATTGTGGACACCTATGGCGGACATGGAGCCCATGGTGGAGGAGCCTTCTCTGGTAAAGATCCTTCAAAAGTGGATCGATCGGCGGCCTATGCCACCCGTCACATTGCTAAAAATATTGTAGCAGCTGGGCTCGCAGAAAAATGTTTAGTTCAAGTGGGTTATGCCATTGGAGTTGCTGATCCTGTAAGCATCACAGTCAATGATTACGGAACTTCAAAAATCGGATCAGAAAAGTTAGTCGAAGCAGTTAAAAAACTATGGAGTTTAAAACCAGCTCACATTATCCGAGACTTTGATCTTCTCAAGCCCATCTACGCAAAAACAGCTGCCTATGGGCATTTTGGCCGTGAGGATGAAGGTTTCACTTGGGAAAAGACGGATAAAGTGGCGGCTCTTAAGGACTGGGCAAAGAGCCATTAATGGATCCAAAACTGATACGAAATTTCTCAATTATTGCACACATTGACCATGGTAAATCAACTTTGGC
>JBKDFX010000034.1:0-16974 GCA_046336825.1 Bdellovibrionales bacterium | reverse complement strand
GAGCCGAACCGGTGACCTCACCCTTACCAAGGGTGCGCTCTACCACTGAGCTACACGGGCACGACCACAATCAAACACAAAACACGTGAGTAGTATTCTGCGTTTCACTGGGGAATTTGGAGCGGGAGACGGGTCTCGAACCCGCAACCCTCTGCTTGGAAGGCAGATACTCTAGCCAATTGAGCTACTCCCGCTCGACGAAACCTGGACCAAGTCACATGAATGAAATGGTGGACAGAGAAGGATTCGAACCTTCGTAGACCGAAGCCAGCAGATTTACAGTCTGCCCCCTTTAGCCACTCGGGCATCTGTCCCCGAAAATACATTCAAAATGGAGCTGGTTATGGGACTCGAACCCGCAACCTGCTGATTACAAATCAGCTGCTCTACCAATTGAGCTAAACCAGCCTCACGACTCAAACTCAAAATTCAAACTTCAGGGCATTAAGGTTCTGATTAATACCAGAATCTCAAAATTACCAAAAAATGATCCTTGAGTTTTTGTAACCGGGTTTTTTTACGGAAAAAGGGATGCAGAGTCAAAAGAATTTCATGAGTTGCATCAAAGGTTGGTCTGTGAAGAGTCGATTCGGGCTCCCCATCTCTGACGGCAGCTCTCTCCGAGAGCTAGAGCTGTGGCAACTGACGCATTGTAGCTCGCGTCTGCACTTTTTTGTGGAAGACGGGCTAGCTCGTCACAAAGCTTTTCAGAAGTCGAGCGTAATCCCTTGTCCTCCGCCCCCACCATCCAGACCATTTTTTCAGGTAAATTGAAGTTGTAGAGCGATTTTGTTGCCCTATGAGAGAGACCAAAAACCCAATAACCATATTCTTTTAGTTTTTCGATGGCAGCTGAAAAGTTAGGCACAATTTCCACAGGAACGTGCTCCACTCCACCACAAGCTACTTTATGAACTGAAGCAGTCAGATGAACGGACCGATCCTGAGGAATAAAAAGAGCATCCACACCCATGAGCCAGGCCGTGCGCAGAATGGCCCCGAGATTGTGAGGATCCTCGACACCATCAACAAATAAAACAAGGCTCTCTTTTTTTTCAATAAGAGTCTGCCAATCCAGCCGAGGTCTTTCTTCGACAAAAAGAACTCCTCCTTGATGAGATGGAAATTCTTTGGAAAGAGTTTCTTTGGGCTTAATTTCTAAATTCACTTTAGATTTTTTTAATAGATCATGTATTTCACGCAATTCTTGAGACGATTCAAATCCTTTTTGTATCCAGGCAGATTGAATTTTACTTGCGTGAACTTTCAATGTTTCCGCAATGGCGTGGTGACCTACCACAACTCGTGAGTTTTTAAAGTCAGGCTTTCGATCTGTTTGAGAATTAGAATTTGTATTCAATGTTGAATTGGTTCGGCCAACTCTTGATTTAGAGAATTCATTTCTTTTGGAATCAAAATTGGCATTTCTTCTATTTCGCATGAGAGCTTTCTAATTCTTCTTGAGTCCAATGAAAAGCTAATTTAAGCAGCTCCTCCTCTAGAGAAGTGGAGCAGAAAAAAATTCAAATTTTGCAAGTTTTCCACAAATCACTGAGGAATTCACTGAGGAATAATTGTAGGCTAGTTATAATATTGGATTAAAAAATGAATGCTCAATCTTACCCACAAAACCCATTTCCCTCGAAAATTGGTCTATCCACCCCTAAATCCAGCTATCAAAGCACTTCAGGAAAAGAAATAGTTGTTTTTTGGGGCATCGCCTTATTAGTGATTTTATTATTGATATTTGCTTTAAAATCGATGTACAAAAAAAAATAATTATTTAATTCTAATTTGTACTACCCTACGATCTTTCAGAATCTTTCCTATTGTTTATAATTTTTTCAATTAACTTATTGTAATAAATGCTGTTCAACAAAATTATACAATCGCTTGGACTGAATCAAAATAAGCTGTTAAACGATTGGGACTTCTTAATTTTCGGAGGATCTAATGAAAATGTCAGTGATTTTGAGTTTACTTTTCGCTCAAGCGTCTTTTGCGGTTCAAACAGTCCCCTCTGTTGATCTCAACCGATATGTTGGAAAATGGTACGAAGTTGTGAGCATACCCGCAAGCTTTCAAAGAAAATGCATCAAAGACACCACAGCGGAATATAAAAAGCTTCCTAATGGCAAAATTGATGTTCTTAATTCTTGCACTCAAGCGAGCGGTAAACGTCAAAATGCTCACGCTTTAGCTGTTATAAAAAACACCACAACCAATGCTGAACTGGGAGTTTCTTTCGTTCCTTTCTTCAATCAGTTTGGTTGGTTTCAAGGACAATATAAAGTCCTTGCTCTTGGTGAAAATTATGAATACGCCCTCGTGGGTGAAGATAAACTTAAATTTGGTTGGATTTTATCTCGTACTCCACAAATCTCCATTGATACTTTGGCTGTCATCGAAGAAGAAATTCGCCGTCAAGGTTACGACTCATGTCTTTTCTTAACTAGCTTACAAACGGGTGGAAATTTTGCAAAGCGCCAGCCGCTTTGCGAAGTTGTTAAGCAGTGAAAGTCTTAGCAAGCTCAACGAATTGTTGAGCCTTCGCTTTAATGTTGGGAGCGTTTAAAATGGGACGCCCCACAACTAACATTTGAGCACCCGCTTTGACAGCGGAAACTGGATCTAAGACTCTATGTTGATCATCCTTACTGTCTTCTGAAAGACGGATTCCTGGTACAACTTTGAAATGTTCTCTTGATACACTCCCCAGCTCATGCGCCGAGCAGACAAGCCCTTTTAAGCCCAAGGAGAGAGTAAATCGGGCCAATTCCGTAACATGATTTTGAAGATTCAAGTTTTTAAAGCTGGGGGGATAGCTGCTCTCAGACCAACTTGTCAAAACAGTTACAGCCAGAACACGAAAAGGACGTTGCTGACTGAGGTGGTTTTCTAAACTCACACATTCCATGAGTGACTCTCGACCCGAAAGAGCATGAACTGTTACAAAACTCGCTCCGTCATCGAAGCTAGCATTAAGAGCTGCAGACATTGTGGACGGAATATCAAAATGCTTCATGTCCACAAATACTGAGCCGAGTTGACTTAACTTTTGAACAAAAATGGATCCTCCTCGCATCACCAGTCGAGGTCCAACTTTAAAGCCCCCAACAATTTCTTTAAGCTCCTGAGCAACTTCGATTGCATAGCTGGGATCATCCAAATCAAGGGCTACAAAAATAGGGTTACGGAGCTTCAATTTTTGTTCCCCCCAAACGATTGAATACGAGACACCACTTCAGAAGGATTCAACTTGATCATTTCTTTATTACGTCTTCTCACTAGCTCAACTTCGTTTTGTTCTAGGCCTTTTTTACCAATGACAATTCGATAGGGCATACCAAGCAGATCAGCATCTTTAAATTTAACTCCAGGACGCTCCTCTCGATCGTCGATAAGGACTTCTTTTCCCAGTTTTTTAAGATCACTTTCAATTTGTTCACAAACTTGTTTAGCTTTTTCATCCTGAGGATCAAGCAGACAAATATGGACATCAAATGGAGCAATGGCTTCAGGCCAAATAATGCCATCTTGATCATGGTTTTGCTCAATACAGGCCTGAACCGTTCGAGTCACACCAATGCCATAACAACCCATTTCGAAGTTTTGAGCCTTGCCCTGGGCATCAAGAAAAGTAGCTTTCATTTTTTCTGAATATTTTTTCCCGAGATAAAAAACATGTCCCACTTCAATACCACGGAAGGCTTTCAATCGACCGTTGCTCTCTGGGCATTTATCCCCCGCCTTAGCCATTCGAATATCGACAATTTTGGTGGGCTGATAATCACGGCCGTGGTTGACATTCTTTAAATGAAAATTATCTTCATTGGCACCCACGACATAATTTTTGAGACCCTCAACGCCCGCATCCATATAGATTGGAATTTTTAAACCAACGGGACCACAGGAACCAGGATGGGCACCACTGACTTGCTTAACTTCCTCATCGGTTAGCATAAGAGGAGGATTTGTTAGGCCCAGAACATTTTTTAGTTTAATGGGATTGATCTCATCTGATCCACGCAGCAAAACACAGATTGGCTTAATGGACTTATCTTTTTGATGAGATCCATCATTTGCACTGAAGAAAAGTGTTTTCACTAGCTCTTTTTCAGGTGTTTTTAGTGCACGCGATAAATCAGATATTGTCTTAAGCCCAGGAGTGGAAAACTTTTCCACTGGAAGATATTCAGCAAGAGAAACATTCGGCTCTGGATCTAATGCTGGGCAAACTTCGATGTTAGCTGCAAATTGAGTGGTGTCACTCACAAGAAGGGAATCCTCACCAGCATCAGCAAGCAGCTGAAACTCATGGGTCTGACTGCCTCCGATATTGCCAGCATCAGCCTGAACAATCCTGTACTGTACACCCAGACGATCAAAAATAGCCTGATAAGCTTGATACATTAATTCGTAGGAATGAAGTGCGCCTTTCTGATCAGCATCAAAGCTGTAGGCATCTTTCATTGAAAATTCTCGGCCGCGCATAAGACCAAATCGAGGACGAATTTCATCTCGATACTTAGTTTGAATTTGATAAATATTTCGAGGCAAATCTTTGTACGACTTGACGTCATTTCGGACAAAGTCCACAACCGCTTCTTCATGAGTGGCACCCAAACAAAACCAATGATCATTTCGGTTCTTAAACTTGAGAAGACCAGCTCCCATTTCTTCCCAGCGATTTGTTTCTTCCCACAACTCACGTGGATGAACCATCGGCATCAAAATCTCAATGGCACCACGCTGAGCCAACTCTTCACGAATTATATTTTCGAATTTACGTATGGCCTTTAAAGCAAGGGGTCCGTAAGTGTACAATCCAGGTGCTAATTTTTTCATTAGACCTGCTCGAACCATCAATTTATGGCTAGGAATTTCAGCATCACTGGGAGCTTCTTTGAGGGTATAAATATGTGTTTTAGTCCATTTCATATAAGCTCCTAACTGTTATTTGTCTCGATACCATAAGCTTTAATTTTGCGGTGCAAGTAACTTCTTTCGAGGCCTATGACTTCTGCGGTTCGAGAAATATTTCCAGCATTTTCTTGTATTTTTTTAATCAGATATTCTTTTTCAAAACCAGCTCGGGCTTCTCGAAAGGTTTGCATTTCAGTGGCCTTGGAGTCTCCCGTAGAAGTCCCGTCCACGAGCCCCGCAAAACGCAAGTCATGAATGTCTACGAAATCGCCTGGTGTTAGAATATAAACTCGCTCGATAAAGTTCTTCAACTCACGTATATTGCCAGGCCATGAATGAGATCGCATCAGTGAAACAGCCCCATCAGAAAAGATTTTTTTATTTTCACCTGTTTCACGAGCAATCATGTCAGCAAAATGTGTAATTAAACTGTTAAGATCCTCAATCCGATCACGAAGAGGCTCAAGATTAATTCTAAAAGTATTTATTCGATCAAAAAAGTCAGGTCTTAGAATACCAGACTGAACTGCTTTTTCTGGATTTTCTGAAGTTGATAAAATTAATCTAGCTTCGGACTTAACAACTTCTTGTCCCAAATGCCTTGTGAATTGCCTTTCCTGCATAAATCTTAGAAGTTTATTTTGCAGATGCAGTGGTAAAGAGGTGATCTCCTCTAGATAAAGAGTCCCGCTCTCAACCAATTCCAATTTTCCTTTACGATGTCGATCTAAACCTGGCAGAGTTCCCTTTTCAATTCCAAAAATTTCACCCTCGAGGAGGTCTTCAGGAACGGTTTGACAATTAATTTCTGCAAAAGTTCGACTGGCCCGTGGACTCATATAGTGAATGTTTTGTGCTGCCAATTGTTTGCCAGTGCCTGATTCTCCAGTGATAAAAACCCAAGACTGTGTGGGTGCCAGTCTCGCAATCAGTTGCTTCGTTTGCATTATTTTTTGGGAATCACCACGAATGGCAATATTACTTCTAAGCTTATTCAGAAGGGCTGCTTTTTCAGTCTGAGCAAGTCTAAAATTGAGAGCGTTAACGATCGCAATCGAAACTTTTTCAATTGATAAAGGTTTCTCAATAAAGTCATACGCCCCCAATTTAGTGGCTTTGACGGCTGTTTCTATGGTCCCGTGCCCAGAGATCATAATGAATTCAATTTCTGGAAATTGAGAACGTGCTTCCTTGAGTACTTCTAAGCCATCTCTATGACCAGGCATCCAAATATCAAGGAACACCACTTGTGGAGGCTCACTGGACTTCATTTTAATTAAGCCTTCATCTCCATTCGATGCCGTTTCTACCGAATAGCCTTCGTCTCTCAAGCTGGCTGAAAGGATGTCTCGAATCGGCGCCTCATCATCAATAATTAAAATCTTATTCATTCTTTAGGTCTCCAGCCCTCTACGGGCAATACTGGGATTTCAATCACCATCTTAGTTCCATGTGGCTCATTGGGCAAAGCTCGAATGTATCCCCCATGGTCTTCGATGACCCGCTTCACAATTGATAATCCCAACCCAGTTCCACCCTCTTTAGTGCTAAAATAGGGCTCAAATATTCTTTGCCGATCTTGAGCTGGGATTCCACTCCCATTATCAACGACAGTTAATCGTACGGTTTTAAGTTGAGCGTCAAATTCAGAAGTGACGGTGATCTGGGGTTGGGGGGATTTGCTACAAGCAGCAACTGCATTATCTATCAAATTGGTAAGCACTCTTTTAAGCTGATCAGCATCAAATTTAAAAACAGGAATCTGAGAATCAAGCCTACTTTTAATATCAAAGCCACTGTGTGCATTAACGAATAAATTAAGAGTTTGTTGAATAATTTCATTTAAAAGCCCTGGTGTTGGCTTCGACTGCGGAAGTCTCGCAAATTGGCTAAATTCATTTACAAGATTTTTCATATCATCTACCTGATGAACTATGACCTGAATACAATCTCGGAAGGCAGGGTCTTTAATATCATCACCAAACTTTCGATGTAATCTTTCTGCAGCTAACTTGATGGGAGTTAACGGATTTTTGATTTCGTGAGCAATTCTTCTTGCCACCTCAGTCCAAGCGGCGGCTCTTTGGGCTGAAACGATCGGAGAAAGATCGTCAAAAACAAGGACCTTGCCGATCTCTTCTCCATCTTGATCTTTTAGAATGGATAAATTTAATGAGAGCGGTAAAGACTCTCCTTCGATATTAACTGTTAACTCACGTCTCAGTGTTTCGAGACGATACTCTTGCATACTCTTTAACATTTCTGCAAAAACTCTAAAGTACTCAGTTGTTAAAAGTTCACGCACGGGACGGCCTAAAAAATCCTCAGTTGAAATCTTGAGCAAATCTGCTGCGTGACGATTGATAGTAGAAATAACTCCCTTTTTATCGACTGATATTACACCAGTCGAAATATGGCCTAGTACGACTTCAATATATCGTATGGTCTCTTGCAATTGCGTCGTTGTCCGATCCAAGTTTGTCGTCATTTGATTAAAATTTTCAACCAAGTAAACAATTTCTTCACTGCCTGATGAGACTTCAACAGTCGAATAGTCTCCTTCGGCAACTTTCCTCACTGCACGTCCTAGCTGAGTCAGTGGAGTTGCAATTTGTTTAGCTAGGTAGAACCCAAACCAAACTGCCGCAAAAAGGATAACTAATGTCATCATTAGAAGTACAATAATATAAATGGACTTGAGTGGTGACTCGAGCGGGTTAATATCTCGAAATTCTTCATAAGCTGAAGAAACATCAGTCATTTGTGAAGTTAAAGAAAGTGGAACAAAACTTGAAATAACGAGGGCTTTGGATGGTTTTTCATTTCGGATTGGAATAATCACGCGGACCAAATTTCCATCCCCGAACTGATGAATTGTGGACGATTCCACTTTCTTTTTAAGACCTTTAATCAAAAGTTCAGTTTCAGCTAAAGGTAAATGATACAAACTTTCGTCAGTGGTCATCGAATAGATTCGATCACCTGCCTCTGAGGAATAAACCTCAACAGCATCTAGCGCATAACGTTTTCTAAAATTTTCCAAAGTGGCTTGAAGATTAATTTGATTTTTTGGATTGCGAAGCTCTCGCTCAATTTCATAAGCAAAATGATAATTACGTTTTTTGGCATTAAAATAGTACGAATTTTGTACTTCCAGTGAACTTTTGAGAACACCTACCATTTTAAGAGAAAACCACTTTTCAAAACTTGTATTGATGTAGAATACAGAGATCACCAGTAGCAACAAAGTTGGAATAGAAGAGAAAGCAACAAAAGCTGTAATTAATTTGATTTTGAGAGAACTACCAAAAATTCGACTTCGTCTTTCAACAAAAACCTTAACGACATTTCTAAAAATTAAAGACAACAAAAGAAGAAGTAAAATGATGTTGAGATTGACGAGTCCAAAGAAAAAGACACTGTGAACAAGTGGAAGCTGACTGCCGATTGAAAAAAGACGAATAACAAACCAACCAAGAAAAACGACAAGAAATGATAAAAAAAAGATAAAAATTATTTCTCGTTTTCTCTTTTTTTCTTCTCTTGGACGATCTGGCTCTTCGATCTGTTCAATCATATTTTCTTGAGATCTTTCAATAAACCCACCATTTCAAGAATAACTTGAGAAGCTTCTTCGCCTTTATGGCCATGTTTTCCACCAACTCTCTCGAGGGCTTGCTCCTCATTTTCTGTCGTTAAAACTCCAAAAGATATGGGTTTATTGAATTTTAACATCAGTTGAGAAATGCCTCTTTCCACACTATTACAAACATAATCGTAGTGAGAAGTTTCACCACGTATAACAGCGCCAAGTGCTACAACTCCGTCACAACCGGCTTCAAGCAAAGCTTGACAAGTGATTGGAATTTCAACAGCTCCAGGCACTTTGACAGATAGTATTTCCACACCGGAGTCTTCAAGCACCATCAAAGCGCCTTCGAGTAACTTTTCCGTAATTTCAGAGTTGAATCGACTCGTGACGACTCCTATTTTAGTGACTCTTGAAGTGGATTTCTTTTTGATTTTTTTTGAGGGTTTCTTTGCCATTTTCTTTTCCTGATTTCTTATTTTTTAAGAATTCAATCAGATCCTGAATTTGACCAATTTTCAATCGGAATTGCTCCGCAAATTTAATCAAATCTGGCAAACGAGACATAGTGCCATCATCATTCATGACTTCACAAATAACGGCCGCTTCCCTGAGTCCCGCGAGTTTCATCAGATCCACACTGGCCTCGGTATGCCCGGCTCGTTCAAGAACCCCCCCTTCTCGTGCACGTAAGGGAAAAACGTGCCCAGGTCGACTCAAATCAGAGGGCTGGCAATCTGGGGAAATGGCCACTTGAACTGTTCGTGATCTGTCGGCCGCAGAAATTCCAGTGGTGATGCCTTTAGCCGCTTCAATACTCACAGTAAATGCCGTTTTGTTCGGAGAACCATTAACATCCTCAGAAACCATCAGGGGAAGCTTCAATTGATCTACAATTTGAGGACTGAGTGCCAAACAAATCAGTCCTCGGGCATGCTTGGCCATAAAGTTGATTTTTTCAGGTGTTACAAAAGCTGCCGAAAAAATAAGGTCGCCTTCATTCTCACGATTTTCGTCATCCACGAGGATGACCATTTTCCCTTGAGATAAATCTTCGAGGAGGGATTCGAGCGGGCTAAACTTCAATTTCCCTCCCTCGAACTAAGACTTTTGCAAGATAATCTGTTTCAATATTGACCAGATCACCCATTTTAAGTTTCGAAAGATTTGTACGATTTTGTGTTTCTGGAATTAGACAAACCTCAACTACACAGTCCACGAAAGAATTAACTGTTAAACTCACTCCATGAATAGCAATGCACCCCTTTTTCCAAACCCATGGAGCCAAATGGGGAGGGAGCTTTACTGCTAGCAACCAAGAATCACCTAAGGCTTCGCTTTTAAGAACTTCACCCTGATCCTCGACATGACCTGAAACTAAGTGCCCGTGAACTCTATCCCCGAAACGAAGTGATCTTTCCAGATTCCAAGTCTTCTCTTCAGAAAGATTTTTGATATCCAACCTCAGCAGATTAAGGGTTTCATAGGCCATGGCAAATTGGATAGAATCTTCAGATATTCCTTCGACGGTCAGACAAATTCCATTGCACGCAACACTATCACCAATTTTGAGATCATTGAATAGTGAGGGTCGAGAAAACCAAACTCTAATCGCCGCTTGTTGTTCTTGAATTTTTATTACGGAGGATTGGGCTTCAATTATACCTGAAAACATGATGCGACTTCTATCTTTTGCCCTTAGGAAAGGCAACGAGAAGCTCTGCATTAATTAAAAGTCACTCTCTAGATTCCAGGTACAGCTAGTTGACGAGGACGAAACTCACGGTGAAGTGGAGCCTTTTGACCTTCAACATAGGCTTTTTTGTCTTGAACCCTCAAATCATTCAAAAGCTCGATTCCGTAGGGATAGGTGATTAAAAGACCCCTGTTTTTTTCTTTAAATTCAATTTCAGACTTAACAAGGTGGCTTTCTAGATAACTGTTTACACTGTCCAAAACTAAAACTGTATTGAGAGCTTTTACATTCATATTTTTAGGAAGTCTTTTACGAACATTTTTTACATTAATGTCCAATTGTCGTAGCAACCAAGCCGATAGAGCCTCCGCAGAGGCTGTCGCTTTAGGATGAATTTTATACCCTTCATCCATCCATTTAAGAAAACTGGATAGAGTCATGTCCTTCATTCGAACCCCTTTCAGTTTTCGTAAGTTTCTAAATTCAGCAATTATTTCAAACTGCGGCTCGAGTTCCATATCACCGGGAGCAAAGATTTGATTGCCTTTAATTCCCAGGCGCTGAACAAGATCCAATTTAGGGTTGATGTCACTCATGAAAGTTGGAATCAAAACTCCTTCATTTTTATAGCCAATATAGCCCACTTCAGTGCAGAAAACTTCTTTGGTATCCCTGAGATCCATTTTAAAATCATAAGGAACTGCGTAGTTAACATCGGAACGTTCACGCCGAAACCCTACTGGAGTTTTGCTTCGTGCCTGATCACGACTTTTTTCTAAAAAATCATAAGCTGATTTAGCAGCACGATGAGGAACGGCTCCTCCTTTTTTATACCTAAATAATACATTTCGAGCATTTCCATCTGATGCATATTCATTAAAAGTTCTGATTGTAGATCCCACTTCAATGTGGGCCTCAAGAACAAGAATATCTGTTCTCTTCATGGCCTCAGCCAGAGTGTATTCTTTGGTAGGCCCACCAGGAATATATATCATGGCCATATGAGAAAATTGAGAATCGACTTCTACAATTCGAGATATAGCAGCACTGGTGTAAGCATTTCCACGGGAAATGATGAGGTCTCCTGATTTTAAAGTGATCGATTGACTGTCAGGGTTACGCAGGGTCCAAGGTGCTGGTGAGTCGAAAGGAACTGGAAGAACAGGCTTAAAGTCACTATTCTGATCCGCGTCTTGCTTCTCACCTCCGTAATACTCGGCGAGGTAGTCTTCTACATAACGAGAAAGACGTAGTGAATTTCTGATGGATGAGGCACACGCTTTAACAGCAGGATCATTGACTGATTTTTTTGAAACTTCAATAAACTCATTGAGTTTATCTTTAAGCTTAAGTCGAATGAGCCATAGATTTTCGTATGTTTTGCTCCAGTCCTCTTTTGTTTTTTCTAGGTTGAGAGTTCGAGGATCAAGCTCAAGTCCAGAGACGTAGATATTTTGCAGAAAAGCGGGACAAGTGCCAAGATTAAAAACTTCTGAATCGTTTAATTGAGACAACAATTCACCTGTGATTTTGTACAAATCAAGAGACGCCGTATTTCTGGTAGTTGTTATTTTATCACTTAATTTTTGATCCGCCTTTTCACATGAAATCAAAAAAAGAGATAAAAACATCACGGTGAAGAGAGCTGAATGAATCATTTTATTATCCTCTTTAAATTTTATAATCCACTTCAAAAGGCTAGGAGCTACAAATTTGTTGTAGCTCCTCATAAATCATTAAAAGTTTGAATTATTTCTTTGGTTTTGTCGAGGCTGTTTGCTGTTTCTTTTCAGCTTCAATATCTTCTATTCTTTTGGCTAACTGCACTCTCCAGCCTGGTAAGATCTTACGATTGTCAAAGCGCTGCAGAATTGCCACGGTACTAAAATTGCGATCTAAGTAGACCACTTCTCCGATAGCGATAGGACGTGGATTGATTCTGTTAAAGCCATTAAATTCAGATTCACAGGGTTTTCCCTTCCACATTGTGACATCCTGGTAGAATTCAACCTGATCACCCATTTTTAAATTTACATCAGCTCCACCCTTAATCACATAGCCTAAATCACCAAGTGGGTTTTGCTCATCTCCAAAGGGCTTAAGATCTAGAATTTTTGTCGTCCAAGGAACTTTGTTCATTTCGTCTTTAATTTGATTAATCGACTGTACAAGAGCACGCTCTGTCACTTTAGACAGTGGTGTGGATTTGTACCAACTGTAACCAGCTGATATCATATTGTAACTTAAATCGACTTTGCCATCGGTGTCTTTACTCGATTCGCGGACTAAGGGCGCAGCAATGAGCTTGGGGCGACCATTATTAAGATCCTTTGCAATATCAAAAGCTCTCATTTGCAAGCTTAATTCTTTGACCTTTACATTGAATTTAGCACCTAAACCAAATCCTGTATGCACAACTCCCTGAGGCTGATTAAATCCAATCGAAATACTGTTCCCAGATGACATCTCAAAAGAAAGCACACTTCCCTCGACTTTGACATCAGGTAAATTGATCAAACAGCGTGCTTCTTCAGAAAAATACAAATCAGATCCTATGGCCGATGTTCCAAACATTTTCTGATACATGCCTTGTGCCCCAACTAGTGTAGGCCCCTGATTACTCATTGAAATGGCTGGCCCACTGTAACTGGCTGTGAAACCCTTTGAATTGAATAAGACACCGTACAATTGCTCACTGGCAACGTATCCAAAATCAAAATTTCCAGCTTCACCGAATTGAACAACCGGAGATCTGACCGCCCCTGCATCTGCATACCATTTTAAAATTCTTTTTTCGACTACGGGTGGTTGTTTTTCACAACCTTCATTCCCCATGAGGCCGAGACCCAGCCCAACAATTCCTATGATCTTAATGATGTTTTTCATATCCACCTCACTCCTAAGGTTTCGCCCAATTCAAGACCAAAGTTTACAGCTGAAAGGCGAGGGGAACAAAAAATAGGCAAGCCCTTGATCCGAGTGACCTTTTCAAAACAATGTCTCTATCTGTGACAGGCTAAGATATTGAAATGATTCATCAGAAAATAAATACAGTAAAAAAATATATTTTTGATTGAAAATAATTTGATCAGAAAAAATTAAAAACTGACCTTGGTCCTGTCGAAAAGCCGGTCAGTTTTTAATGAGTTGATTTGTTTAAAATTGAAATTGCAGCTTTCCGTCTAGAAATTTGACTTTAACTCGAGATCCTTCATGAAGTTCATTGGCAATCATCTTATTGGCCAGGGGATTAAGAACTTCTGATTGTATTAATCTTTTTAGAGGTCGCGCTCCGTAGACAGGGTCGAAACCTTTTTTAGACAAATACGACAAGGATTCATCGTCAAAACTAAGTTCAATCTTTTTATCAGACAATCGCTTTTGTACAACCTGCAATTGAACCTGAACAATCCCTTTGATTTGTTCTTTTCCAAGAGGGCAATACATGACCACTTCATCAATGCGATTTAAAAACTCAGGTCTCAAAGTGCTTCGCAAAACCTCATAAACCTTTCTTTCTTTTTCAGATTCAGCCAAATTTACATCTATCAAGTGCTGAGAACCCATATTAGAAGTCATAATGACCACTGAGTTTTTAAAGTCCACGGTACGCCCTTGGCCATCCGTAAGTCTTCCATCATCTAGCACCTGAAGTAGAATATTAAAAACATCGGGATGTGCTTTTTCAATTTCATCCAGCAAGACCACACAATAGGGCTTTCTGCGCACAGCCTCTGTCAGCTGGCCACCCTCTTCATAACCCACATAGCCGGGGGGGGCTCCAACTAATCTGGCGACAGAGTGTTTTTCCATGTACTCACTCATATCGATCCTTACAATCGCTTGCTCATCATCAAACAAAAATTCAGCCAGGGCTTTTACTGTTTCAGTTTTTCCAACCCCAGTAGGTCCCAGGAATAGAAAACTTCCAATAGGTCTATTGGGATCAGAAATTTCAGCTCGAGATCGCCTCACAGCATCGGCCACAAGCCTCAGAGCATGGTCCTGACCAACAACCCGCGATGAAAGTAATTTTTCCATTTCAAGTAACTTTTTAGTTTCACTCGCCAGCATCTTAGAGACAGGAATGCCCGTCCATTTTGCTACCACTTCTGCAATCTCTTCCGGACTGACTTCTTCTTTCAATAGTTTAGTTTCGCTTTGAGAAGACTTTGAACTGGCCCTCTTTTCGAGATCAGCAATAGACCTTTCTAGCTGAGGAATTTGTCCGTATTTTAACTCCGCGGCTCTTCCTAAATCGCTGGACCTTTCTGCTTTATCCATTTCAAGACGCAATTGATCCAATTCAGTTTTCATTTTTTTGACACGCTCAAGCCCTCCTTTTTCAAATTCCCATTGCTCGCGTAGTAACTGGCTTTGAGCTGTTAAATCTTTAATATCTTTTTCAAGTATCGAAAGTCGATCAAAGGAGGCTTGATCTTTTTCTTTTTTTAAAGACTCTCGTTCAACTCTGAATTGCATTAATTTTCTTTCAATTTCATCTATGGCTTCCGGTCGTGATTTTGTTTGAATCGAAAGCCGAGAAGCGGCTTCATCAACCAGATCTATGGCCTTATCTGGCAAAAAGCGAGAGGTGATGTATCGATGCGATAATTTAACTGCAGCTACAAGAGCCGCATCTGTAATTCGAATTCCATGATGAACTTCATATTTTTCTTTAAGGCCACGCAAAATGGTCAAGGCCTCTTCCGTTGTAGGCTCATCAACTAAAACCGTTTGAAATCGCCGCTCAAGAGCTGCATCTTTTTCAATGTACTTTCTGTACTCGTCCAAAGTCGTTGCACCAATACATCGAAGTTCACCGCGAGCCAGAGCAGGTTTTAGAAGTTGACCGGCGTCCATGGCGCCTTCACTCTTACCCGCCCCAACAAGGGTATGTATCTCATCAATAAATAAGATAATCTGTCCTGCTGCATTGGTGACTTCATTGATCACGGCTTTCAATCGATCTTCAAACTCACCTCTATACTTTGCTCCCGCTATTAAGGCGCCCATATCCAAGGACATCAATGACTTACCCTGTAAGTTTTCAGGAACATCATCCTTAACTATTCTAAGGGCTAAACCTTCAGCAATGGCTGTTTTTCCGACTCCTGGTTCACCAATAAGGACAGGATTATTTTTAGTTCTTCTGGACAAGACTTGCATCACTCGACGAATTTCATCATCTCTTCCGACAACAGGATCCAATTTTCCATCATGAGCCAACTGGGTAAGATCACGAGCATATTTTTTTAAAACTTCGATTTTACTTTCAGGGTCATCGTCGGTGGTCTTTTTTCCAGCTCGCATCTCTTGAATCGCTTTTTCAATTAAATTGAGTTTGATTCCGTTTTTTGAGAAAAAGCTTTTCAGCTCTGAATCCTCGAGTTTTAAAGCAGAGAGCAAAAAGTGCTCGGTCGATATAAAACTATCTCCAAAGGCCTTGCACTCGACCTCAGCTCCCTTGAAAAGTTTTTCTAATCGGGAGCTGGCCATTATCTTAGTTGAACCTGAAGCCTTATTAAACCTTTGCAGTCTTTCTTTAAGAGACTTAAGGACTGCAACGGGTACTAAACCTACCTTTTCTAAAACTCGCGGCACAAGCCCTTCCTGCTGCTTAATCAGCTCATTTAAAAGATGCTCGGGCTCAACCTGAGGATGCTCCATTTCTTCAGCTAATCGAGCTGCTGCCTGCATGGCTTCCTGCGATTTTCTTGTCATTTTCTCGATATCGTGGCTCATATGTTCTCCTCATGGCTCTTGTGATAACTGTGGTTCGTCTAGGAGGAAAGTCAAGATCATGAAAACGCCAAAACGTATAAGACCCAGTATAAAAAAAGATAAAGTGAATCCCACTGATTATCTTCGACTACGGCTGCCTTGGTCTTGTGACGATTGCACTCACTTTAATCCTGAACAAGAGTCCTGCACTCTGGGCTATCATACAAAACACCATCGTCGAGTCCAGCAGATCAAAGACTATGAACTCTCGGGTTCCTATGCCCTGTGCCGCTTTCAAGAGATCGACTAGAGTCTAATTGTAGCAAAAAAAACTCATTTCCCGCCTACAGTCCTGTCAAGAATTCGTCGCGTGTCGTCGACAAACATCATGTCATGTTTATTTACCCTTAATGTGGATCCAGGAGGATCCAGAGAATCATGGTCAGATTCTCTACCCCAGAAAGAAAGGAGGGCCTTCAAGGAAGATAAAAAACTGAAATGGATTCGAACTTGGAGTTCGAAAAGCGGTTTTAAAAGGCCAACTGATAATGAAAGGCTAGGATGCCGACTCTCACTTGCAGATGCCAGTGAGAACATAACAAGGAAGGATTTTTTTATGAAGTTAACAAATTAATAAATGAAACGAAAGGACACTTAAAATGGGAATGCGAGTTACAACAAACATAGCGGCTATCAATGCTCAAAGAAATTTAGTAGGTAGCCAACGAGTGATGAACAAGTCAATGGCACAATTGGCTTCCGGAAGTCGAATCAACATTGCGGCTGACGATGCTGCAGGTCTGGCGATCTCTGAGAACTTAAAAGCTCAAATTCGATCTGGAGCTCAGGCTCAAAGAAATGCGAATGATGGTATTTCGATGGTTCAAACTGCTGAAGGTGGATTGAATGAAATTGGAAACATCATCACTCGTCTTCGTGAGTTGGGAATTCAGGCCGCTTCAGACACAGTCGGTGAAACTGAACGTGGATTTCTTGACAAGGAAGTTCAACAGCTCAAAGAAGAGATTCAGCGTATTGC
>JBKDFX010000033.1:0-6779 GCA_046336825.1 Bdellovibrionales bacterium | reverse complement strand
CATTGACCATGGTAAATCAACTTTGGCAGATGGACTTTTGTGGGCCACGGGGGCCTTGAGTGAAAGACAAGAAAAGGCCCAGTTCCTCGATAATATGGAACTTGAACGTGAGCGTGGAATTACAATCAAAGCTCAGACTGTGTGTCTAAAATTTAAAGCTAAAGATGGACAGACCTATCAAATCAACCTTATCGACACTCCCGGACATGTGGATTTTTCTTATGAAGTTTCAAGATCTTTGGCTGCCTGTGAAGGAGCCATTCTTGTTGTCGATGCGGCTCAAGGTGTAGAAGCGCAAACCCTAGCCAACGTTTACCTGGCCTTGGGAAACAATCTCGAGATTATTCCTGTTCTCAATAAAATTGATTTACCTTCGGCAGATCCTGAAGGAGTAAAAAAGCAGATTGAAGACACCATTGGGCTTGATTGTACGAACATCATTCATGCCTCTGCCAAAGAGAGAATTGGTTTAACTGAAATACTAGAGTCCATAGTTGAAAAAGTGCCTCCACCGAAAGCGGATCGATCACTTCCGTTAAGGGCACTTATTTTTGACTCGTGGTTCGACTCCTACCAAGGTGTCATCGTTTTGGTTCGTGGCATGGACGGAGTGGTTAAAAAGGGCGATAAAATCAGATTCATGGCCACAGGTCGTGACTATGAAGTTTTAAAACTTGGAAAGTACACTCCATTTCCAGAACCCGTCGATGCTCTCGAATCGGGAGAAGTGGGATTTCTCATTTGTGGCATCAAAGATATCCGAGATGTAAAAGTGGGCGACACGGTCACGACTGCAAAAAATCCTGCCTTGGAACCTTTGCCTGGATTTCAAAGAGTAAAACCCATGGTCTTTGCAGGGATTTTCCCCGTGGATGCCACTGACTATGAAAGCCTTAAGGAGGCCTTAGAAAAGCTGGTTCTGAATGATTCTTCACTCACTTATGAAGTTGAAAAATCAGCTGCCTTAGGTTTTGGCTTACGATGTGGATTTTTGGGATTACTCCATATGGAGATTGTTCAAGAACGTCTTGAGCGTGAATTTAATTTGAACCTTATTACGACAGCTCCCACTGTTGTATACAAAGTTAAAATGACTGACGGAACAGAGAAGGACATTGAAAATCCAGCTCAGTATCCAGATCCTTCGAAAATTGAAACGACGAAGGAGCCCTATGTTAAAATTACTTTGCACACCCCCACTGATTACATTGGTGCTCTTATTAAGCTTTGTGAAGACAAGCGCGGGCAGCAAATTAAAATGGACTACGTGACCGAGAAAAAAGTCATCATTGAATACAAGCTTCCCATGAATGAAATGGTCATGGATTTTTACGATAAGTTAAAGTCCATCACCAAGGGCTATGCTTCTATGGAGTATGAGCTCATGGGTTTTGAAGAGTCAGATGTGGTCAAAATGGACATTCTCATTAACGGTGAGCCCATTGATGCTTTATCCATTGTTGTTCATCGCACAAAAGCAGAAGCCAAAGGTCGCGCACTCGCCGAAAAAATGAAAGAGCTAATTCCGCGCCAACAGTATCAAATCGCGATTCAAGCGGCGATTGGATCTAAAATTGTAGCTCGTGAAACCCTTGGAGCACTCAGAAAAGACGTGACTGCCAAGTGTTATGGTGGTGACATTAGCCGTAAACGAAAACTTCTGGAAAAGCAGAAGGAAGGTAAGAAGCGCATGAAATCAATCGGAACGGTTGACGTGCCTCAGGAAGCCTTCCTCGCAATTTTAAAGGTGGATTAGGAAGCTCCCATGTCTGAAAATGAAAAATCTCCAGAAAAAGCAGACTCAAGTAAGTACACACTGAACTATAAAGATAAGATTTTTTGGACTGAGGGTTGGGGTTCGCTCGGGCTTGCGGTTTTTATAGCTCTCTTCATTCGATGGGCTTTTATTGAAGCCTATGTGATTCCATCAGGATCCATGCTGCCGAGTCTTCTTATTCATGACCATATTTTTGTTAATAAATTGACTTACGGTGTGCGAGTCCCTTTTAGCGAAAAGTGGCTCATCAAATTCAATGAACCCCGCAAGGGTGACGTCGTCGTTTTTAAGTATCCTCAGGACATGAGCACCTTTTTTATAAAAAGAGTTGTAGGTGAGCCCGGAGATAAAATTTATTACGAAAATGGAGTTCTTTACATAAATGATAAGCCTGTCGAAAGAGATGTGCCAGGTGTGCTGGCATCTGACATGGATTGGCTCCGTGATGAAGACTTCCAAAGAGACGGGAAATATACAGATTCAAAATCTAATTATACCCATTTCGAAGAAAATATCGAAGGTCGAAAACACTCGATTCTCATCGAAAAAGGAAAATTATTTGAACAGTTTGGGCCTGATGTTGTCCCTGAGGGACACTTGTTCGTAATGGGAGATAATCGCAACAATTCGCTTGATTCTCGGTACTGGAAATTCCTACCTAAGGAAAATATTCTAGGCCGAGCCATGTTTGTCTGGCTCAGCTGTAATGAAACTCTTCCTGCGATTCCATTTCCTATCTGTAACCCACTCACAATTCGTTGGACTCGATTTTTTCATAAGGTGAGATAATCAATGAGTATTGGCAAGCAAGGGACTTGGCCACAAGCTATTTTAGGTTTTATTCTTCCACTTCTTATTGTCGGTTTTTTTAGATGGGCTCTCTATGAGCCCTTTGTTATTCCCTCTGGCTCTATGCTGCCTAATTTGCAAATCCATGATCATGTCCTGGTCAAAAAATTTTCACTTGGACTTAAAGTGCCATTCACAGACACTTGGCTGTTGCGCTGGGGTGAACCTCAATCAGGTCAGGTCATTGTCTTTAAATACCCCATGAATCAATCTGTTTATTATATTAAAAGGCTTGTTGGGATTCCTGGTGATGAGCTCAAATTTGAAAATGGGCGACTTGTTGTAAATGGAACGCCATGGCCCCAGCAGAAAATTGATCCTCCCAATGGCTCTGACCCTCGATTTGATTATTACCGTGAAACCAGCTCCAGTGGTCTTAGCTATGTGGTGAGATATCGAGCCGGCGAGCTGCGCTCTCAGGAGCTTCGCACGATTAAACTGGGTGCTGATGAGTATTACGCACTCGGCGACAATCGAGATGAATCCATGGACAGTCGTTATTGGGGAGTTATTAAAGTCAATTTGCTCGTTGCGCCAGCTTGGAAAGTTCTTTTGGGGTGCGAAGCAACGCTTCAAAGTAATGCTATGTTGTGTGACCCTACTACACTACGACGCGAACGTTTTTGGCTCGATATTTACAAAATGTAGGTTGACCGACAAGGGGGCGATCTTTACGCTGAAACCCAATGCCGAAGTCACTCATCGAATTCCGGGATTGGTCCTCAAATGAACTGCAAAAATTAATTCAAAATTCTTTTTACCTTGAAAAAAACAAGGGAGTACTGAACTTTGAGTCAAAGCCTGTGGTGGCCCTTCTTTTTTTTGAATCCTCAACACGCACAAGAATCAGTTTTGAGATCGCCTGTCATAGAGAAAATTACTCATCTGTGCTTTTATCGGGAAAATCAGGATCAAGCTTGGATAAAGGCGAGACTTTGCAAGATACGATTGAAAATATAGTAGCGATGAAACCTGATTTACTGGTTGTCCGTTCTGATCACCAACTTAATCAAGCGGAGTGGGCTCAAAGATTAAATATTCCATTTATTAGTGCTGGTTGGGGTTCTATGGCTCATCCCACTCAGGCCCTTCTTGATGTTCGAACCCTTATGAAAAAGGGGCGTGACTTATCAAAAACAAAATTAGTTATAATAGGAGACATTCAACACTCTCGAGTGGCACAAAGTCATTTTCAATTGTCTGAAAAGTTAGGCTACGATCTCGCCGTCTTGCCGCATAATCAAATTCAGGTTCCAAGACATGTCAGATGTCTTTCAAATTTTGACGAGGCTCTGTCATGGAGTAACGTCATCATGGCCTTAAGATACCAAGTCGAACGCCATCAAGAGAAAATGGAAAATGAAGAGATGAAAAAATGGCAAATCAACTCACAGATTTTGCAGAATTGGAAAGAGGATGGACTCCTACTTCATCCTGGACCAGTTAACTACGGTTATGAAATGGCTATAGATGCCAAATCATCTGAAAAGTATCTTTTAATGGATCAAGTTGAATCTGGAGTTTGGGTACGTCGTGCGTGTATGAACTATTTTCTAAGAGGTGCGATGTGAAGGGATATCTCATCCTAGAAACTGGTGAAACTTATGAAGGTTTTTGGAACGGGGGGGCTGACCGAGCTGGTGAAGTCGTTTTCAACACCTCCCATTCCGGCTATGAAGAAATTGCGACAGATCCCTCCTACCTTAATCAGATTGTAGTCATGACCTCTCCCATGCAGGGCAATTATGGTGTTTCAGATGAGGTTTGGGAAAGTAAAAGAATTTGGATTGAAGGTTTTATTTGTGTTGAAATTCAGCAATCCAAATCTAATTCATTTTGGTTAGATCGGTTGCGTGAACATAAAGTTCCAACTTTATCTAAAATTGATACAAGAAATCTTGTCCTGCGTTTGCGTTCGGGAGGGACTCCCATAGGTGCACTTGTTCAAGCTGAAAGTCTTGAATCAGCCAAACAAAAATCAATAGAACTGATAAGTCGAGTTCGAAACAGCGACAAGGACTGGGTTTGGCAAGCCACTCGAAAAGAGATAGAAGTTCGATTAGGTAAAAATTCGGCTGGACCAAGCTTAGCTGTGCTAGATTTTGGATCTAAAGAAAATATTTTGCGAGAAATGGCTCAATATTGTCAGAGACTGACAATATTTCCTAGTCGAACATCACCAGAGGAAATTTTATCTATTAAACCTCAAGGGCTTCTGCTCACAAATGGTCCTGGTGATCCTTCTCAGGTTAAAGTGTCTACTCAGACTGTGAGCTCGCTGATCGGCAAATTACCCATATTCGGAATTTGTATGGGTCATCAAATTTTAAGCCTGGCTTTGGGTGGGCAAACTTACAAAATGAGATTTGGCCACCGAGGCAGCAATCACCCAATTAAAGATGATTTACTAAAAAAAATATACATGACCAGTCAGAATCATGGTTATGCTGTTTCAGAAGAAAGTCTTCCATCAGATGTTAAAATTACCCATCGAAATTTAAATGATCAAACGGTGGCTGGATTTTATAGTCAGAGTCGATTTTTGATGGGAATTCAATATCACCCAGAAGCTTGTCCAGGCCCCCATGATTCACAAGAGCTATTTAATTTTTTTGCAAATGAAGTAAAGAGGTTTTACCGATGAATGATTTTGAAATGTTAATGGAAAAAATTCTAAAAGTATTTGCAGGTCCGCAATTTCAAGAGGAGCTCTCAAGAGCTAAAAGAAATTTCTTTGAAAGTACAGTTCCTAACGAAGAGAACCCAGAGCTTTTTGATCAAAGAATGTCACAGTTTTATGATTGGTATTTTTTTACACGTGAAATGGAAGGTTTCGGACAAACACCTCTTGATGTTTGCGAAGGATCAAGGGAGTTACGTTTTTCTTCCGCTGAAAAAAGCCTTTTAATCGCTATGCGTAAGCATCGCCATTCTATTTTTCAATTTTTGAAATTGAAAGGAGAAGATGTCTACATAAAAGATCTTATGCGGAATGAAAAGCTAATTGTTAAAAAGTCCAGACAGATCTTTGGATTTGATACTGAAGAATTTTTTGAAGCACGACTAATTCCCTATGAAGACAGCTATGTGTTTGCGAGAGGTTTTTGCTTCCACCCCGAATCTGCTCAGAAATATATTATAGGTGAAATAAAAAAACACAAAAAAAATCCAGATCTCAACCCCGAAGATTTTTTATTGAGATTGATTAAAATGAGATACAAGTTTGAGCAGTACCGTCATGTTAAGCCAGAAATGATTTATTCAGAAGACAGCAAAGTAGGTCTTTAATGCCAAAAAGAAATGACCTGAAGAAAGTATTAATTATAGGCAGTGGTCCCATCGTCATTGGTCAAGCTTGTGAGTTTGATTACTCGGGTACCCAGGCTTGTAAGGCTTTAATGAATGAAGGTCTTGAGGTCATCCTTGTAAATTCAAACCCAGCCACGATTATGACTGATCCTGAACTGGCAACCCGAGTTTATGTCGAACCTTTAACAGTTGCCTCGTTAAAATCTATCCTTGAGAATGAAAAGCCACAAGCAATCATTCCCACGCTCGGAGGCCAAACGGCTCTCAATTTAGCTCTCAAACTTCATGAAGAGGGAATTTTGAATAACCTTGGAGTTGAAATGTTGGGAGCCAATCCAAATGTCATCAAAGCGGCAGAGGATAGAGAAATTTTCAGAGGAATTTTAGATGAGTTAGGGGCTGGCTATCCAAAAAGTGAACTTGTTCGATCTTTTGAGCAAGGTGTAAAGGCGGGTGACGAGCTTGGTTATCCACTGATTCTGCGACCGAACTATACTCTTGGTGGAGGAGGTGGTGGCATCGCCTACTCACCTGATGAGTATCATTCTATGTTAACTCAAGCTTTGAGAGAAAGTCCCACCTCTGAAGTTCTTGTTGAGGAAAGTATTTTAGGTTGGAAAGAGTTTGAACTTGAAATCATGAGGGATTCAGCTGGAACTTTTGTGGTGATCTGTTCAATCGAAAATTTTGATCCCTGCGGAGTTCATACAGGTGACAGCATCACTGTGGCCCCCCAGCAAACACTAACAGACCGTGAATATCAAGCGATGCGAGATGAAGCACAAAAAATTATTAATCGAGTTGGCCTAGCAACAGGTGGGGCTAATATTCAATTTGCAACTCA
>JBKDFX010000032.1:0-14289 GCA_046336825.1 Bdellovibrionales bacterium | reverse complement strand
CTTTTGCACAGGTTTATGGTCGATAGCCTCACACTATCATCTCGTGGCGTTCCGCTCGAGTCTTCTGGTGTTCGTATTTAAACTCGAGAGGCCGTAACAATTCTCATGCGACAACCTTCGTCCTTGAGATTGCTGACCCCGGCGGCCCTCGTCTCTCTTTCGGGCGAGTACCCGATGCTATTATTTCACGGTCCACTACAATTTTAGTTACAGAAAGATCGCATTTAAGTACAGAAAACATTGCTGTTATCACTTATTTTTTTAGCGAATTTTTTCGTGATGGATTTCTATTATCTTCAACAAGGTAAATCTAAATGACCAGAGTTGGAAAACGACTTTTATGTGGAAAAGCTGATTTCCTTTCTGTTTAAATTTTTGTCGTAAATAAATTCAAACAAAAAAATCTGCAGGGGTGAACCAAGGTTTTTTCTTTTTTGCGACGTGACTACATCCTGATAATCGAGAACTGCGTTCTCGAGCTCTTGCCTTCAACGACCCATCCGGGGTCGTTGAACTAAGTAATCAAATATTTGTCAGTCCTGCCCGGACGGCAGGACTGAATCCCGTTGTGAAGTGGGAAAATCGTGGAATGACTCAGGAATTTCAATAAACTGCCGAAATCATTTATGTTTCCAATTTCGCTCTCTAGACTTCAGGCAGTTCAGGCATTTACATTGTTTTAATTGACATAACCTTTCGAGTTGTTTCTATACACCATCAACAAAGGAGCTAAAATGAAAAAAATATTATTATCAGTGTTATTTGTTTCGACCTTGGCACAAGCAGAGCAGTTCAATTTAAACAACGAGGGCGCTTCTCGTTTTGATGTTTTGAACTCCTACTTTCAAACCGCTGAATTGCCCACTGTAACTCAGATTACTGGCGCCTGGTCAGGTCGTTGTTATCTTAAAAATGACAACAAACCCAAATCCAGTTTACTGGCAGCTCAAGAAGTTATTCATAGATTTAATGAAAATGAAGGCCCCCTATTCCCCCCTACTTCTAACAAAACTTTCAATTTAAGCTTGGTTCAAGCTGATAATTTGGGTGATTCCGCTGACCTGTTTGATAATTTAACACCACAATTTCGAGAGCTTTAAAATGCCTACTTAACGTCAGCCGATTTCAAAGCCCTTGTGACTTCAGTTGAAAATGGCTCGTTGGTGTCAAGTCTCGAAAAATCAAACCTCAAATACACAGTTCGCAAATATCAAGATTACTTTTTAGCCCAGACGATTATTTTAAAGGACACCGATAGCAACAAAGCTGGAGATATTTATGCGAGTTGCTATTATTTTAAAAAAGTAGCCCTCTAAAATTTAATTTATCCAAAAGATCTAATTGTTAATAATAAATTTATTCTTGTTTACTTGCTAATGGCCTTCCCTATGAAGGCCATTTTTTACTGACCAATTTTTCAACAAGTGTCTGCCCAAAAAAAAAGAATCCACAGGTCAGTCTCATTCTAAGATTGACCTAAAGCCGTAACCCCCTGAAAGATTTAAAGAATAAAAATCCTCAACAAGATCTATCTGGCCAAACTCGTGCAAGTACTTAAGTGGACTGTCTTCAAACCATTATCAATGGAGACTCAAAATGAGACTCAATTTTTTACCGCTCAGTTGCTCTCTTTTAGCTTTGCCCTTGGCTCTGTTATTAGGTTCATCCGCAGCTTTGGCTCAATCATCAGACGACAGCTCTGACGTCGCCCATATTTTTGATACTTTGAGAGAACACACCAGTTATGGATTAAGCTCTGTTGAGCTTCGAAAAGCACTCAACTTCAAACCAAGACCTGAACTGGCCAACCTACGTAAGCCTTTTGAATCCGAATTCACTGTTACGTATACAAGAGCCAAGAACTCTAATGCCATCGGGGGCACTTTCACTTACTACACAGCCACCCGCAATTGGAGTGCAGAGCCTGGCACGAATCCCATGCAGCCTCACACTTTTGCTTTCGGTCCAAAACAGCGTTTGATGACTCTAAAAGATGGCAAAATCGATTTTGATTTATTTAAACCTTTTACTGATTCTTCTTATTTTTTATCGAGTACAGACCCTAATTTAACTAAAAGTTTTTTACTCGCCCCATTACGAATGGATGAAAAACTGATTGTCATGGCTGCTTCCATGGGATCCCAATTCGATATGAATAACTGGTTTCAAAACCATAAGGGTGAAACCGGACCCAAAAGAACTCCAAGAAGTCTTATGTTACTGATTGGTGTAAGAACAGATGAGTTGGATCAAAAAATAAACGACATCAAGGGGCAAGACAATTTCCGCTACCATTTGCGCATGGGTTCCATGACCCTTGAAGAATTAGAAAAAGCTCGAGTTGAACAATTAAGCCAAATGCCCACTTTTGAAGAACTTGTCAGACACAATTCCCAATACAGAACCTTGAATATCAATCACGAGAGGGCCAATTATAATTTAGCCACTCGAGACATGCGGGGCGAAGTGACTGATCTTGTTTTGCGGGCGGCCGCAGGCCTTCCACAATTTCAAGACACAGCAGCAACGATGCTCAAAACAGGTGGATTTGGAGTCCTGCAATCAAAAGGTGGAAAACAGTATGTTGTGCAGTCATTAGCGATTCCCGTGGATGACATCCCCTTCCCCACTCAAATTGACAAAGACATTGTTGAATTCGTAAAAAAGCTGATTGATCCAAAATTAGAATTGCAAAAAAAGATTTTGTTACCACCAGATTTGAACAGGGGTTTAGCTTTATTAGAAAAAATGAAAAGGAATAAAGCCGCTAAGGAAATGAAAGCAGAGCTTAAGAAAGCCAAAGCAAAATTAAAAGCCGAGAGCAAGCGCGAAGTTGTAGCTGAAAATGAAACTGAGGCTTTACTGAGTCGACTCACGGGTGGGTCGTTTAGCTGTAGAAAATCAGTGGGTCCGTGAGGATTCTGCTTCTGATTCTAATTTTATTTTATTTTATAAGTTTTAATAAAAACTTCTGAGCTCAAAATAAGTTGACGGATATTTTCCTGCTCTTTCCAAGGAGCGAGCATATTTTTTATGTTGTTCAAAGTCTGCTCCGCATTGGCTGAAGTGGGATTTTCAGTCCAGGTCTGAAGCTCGAGATCTCGATAATAGCGACCGACTTCGGCCACCGAAAGATCATTAAGCCCGTAGCCTTTCCAAAATAAAGGGCGAATATTTTTTAATTTTTTCATGAATTGGATTCTGGCCCCCATACCTTGAGAGTAAATCTCATCCATTTGCTTTAACCAAGGAGTCCTTTCACCTTTAAGATTGGATATTAATTGGTGATATTCAAAAGTGAAATAACCGGGATGAAGAGTACCGCTGGCTGAACCCACATTGAATTCAATGATAATCCAACTGCCATCCGCTAATTTTGCAAGATCAGCCCCGCCAGACATATATCGAAATACTTGAGGCGCTTCTTTAAAAAAATCATTTAAGACTTTTGCGGCTTCTTTTAATTCCTGGGGTAAATACTCATAACTAAAGCGATTGCGACTCAAAATACTTTCGCCGTCAACAAAATCCACACGCATCTCCATGGGAAATCCCATGGGAGTTTTTGCTATTTTCACACGCGACTGCACTAAAATAGAATCAGGCCTTGTGAGAAGTTGATGAATAAATCGAGTGCCCATTTCCCAAGTGTTAGATCCCATCAACTTTTCAAAATTTTTGTCTTTCAATTGACTTACGGGGCGAGCCGATTTGTGAACAGAATCGGCCAATCGTCTTAAATATTCACTGACGATCATTTTGGCGGGAGTTGAAAACGTCGTGACTTGGGTTCCCATATCGGCAGTTCCAAATTCGCCAAAGTTTTTTAAATAAGCCCCCTCTGGAAAGTAGGCTCTCAGGTCTTGGAACAAGGTTTCAACTAGATAAATCAAATCAGAATTGAATTGGGGGGTTATCGGGCTTGTTTTTTCAATCACTTGATTTAACTGCTTAATCACCCGGGCGTGAATCAATTGAAATTGATGAGATAATACCCCTGCATTTTTGAGAGCTTTTAAAGTTTCTGTGGGTGCCATAATACCAGGCTTCACAGCCTCGGTTAAAATGTACTCAGCGTATTTGTTGGAATCAAAAATTCCATGCAGATTCCCCCATCCCAAATGGGGATTGGCAGAGCCCCGGGCGCGATTCAGAACTTTAACGGCCTGCCCCACACTGCTCGGGTGAAAAAGAACTCCGGGAACAATTTTAGGAGTCATTGAATTCACAGGAGCCACCAAGGCTTCTGCACCAAAAAATTCTTTAAACTCGGCCGCATCACTTTTGGAAATGTGACCTTGGTCCACAACAATATGAAAGCCTTCTTTTTGAATGAGTTCTTGTAAAGCGACCAAGCCACGAGGGCGAGCCCCAAGAAAAGGATCTTTTAACCTTTTCCACTCAGACGAAGTGAATTCAAGATTTAGTGGATTTTTCTCTGCTGCCTTCATTAAGTGATAAAGCTCTTGTTCAAAGTAGGACCTAGGCAATAATGAGGGGCGAAATTTCGAGGTTGGTTTTCCAAAGGCCGTGTAGGCTTCATGGGAAACCAGCTTGGGTCGATGTCCCATGGCGCTTTGAATTCCGGCTTGGGGATCATAGCTAGTGTTCACAACCAAAGAAGTGCTGGCGCCACGTCCGCCATAGGGCATATTGGCATGCAGATCTCCAAACAAACTGTCATTGACGATCACACTGTGCCTGGTTTGTCGCAAAATCTGGATAGCTGAATCCAAATCAGGCGAGGCCCTAGGGCCACCGAGAACACTGGCATACATGGTCTTATCCTGGACTCGCTCATCTCGCATTATTTTTTCTAACTGCTGATCTCCTTCAAATTTAAAAACAGTAAAAAAGGGAGCAAAATGCTCTCGAATCTCGACATTTTTAAACATGGAATAGGGAAAAACAAAGACATGGGGAGAAACCAAACGAGTGTTTTCATCTAAGACAGCCTCAGGGTTTAACAAATAGGCTGAGTATTTTTCTCTGTAGGCTTTGAGTTGATCAAAGTTTTTATTCATGGTCAGCGGCGTATAACCCGCATGCACGTCCTTATTGCTGCCAGGTTGAAGTTGGCTGATTTCAGACATTAAAGTTTGAATAAAAGAATCGGCCACTCGTTTGTCAACGGCGATAAAATCAGCGGCCAAACAATCTTGACCATTGTTGATTCGAACCGGTTCCAGTGCTGAGTAAACAGCCTTTTGTATTTGTGTTTTTGCACTGGGAACGACCACAATGGGATTGATCCCTGCACCAAAACCCAGAAAAACTTGTTTAAAAGGAGCAAAACCAAGTCTTACAGCATCCTCATGCAGCTTGGCTTGATTGCTTTCTAAAATTTTTTTAGCCGTATGGGGATTGCCAGTGAAAATCACCATCTCTGATGGCGGTCTGAGAACTCGAGTTCCCTTTTTGTTCATTCCCATCACATACATTTTATTAAAATTATCATACTGAACATCCCGAGACTCCGTGAGAAGATTTAGGCCGTCGAGGGACCCTTCAGGCATTTGGGATTTAATTTTTTCAAACAGTTGAACGTAAATATCTCGAGTGGTTTCAGGAGTGCGAAACCAAACATTTTTAGCTAAAGTTTTAGCCATAAAACCGTGGGACACCAAAGTGTAGAGTGGAACATTTGTAGAAGCATAGACTGCGATGTTTTCTAAAGTTGGAGTGTTGAGCAAACTGTAGAGTTCAAGCCCCAGCTCTTCACCCAATTGTCGGCGAATCAAATTGAATTCAAGCTTCGCTCCGGCCACATTGTTCACTTTCAGCAGTATTTCTTGAAGCTCTGGTTCAAGTCGATCAATCACAACAAGCAGATTCTTTAAAAAAGCCTCTTTATTTTGTGGAACGACTCCGGGCTTAAAAACTGAGATTTCTGCAGGCGTGTTATTTATTTTTTCTTTTTGAACGGATTGTAAACAAGAGGGACTGGCCGCCCAAGACCCCAAGGACCAGAAAATCACAAAAATAAGACTGATCAGGGGCTTAATCACAATAAGGCAATAGGCAAACTGAGTACCAAGACAAAGAGAACAAAGATAAAGTAATTAAGAGATGGCCCATGAATCATGTCAACGACCTAGACAGTGTCCCAAAGAGGTCAATTTAAAGATCAAAAAAACTGCTGCACACCGAGACTAAAATTCATATCGTCACTTTTAACAATGGGCCTTGCATAATCAAATCTGAGAACAAATCGATAGAACTTGGGAAGAATAAGCCGGATTCCGCCACCCACGCTAGCCGCATGAATTTGATTAAGATCCGCTAACTTTTCACCCAGGGTAGCAAAATCTATAAATGCGGCCGCCTGCAAAAGATAACTGGGGCGCTGCCAAAATAAGTGTCTCAGCTCTGAATTACTTAAAGCATAATGTCGTCCTGAAAATCGATTGTCTGCAAATCCTCGGATTCGATCCAGTCCACCCAAATAATGCCAGTACTGAAGAACCTGAGTTGTTGTGGATCCCACGAGTATTCGTTGAGCCAATTGCCAATCCGTCTTCAGTCGCAAGAAATACTGATAATTAATATCACCTTGGACAAAGGACTTCACATCAGAGTTTAAGGATTGCGCGTAACCAATATACAGTCCTAATTGTGATCCTTCAAGAGACTGGGTTTCACCCTGGATTCGACCCATTTCGTAACCAAGGGTGGAAATAATCAGTTTGGACTGGGGAGGCAATATGGGGTTAGGTCCATTTTTTTCGTTCACTTCATCTGATAAAAAGTCAGTGGAAAAATCATCACTGTTATAATCCAATGAAAATCGAAGCACATGATCTCGGCTGATTTCTCGGAAGTAGCCAGCATAGATTTTTTCACGCTCTTGAAGAAACCCATTTTTAATCAAGGGGCTGTAGCTTTTTTGATCGTACTTGACTCGGATTCTTTTAATGTTCCAGTACTGAAGATCCACTCCTTGGTATTGATCAAAAAGTCTGGGATTTTTAAACCATAAAACTCCCGAGCTGGCCCCTGCGAGATTTTCATATTGGGCCCCCGCTTCTAAAAACTCTCCGTAAATATTAGGATCGTAAACTCCTAGAGTGAATTGTGAAACACCCCCACCTGAATTACCTTTGACGATGGGTATGGTGGTCCATCGCTCATTCACATTCACAAGTAGAGAGTCCTCTTGAGTTTGATAATCTGCTTGGGAAAATAATCCCGTTCTTCTAATACGATTGAGTCCGTCGTCAATTTGTTCTTGGCAAACAAGCTGATAAGGTGAAATATTCAGTTCTCGCAGAATCACTGAAGTTATTGTTTTGGAATTGCCAGCCACCGTGATGGATTTAAATTGAAATTGTTGATCAGCGGGACAAGCCGCATGCGCCTGTGACCCTTGAAAAACAAATAAAAATTGAAATAATAAATTAAGAGAAATCATTTTTTCATCCTGCTGTTATAGAGTGAGAATATCAAGTTGATACTTTCAATCGATCAAATTGAGAATTTTGTTTTCCATGTAACCTCTCGTGTTTAAGTTTGTTGTTCTCTTCAAGAGGGGGATTTATGTCACTATTTTCAAAACAAACTGTCACTGCAATATTCTTAGCAATTGCGACTCAAGCTCAGGCCGATGTCAGCACCATTGGTTTCACCGCTGAAGTGGGAGAACTCAATGAAAAAGGCGAAGTGCCTTTGTTCACTGACAAATACAATGGCTATGATTCAGCTCAAGTCTTTTTCAACGCTTTGTTAGTTAAAATTAAGATCAATAAAAAACAACCTGACTGCAACAGTTTACAAATTTGCCAGGCAAGTGCGACAGCACCAGAAGTGATTTACTTTGATGTGAAACGAGTGGAACGATTGGGATGTTATGATTCCTATGTGGCCAAAAAACGAGACATCCACAATGATCAAATCGTCGAGAAAATTATTATTCAACGACTTGCCAATGGGACAAATGAGCGATGCCAAAACATCAAATCTCTTCCCCAGGGCAGCATTCACTACCGCGTGATTGGACTCAATGAAGAGACTCAAGAATTGGGCTGGGCCCATGTTTTTGCCAAATTATTAAACTTAAAAGCATTAAAGAAGTAACATATTGATTTCCATTTTTTTGCCAGCTGAAATGTTGTAAAACTGGGCTGGCAAAAAATATTATTAGAATTTGAACCAATCAATGTTAAAGCAGCCCGTTATTTCACTTTTTGAATCCACCAGTTTATTGGAAAATTTTTGAATTAAATCAGTTAACTCAGTCTTAAATTTTTTAAAATCCTCTTCAGATAAAACCATGGGACATGTGAACATTAATTCATCAGTTTGCAGTTTTTCAGCTTTTAATAGTGCCTGAAGTCGCCAATTTTGATGATGCTTGATAACATACACAGAATCTCTATCCACTAAAGTTCGTGCCGCTCCCATTTTATAAAAGCCTTTATTTTCAATTAATAGACCTGCTTTTGTTAGAAAATCCAATTTGGAAACCAATTCCAATCGGTCAATTCGAAACTTCTGCATAAGTTGTTGTAATGAAACTCCTCCCTTTTCAGTGTCACAAAAGAGGCGGATAGCTGAAAACATGTAGCTGGAATAAAATATTTGCTTCGATTGTTCATCAAGCACTAAATCATGCTTGAATCGATTTTTTATTTTTTTTGAATCAATTTGTATTTTATGAATTTTTTCATATAAATGGTTTTTAAATTTATGATCACCAGCCCTTGAGTATTGAACTAACAATGCGAAGTAGTCAGTCTCATGATTTGACATATTTAAATAAACACTGACTCGATAGGCCTGCTCAGAGCTAAAATCACGATTTCCTTTTAAAATAAGACTCAACAAAGTAGGATGAGCCCCACAAGCTTCTGCCAATTTTGTCAAATGACCATACCCGCGATTAGGCAATTCACTCAAATAATCTGCCAAGAATTTTCGATAATCTGTATAACTATAAAGGCTCATCATGATTCAGTATCGACGAAATTTATGACAAACTTTACAAATTGTAAAAACTGATATTACTTTTTGACAAAAATGCGATGGAAAGCGCTCGCGAATACAAGTAATTATTCGTTGAATCATTTGGCATCTTAAATGAAACAACAATTAACAAAGAGGATAGTATGAAGCCCAGTTTAATTAAACTCATTACTTTAATTCTAATATTCGCGAAAGTTTCACCAACAATCGCAACTGATAATAAAATTGACACTCGGCAGTTGCCATTTCAAATCCCATCTCAAATTGAGACTGCACTACGTTTAAGTTCTAAAACTAAAAAAGCACCCTCCCATCAAGAAATAAAACTCATCAATATAAATCCCCAGCTGTTTAAAAAAATTGAAATAAACCCAGGAAATACTCAAAGAATTTTTGGAGGCGGTGATGCTGGCGGAGGTAACACCTTAGCGATTCGATTTATTGCTAATGCTTCACAGGGTATTTATTCTATGGATGAAAGTCAGTTACCCCAAGGAGCTAATAAGCAGCAACTATTGAAGGTTTTGAATGATGCAAAAATTCTTGTTACTCAAGACGAACTTTTTATCGAGGACAATGAGACTGGAATTATTCAACCTGTTGAGGCTCTCAACTTTCCGTCTTTAAACTTGATTGTTTTAAATGAAAGTCGACTTAACAGTCTGACTAATGCTAGACAAATACAAAGTCTCGGAGTTCATGAAGTGCTGAGTTTAATGGGATTCGAAAGTTCAGGTAGATATCAATACAGCAGTTTAAATAATGGATTTCAATTTAATGATTTTTCATTGAATAAAATTCCGCCAGGAACAAAGTTTTCTTTTACTCAAGCTATCAGCTTTAATGTAAACACCCCATTTAGAATTTTCGAACCAGAGTCTGGATATAATTTTGTTATTGAAAACCCTACAGACGGAAGAAAACAGATTATAATTCAGCCACGAACATGTTTGGTTAAGGAAATTCAAGATCATAATTATTTCAAAAAATACGGAAAACACCCTAGTGTTAATCGAGTCGTTACTTTTGATGGTGATACAGTCTGCCAAAAGATTAGAATAGTTTTTTGGCCTGCGGCCAATAACGATGGAAAAAGTAATGTTTGGTACCCTGATTGGAATGGCTCACCCGTTCAATCATTTCAAGTCCAATCAGTAGAGCTCACAACATCACTTGGTATTGAAGTGATAATTCCTGCACCCGATGAAATATAAGATTACATCTTCGCCCCTGGACTTTGATGGAGTTCAGGGGCTGTATTGTTACGACTTAAGTCTTTGCTAAAATTACAAACTCGAAAAATTTAAAAAACACTGCTAATATTTAATAATGAACAAACTTTCAAAAGTATTTTTCGTTGGTGTTTTAACATTATCTACCTCATCAGCTTTAGCTTCGGATTGGTGGTGGCACACCAGCTACCAGAACACAGACAATCCACCTAAATTTTGCGTGCGCGATGGTGTTTTTTCAGGCCCCGTCCGTTGCATGGATTGGGACAAAGCGGAGGCTTTGGAGTTTGACACTCGTAAAGTTTTTGGTGCAGCTGGGAATCCATCCGTGGCCGCTGGCGTGGCGAGAGCTCAGAGCGAACTCACCAAAGCTGAAACTGATCATGAACAAAGACAAAAAGAGTTAAAAAAACACGAGGACGATTTGGCTAGACTTAGGTCTGATTATAATACTGGTTCCTATACACAAGCTGAATTTAAAGCACTTGAAACAAAAATCGCAACACTTCAAAAAACAACAGCCGATGCCCGTGTTCGAGCGCAAGAGGCCAAAGCATTATTAGATCAAAGATTTATCGCAGCCCAACCCACTCTAGGAAAAGTCGAACTTCAATCGGAAATTGCTCGAAAAGGTTTGTTGATCAAGTTCACTGACTTGGAAAAACGTCTAGGAAGTTTTGAAGCCAACATCGACGCCGTGGAAACTGAATTGAACAACACTGTACTTGAAGCCTATGTGACAGCAAAGTTGGACAAAATGGCTAATGGACTATGCGAGTTTAAAAACTCCTGCGACAAAGATGCGAATGCAAAAAAAGCGGCCAAGAAAAAATTGATGGATTCCATCGTGTCCAAAGAGTTGCAGGGTTCAGCTTCAGGTCGTCCAGCCACAGCTGCCCCCGCTCAGCGATAGCTCAATTCCTTTTAACTTAAGATTATAGATCAAGCCAGGTCCACAGCCTGGCTAACTTTTTGACAAATTATAGGAGGCGGCTGCCCATCTTTTCACAGCCTTTGACTCGCTTGTTTTTTTTCTTTCCTGCATAGTGGGTCTGACCCCAAACCCTAACAAAGGAAAGAAAATGAAACTCAAATCACTTATGGCAGCCACTGCCCTGTCTCTAACCTTGGCGGCTCCCTCCAGTTCAAATGCACTGATGGTCACTGGATATCTAGCTCCAGCTGGACCCGATGCTGGAATGGCCTTTGCGGCTCCATTTATCGTGGGTGCCGTCTTGAATTCCTGGGTGAGCCCAGCTGCTGGAGTATTAGGATTTTTAGGTATTATTTACGATCAACCCGCACAAACTTTTGAGGCGCTAAACAATAAACTCAAAAGTCTTGGAGCATCAGAAAATGAAGCCTTTAATTTGGCGGTGACCTTTTCAAATGCCATTCACCTTGAGATTCAAACAGGAAAAGAACAGGTTTTGGATTTAAAAACCTTAAATCAGTTGGCTCCGCAGTTCACTTCATCGAAGCAATTTGTTCAATTTTTAAATGCAATCAGCACTGGTTCAAATGCAAAATAAGCTTAAAAGTATCATTTTAGTTTTAACTATGGTCGGAGCCCTTTCATCTAAGGGCTTCGCATCTCAAAATTTAGCTGATCAGATTTGTTCGGAGATCTTAAAAACACCACCTGTGACCACTCAAGAGATCTCACTGCTTTCGCTACTGAGATTGGCACTTAACCCTGAAAAACACCTGCAGCTGATCACAGTTGATGGCACTGTCATTTCGAAAGCCTCTGAGTTGCAAATTCGAGACTTGCAAGTGTTGCTTCCCATCAGAAAAGCCATCACCTATTCTGAAAGCAATGCTGATGAGTTTTTTTGGACGTGGCAGCACTTTCAACGTGACCTTGAATATTTAAAACAAAGTCAAAATTTGAGTGATTGTCGAATCAGAGCCCATGAAATGAATGTTGATGATTTTTTTATCAACAAACTGAACACTGAATTTAAAGACTTCAATTTGAGAAAAAAACAAGAGGAACAAAATCAAGACGTTAAAGAAGTGCAAAAAACCCTTAAAAATTGGCGCCACCCATCAGAAGTAAGACTGGTTCCTTCATTTATTGAATTTCTACAAATATCCGAGGGCAGTGAAACAGATCTGATAGTGCTGACCCATGCTTCACAAAACGGAACTTTATTTGATTTTAATCAAATGATGATACCTGATTTAGAATTAAAATTAAATTCTGTCCAAAATAGAAAACTCATTTTATTTTCCTGTTACGCCAAAAAAATTCGAGACCGGTATCCCCGACTTTTTGGTTCACTTCAGAGTGCAGGTTATCAAGTTTTGATGGTCGACATCGATCCTAGACTAAAGCTAGATGTGATGCCATTAGTCTTATTTAAAGCACTTATTCAAAAAATTTCAAATTGAGCTCAGGAACTGATTTTTTAACGAGATGAATGTGAGACCTTAACAAAGAATCATGACGTTCTTTTGAGTATTTCAATCCCCACACCTTTTCAAAAATTTCTTGTTTGTCGCGAACTCCTAAAAAATACATTTCCAGCAAGCGACTTTTCATAGAACTGATTTTGAATCGATGAATGAGGCGTTTATTAAAATCCAGCAACAGTCCATTTTCTGCAATCCAATAGAGACCCTCTTCCGACATTTGGTTATTGATCAGTGATTCATTCTTGAGTTTTAGATCTTCCCTCGATTTTTGATACACTTGCAAATCTTGATTCCAGTCAGATAAGACCAAGCTATTTTTGAGATAGCGGAGGGCTTGATCAGATTGCTTGCGATGATCGGCCAAACGATAGGCTGTACGTTCCACCAGCTGCAACCTTTCTACAAACAGAGAATTCGCTTTTAAATTGTGACATTTCGTTTTGAGTTGCAGAAAGATCAGATCCGATTGAACCGCTTGACCCATTTCATTTAAAATCAAACAATAAAAAGCTAAGCTTGAAAAAGCCGAAGATGCCAGCGGAAACTGCTCACTGAGCTGACAGGATTTTTCAGCATCTTCCAAAGCACTGGTGTAATCTTTGAGATCAAAATACAAATGAGCCCTTAGCTGATGCACTGTCATTTTTGTCAAAGGTGTTAGATGCATTTCGGTTATCATTTGAGCTGAAAGTGACAAGGCCTCAAAATTTTTATTTTGCATTTTTAACAATCTCAGCTTTTCTAAAAGAAACTCTGAATGCAAATCACCGCCTATTATTGCATTCTCTATCAACTGAAATTGCTCCTCAGCCTCTTTGGATTGCCCTAACTTTATCAATTTTCGAATTCTTTCAAGAGCTAGAAATAAATCAGAGCTCTGGGGCCCCATCGGCGTCACTTGACCTCGATAATGCCTTAGAAAATGATGCAACAGAGCCGTGTCCTCGGGTTGATTGGCTTGAATCTGGATTTTTGAATCCTGTGCCATTTCAGACTCAAGCTTTAAGAACCTCTTGGCGTCACTCATGGAGCCTCCTGGTGGTTATCAGCTGGATTTAAAGCCTGAGATTCATTTTCAATCAGTTCTGAATCAGGATGAAATGGGAAATTGGGCAGCAATTGAATAAAAACCAAGGACTCATCTTTGTCCTGAACATCCTCTTGTGGATGAAAATTTCGCACAGGCGAAGATCCCTCACCACCCGTGAGCAGTTGTATGGGGGGCTTGGGCCCTAAAAGGTTTTGTTGTTTTCTTAAAAGTAGCTTGGATTCGTTTTTTCTTTGAATTTGAATAAAACTGTCTTTTAAATTGACTACACTTTCAGAGACTTGATTGACTCTTTTATCTGGAATTAAAAGTTTAAGATTTTCAGGCCGAATATCTAAAGGACCTTGACCTGTAAGTAACAAATCAATCAACTGATTAAAAATAAGAGAGCTCGCAGTTAATCTTTCGATGTTCTCAAAAATTCGATTTTGCAAACTGTTAAATAATAATCGATGTTTTCCTGACTCTTCAAACAGATAGGGAAGCTCTCCATAAAACTGAGATTTTTGCAAAGACCCTAAAAAAATTCGGTGAAATCTCCAGTCATGGTAACCACTCAAGCCCGTGGTGGGATGATGAATCTCTGAAGCCACAGGGTGCGTGAACCAATAATTAGCAGTATGAGGA
>JBKDFX010000031.1:0-17517 GCA_046336825.1 Bdellovibrionales bacterium | reverse complement strand
TTGTGCAATCAACACATCAATCTCTCGCATTTTCATTACTGACTGCTCGGGTGTGTAATTCACTCTTGCCATATATTTCATCTCCCTTTTTGGTTTATACCAGTCCGATTGGGCCTGGATCAACTTTCGGGGGGCACGTCAATTGAGATGAGGCCACTCAAATGGGGCAGTTTCCATCGGACAAGAGGAAATGATTGACTTTCGCGTTTGCGGGCCCTCAAGATATTCGCTCGACAGATGCATTTTGACAGATAGTTTAAATTAAGGAGTTGGTATGAAATTTTATCGAGTTACTGTTTTTATTTTATGCGTTTTCTTTTTGATTAGAAGTCATGCGTCGGGCTGTGCGCCGGATATGCCTTCCTTGCTGAATTTCGCATGTCAGAAGGGGTGGGCTGTGCCTCTAGGGGTCGGAATTGAGCACGGAGGCAAGGCTGACGCTTCCAAGAACTATGAGACTGAGGTAGATCCTATAGCAATGCTTCACTTTTCAACAAACACAACTCAGTTTTTTATTGAAGGCGTTGAGAACGGGATTCGACAATTCGTGAATGATCGATTTTTGGTTAGCATAGCGGCTCGGTATGAGTATGGGCGGCAAGAAAGCGACGATCCAGAGCTCTTACGTGGTCTTGGAGATATAAAGGATGAGTGGATGGGAGTCATCGAAGCTCGATACTCATTAGTCGGTGACTATGATATCTGGATCGGAGGCCGATCAATGGTTGGTGACCGTGATATTGGCCAGCTCAATATTGCTGTAGTCGGATTGGGCGCTCCTCGGATGTCAGAAAAAGTCGATTTTGAACTTCTTGTCTGGTCGACTTGGGGCAGCTCCGCCTTCTTGGATAGAGATTTTGGGGTCACGGCAGCCCAGTCCGCGGCCTCAGGCTACGCTCCTTACTCGGCGAAGTCAGGCCATCGAGCGCTCGGTGCAGCCATTTTCACAAGGGCCGATCTAAACGAAAGATGGAAAGTTCTGAGTGAAATAAATTACGAAAGCTACAACTCTCGCCTTCGAAGTAGCCCTCTTGTCAAAAGGGGACGAAGTAGTGAATATGAGGCGAATGTGTCGGTTGTTTATATTCTTTGAGCAGGCGTTTATAATCTTTCAGCAGAGAGATTTTATTCATTTAAAGCTTTACCTATTTTTAAACAGCTGCGGAAACGCATGACACATCAATGTCCTGCTGGAAGCCCTTTAAGGGATGCTCGCTTTCTTACATTGTGTAAATAATCAGCTGCACCTGGCGCTCAATCAAAGTCTTTAGAAGCCTCCAGACATCAAATCTGGGCCATGATAGGATTTGGAGCGATGGGGTCTGTTTTTCTGGTTCTATGGTTCTGTTTTGAAAAGACTCTTCACCCAGCCCCAGGCGGCATCGACATGAGGAAGTCTCCTCACAGCTACAGGTGAGGCCATATAAATCTCGACAGGCAGTTTTGGCCAGCTATCCACCTCGATCAAGTTTAAAGTTCTCAGGTACAAACCAAAGACTTCTGGGAGGAGTACGACTCCCGCACCTCTTTCTGCAGCAATCAGGTTTGAGGCAAGTCGATTTGAAATCAGGCGAATTTGAATCGAATCAAACTGTGGGGCCATTTTTTTTAGGAGAGAAACTTCGTCTTGCATGCACAGGATGGGGAGACTTGTGAGCTGAGCCTTGGCGGAGCCTGAGGTGAACATCTTGTGTCCGAAGAATTTGAGAGGTGAATGTGCCAGCCGGATGTTAATTGTATCCCCCCTCGACGGTTTATTGACCAGTATCGCGATATCACATTCAAGCCTGTTGAGATCGAACTCCTTGTTTGCAGTGCTCAAGCGGATTCGAACCATCGGGTATTTGTTTAAAAAATCGGGAATATGAGTCGCCAGCATTCGATCTGCAATTGAGCTAGGGCAAGAAATATGCACTTCACCCGAAGGCCCTTGATTTTGTGTGCTTTCGAATTTTCTTAGATTCGAAACCAGAAGTTCAATTTTTTCTGCTGTCTCCAGCAAATCTTTGACGAAGTTAGTGGGTTCAAGCCCCGAGCGATGGCGAGAGAATAGATTTTTGCCAACTTTAGCCTCGAGAGCTTGCAGCTGCCGAGAGATTGTCGATTGATCTGTCCCCATTTTTTTTGCCGCAGAGGAAATCGATTGAGCTCTTGTTAGCTCAAGAAGAAAAATGAGATCATCAGCTGTGAAGCGCATTGAAGAATCTCAAATTTTTATGTTTCGCAGGGCTCTTAATAGCAGGCATTTATACATACCTACCATGCAATAATGTGTGTTTACAAGGTGGATTGTTATGCCGACAATCAACACAGTTAGCAACAGGAGGATCTACTGAATGTCAGGTTTTTTAAAATGTATTATGTTTGTCATTCCATTTGTCAGCTTTTGTTCCAAGAGCATGGCAGGCCAGCTCACCTTGGGAGCAGATTTGATTCAGCCATTTGTGCTTGGTGGCTGGAATCTCAATGGGTACTACTACTTTGATAATGGCCTAGTTTTTGGCTGGTCGCATGGGGATAATCTCAAAATGTCTTTTGATGATTCTTTTGCACCTGATTCTATTAAGGATGCCAAGGCTTCAGTACTCACAGACTGGTCCACGGGACCTGAGCTAGGATACAGGTTGGGGAAGAACTGGGACATGAGAATGGACTTCAAAGCACATTATAATCGAATTAAATTTGATTCGAACCCAGCGCCGATTAGGTACACCCTGTACACCGTTGGGCCAAGTGTGTTTTATAATTGGTTTCCTTTTTCTGGCGATACTAGCGGTTTTCTTGTTCAGTTCTCTGCCCGTTATTGGGTTGAAGTTGATGATGACTTCGATAACGGTAATTACACTTACACCGACAAGAACGGAAACACCAAAAAGCACGATCCAAGGGATTTCTGGGATGGTGGGATCAGTGGTTTTGGTGCAAACGTCGCATTTGGCTGGGCATTTTAGGGCGTGTCCTCATTTGACTGGACCTGCCTTTGGCTGAAGTTTCAGCCAAACGAATGTGCAAGCAAAGACGACCATAGCTTTGAAGTTTCGAGACAGTTTTTCAAATCGAGTGGCGATGCTTCGAAAATGCTTCAACCTTGCAAAAAGGTTTTCAACCAGATGTCGGTTCCGATAAAGATCTCGGTCAAAGTCAGGATTTGGCGATTTACTGTTAGATCTTTTTGGAATGATGGGAACCATTTTTTTTGCTTCGAGCTTTTTCGCGAATTTCTTCGGAGTCATACCCTTTGTCAGCGATTAAATTTTCACCATCGACGCTCTCAATCAAGATGGGTGCAGCTTGGCTGTCGTGGACTTGACCCCCAGTGATTTCAATACAGAGCGGATTTCCATGCGCATCGGCAGCCAAGTGTATTTTTGTTGTGGGTCCACCACGTGATTTTCCAATTGCACTATACTCTCCACGCCGAGCTCCATGAGCATGCTGATGAGCCCGTACGTAACTTCCGTCGATGAACACCCACTCCGTATCAGCTTCTTTTCGTAAAGCAAAAAAATTCATCCCACAAGCCCTTATGTGCCCACTTATTGAATCGATTGAAGGCATACGAAAAACCCTCCGATAGTCGAGTTTTTCGCATCAAATTGAATCAATCAATACGACAAAGGTCTTGAAGTTGGTCCAGTCAAATGAGGACACGCCCTAGTAGGGAAAGAAAAAATGTGCTGCGGGGCTTGAGGGGCGCTCTCGGCGACTCCTCACAGAGTCTGGGGACTTTGGGCTGAAGGGTTTCAAAAGGCCTTTTTGATCAGGATCCAAAGAATCCCCGGCCGTACCCAAGGAACTTTTCCTCAATTTCTTACTGCAACCCTTATGTTACGAGCCATGGTCACCAGAGCGGCCCCTGTTTAGGAATCGTTATCAAATTGAGATGCCATGGGGTTAAACTGCTCCATGTTGAGAATCGCAGGAGCCGCTGTAACCTTCGGTCCCGTGGTGTGTTTGTTCCATTAACCAGGGAGATACAATGTCAATTTTAACAAAACATACTTTAGAGTCTCACATTTTAGGACTCGCCAGTGTTTTCGTCTTGAGTTCATGTTCAGGTGCAAACAATGCCGGTTCTCAGGGTCCAAGAGATTCCGTCTATCAAAATCCATATCCGGCGGGTGACAGTATAAATTTTCAGTTAGTTGGGCAAGCGAGTAGAAAGTTTCTGGTTTACCGTCCAAGTCAAGTCAATAGACCCAGAGCACTCATAGTGGTTTTACACGGTGGCGGCGGCACAGGGCTCGATGTTGCCAACCCGGGGGAACATCCTTTGTCTGCTTTTCGACTTGTGGCTGACAGTAAAAATCTCATGCTCGTTTATCCTGAGGGAAGTCCAGATATTCAAGGTAACCCTGGATGGAATGATTGCCGAAGCGATGCTCCTGCACAAAGCTCTGGCGACGATCTCAGCTTCCTTCATGCTCTTGTTTTACAGCTTCAGGAACAGCTCCAAATCGCAAACTCAGAAACATTTTTGGCTGGAACCAGCAACGGTGCGGTGATGGCCTTTGCCTTCGCTTTTAACTTTCGTAACACCCTCAAAGCGATTGCCGTCTCAAGCGGAAATTTACCGGCCCTCCCTAAAAATGGGCCTTGCGGCGGCGGCTCCACTGCTCCACTTCCCATTATGCTCACCCACGGAACCGAGGATCCTGCGATGCCCGTCAACGGGGGATGTGTCGTTAACTTCCAAGGCTTCTGCAACCGGGGCACAGTGATTTCTCAGCAGCAAACTTTGAATTTTTGGCTGAGTCTCAATGGATTGATCGGGGTCACCCCAAACACCTCAGTCGTCGACATCAACGTCTCTGATCAAGGTCCCGCCCAAAAATTCTTTTATCCCGGCAGCACACCGCTGCTCTATATAAAGCTCATTGGAGCAGGACACCCTGTGCCTAGTACAAGTGTTCTTACAAGCTACTCTCCAACTTCGGGCTATCAGAATCGCGACCTCGAATTCGCACAGGAAGCTTGGAATTTTTTCGAAACTCTGAATTGAGGGAATGAAACCCTGGATCTAAAACCAGCTAAGTCTTGGTATGTTTTACGATCTGCTGAGTTCTATTTACCCAGTGATCGGAAAACAAGATTTACAACCTGTATAAGACATTTGATCCTAACTGAGTCTCTTTTGAAAGGCTTTGGCTTTCGTTTTTTTAATACAGGTAAATACTTTTTAATCGATTGCGATTCGAATTGAGATTCTTTCTCATATCGAGACAAATGCGCAATCCGATTTCGCTTTTCCGTAGTCCAAATATAGAATAGAGGCGGTAGGGGGAAGAGTACTATGGGGTTCTTTGAGCGATTTGTACCTATCGGAATGAAGGGTTTGTTTTTCAGAAGAGTTATCACAAGTGTTTCAATGCTTGTTGGCATCTCGGGTCTTCTCATTACATTTCAAAATTGTGGACAGTCAGGTTCAATCGGGGTCTCTTCAGAGGCTGTTCTTGATGATACAGGAGTCCCAACTTTACCCCAGTATGCTGAAAAAGGAATTAGCTCAAATGAGGCGCCTCCTTTAAAGATTGTGTTTCTGATGGATAACTCGAACTCCATGACCCTCAATAACTTGAATCTTCAAAATTCAATTCGATCAATGTTCTCTTCGCAGGTGGATAGTCTTTCACAGTTTAATGCTGATCTTTACTTTTTCACAACAGCTCAACTGTCGAGACTCGGATTGGATTTCGCCCTCAAAACAAGAAGTCCGGCCTCTCTGAATAACCTAACTCTCAATCAAATTGAGTCTCAGTATCGCTCTCCTTTCAACGGTCTGATCGCGGGTGATCTTTTAGGCTTCTTGACGACTCGTTCGAATTCACCCCAGATTGATGTCTTAGAATTCAAAGCTCAGCCAGTTGTCGGCTTTGCTGATATGGGTGCGCAGCGAATCTTGAGTCCCTCCGTTCGTTACGAAAAGGGGTCTTCTCTTGAAGCTCTTCAGAGCCAAATTGAACAAAGACTTGGAATTATTGCCCCTTCACTTGCTTCAAGCATTTCTGATGGAGTCGCATTTCAGCCGCTTGATACGGAAAGCGCTTTGTGCGGACTTTCTAGGGTTTTAAAGGATTCAAATTCAGTTATTCGTCCTGGCGATGTTTCATCATTTATCATTGTTTCTGATGAAAATGAGTCAGACCCTACGGGTGATAACTGTGTGGAAAAGAGAACTCGCGAATTTTTGTATCAAGCAAGCTGCCAAAGACAAATTGCTGCGCAAAATATCAATCAAACAAGTATTACTTATCAAACTCGCCCAGGGTCTGATAGCTACCGGATGAGCTATTCAATTACGACCCCCGATCAGACTCGCAATCGAATTGAAACAACCTTGACTCTTAATCGGGCGGCTCGAAATGCCAGCTGCACAGGGACTCAGCAGCGTGAATTCTTGGCAAGTTACAGGGTCGTTAATAGAACTTATGTCATGACGTACAACAAACGACCTCTAACTGGTTTTAGAGAAGGAAACGTTCCTATTTATGGATCCGAAGAAAGAAATCTTGTGACCCCAAATCAAGCGGGTCCCTTGCCGGGGGATTGCGCCACCAACGTGGCTCGCCTTCGTACGATTCTGAATGACAATACTTCTGCTCTCACGATTGCAAGCTGTACGCAAAACCCTGACGTTCTAACAGATCGGACCACGCGATTCTTGTATAGCAATCATTTAGGCGTTGATCTCACTCAATCAGCGGTTTGTCCAAATTCAGTTTTGACTGTTTTAACTGCGAATGGAGTTATGGTTTCCAATTGCTCTCTTTCAGCTTTAGCGGAGAACATCTCAGCATCAGCCATCACGGGTAAAGGCTTCGGGAGTATGGGATCTGAGTTGGATTGTCGTACGGCCGTAACTCGGGTTTGTGCTGATTCGAGCGGAGCACTGCGAGCTTGTGCCTTTGGTACATATGCAGCCGCCGTTACAGCAGATTCAAGGGGGCCCGTCACCGTGACGGCTAATAGTTCACTCGATTGCAATGCCACTTGTGCCACATTCCCGGGCCTGTGTGCAGCTAACAATTCGACGACAGTTAACAGTTATGCCGCTTCCATCGGCTTTACATGTTCTCGTAGCACCCGCAACTCGAGCGAAACCTATTTGGTACTAGGAACTAATCAAACGATTCAAGTCACGCAAGCTGTTCAAAGAAGCTGCGCTTCGACTTGCCAAGAGGTACCTCAAGCTTGTGGCAATAACAGCAACACTCAAGTGATTTCGAGTTACAACAAGTCTTGTTCCGTAGCGGTGACTACAATTGCTGGAGCCCCTTCTCAAAACAGAACCTTGGGCCCTGTCGATGATGTTAATAGCGCTATTTCTTGCAATACAGTTTGTTCAAGTTCAAATGGGATTTGCCAAGGAAACCTAACGATTACTCAGCACGTTTCACAAAATCTTAACGGCCAAAGTTGTAATGCGGTGGTGACTCAAAGAACAGTTCCTGCATCCGTTCAAACGCAAGTCATGAGTAGACTGAAACAAAGCCAACTTAATGATGAATACTGCCCAACCGGTTTCGCAAAAACGGGAACTCCCGCTTTAACTCAAGAATTCGAAGAATCTTGGACAAAGGTGAGTGGAAATCAAAACTTGTCGGATTTTGTTTTGGAAAAACTGAGAGACAATATTGGGTTCAAGGCCGCGACTTTATCGGCGTTTATTACACCTCAAGGAGCTGGCAGCGGTTCAACGAGCCATGGAGCGACTTATCAGGCTCTCGTGAATCGTTGGGGCTCAGGGACTGTGAACGATATTCGTTCGCCCTCATATGCTCCTGCCTTATCTCAACTCAGTGCTACTCTGAAAGGTCAACTTATTCGATCTGTCATCTTTGATGAGGTCAAAGGGAATGCTCGAGTTCGTCAAGTTTGGCTTCGAAAGAAGAACCAGGTTGACTGGATGGCCCTTCAACAAAGTGAATGGTCAGCAACTGGAGGAACTGTCACATTGGACCCCGGCGTGAGCCTTGACCTCCAAGATGAGGTTCGAATTCTTTTCTACTAGAACTTGAGTTGAATTTCGGGAGGGTTGCCGGGAACACATGTTCGCCACTCTGAAGAGTCAAATAACAGACTCCCTTTGGGTTCAACGAAAAGTTGAGCTTTACAAAAGGCAATGATTTGTCCAAGCTCTCTTTATCTTGGACCATAAAGACGTGTTTAGGTTGAGGTCTTGATTTAATCAAATTCAGTCCGATAAGAGGTGGACCGACTCGTGGGGGCACGTCACTTTATGGTGACAGTGGATGTTCCCATGTACTGGGATCGACTTACACTTGATATTCAAAATGGTAAGCCCTACCTAGGGTTTTGGGAAGGGATTCTTGATTTAAATACAAGATGGGTTGTTACCCATAGCATTTCAGAATGGAAAACAGAAATCCCTTGGAAGACTCTCTATTTCACATTTGCTGTGCTCGTGAGTATCGCGCTCTGCTATATTCCCTTGGACTCACAAAGATTAAAAAAGTATCTTTCCACTTGATTTTCTAAGAGCCGAAAATTCGAATCAGCGTGCGGTACGTATTCAAGTATGCTTGAATACTATGGCTAATGGGTTTGGAATACCCTCCACCCAAAGCCAAAGAAATTGGAATTTTTTTATCTTTAACTAATCGAAAGACATTTTCATCTCTCTGGATCAGTCCCTCGTAGCTGACTTTGAGCTTGCCTAAACTGTCAAACTCGAGAGCGTCCACACCCATTTGATAGAGAATAATATCAGGCTTGAATTGTTCAATCGCTGATAAACCTTTTTTAACGGCTTCTAAATAAAGAAGATCACCTGCATTATCTTCAAGTCCAATATCCAAATGAGATGGAATTTTTTTGAAGGGATAATTCTTTTCACCATGCACACTCACAATAAAAACATTTTCTTTATCACCCAAAATAGAACTGTTGCCATTGCCTTGATGCACATCCAAATCCAAAATAGCCACTTTTTTAACGTACTTATTCTCTAATAAATAATTGGTAACAACTGCTTGGTCATTGAATATACAGTACCCCTCACCTCTGTCATAATGAGCATGGTGAGTTCCTCCAGCTAAATTTCCAGAAACTCCAAAATCTAAAGCGGCAAGTGCAGCCTGCAAAGCTCCCCCAACAGTGGAAGCCGCTTTGAGATACAATTCAAGACTCCATGGAAAACCTATTCGTTTGATTATTTCAGTGCTGACGCTACCATCACGAATCGATTGAACATATTCGGCTGAATGAGCGTAGACCAATTCATCAAAGCTTGCTACAGGGCTTTCAAAAAGATTTTTTTCTTTTAAAATACCTTGCTCAAGCAGGGCTAGTCTTAATAATTTATATTTTTCATTTGGAAACCGGTGCCCCTCGGGCAAAGGCAATGTGTAATTGTCGGAATAAAAGATCTTCAGATCATTGAGCATCGAATTATCCGCTTAAAGAATCTAAATTGTTAAAACTTGAGCTCTTTAACTTGATTAAGAAATTTTTCATGTATAACTTGCTCCATTGTATAAAGCCCTGCAGGTTGATTAATAAGCTACTTGCCTGCAAACACGGCCCCAGTCCCAAAAGCAGATCGACTTATACTTTCATGAGTTAAACGAATTGTTTGATAAGGTAAACCAAAAATAACTTCATGTCTTCCGACAATTCCACCGACACGAATGGAATTCACGTGTTGCGAAGGTTCTAGATCCAAATGATTGGCAAGCTTTAGTGCCGTACCTGAAATCTCTTTTTTATCACGAAAATGTTCTTCAACAACTTCAATATCAGCGTGGGGAATGATTTGTTTTAGAACTTTGGAAGCAATCATCAACCAATTGATACCCATCGTTATGTTGGGAGAAGCCAAAATAGCCGTGCTCTGAGATGCTTTTTTGACATAGGCAAAGTCTTCATCTGAGTATTTGGAAATAGCGCTGATGATTTTAATCTTTTGATTGGCAAAAAGTGAATACGAATGACTGGCTTCACTTGAAGAAAAGTCTATGATCAGATCAACAGGAAACTGCTGCAATAGCTGAGCTGACAATTGATCAAATTTAATAAAGGGAGCAAAGTTTTCATCAAAGCCTAAGGCATGGCTGGCGAATGTTAGATTATTGGGTATGGATTTTCGACAAACCCATTTTAAGTCGAGTTTTGGATCAGCCACAATCTCTTTTGCGACAATAGAGCCCGTTCTTCCAAAACCTAGTAATCCTACTGAAATAGACATATAAGACCTCCGCTTAGAAAGTGACCCTACTCTCCCAACGAACTTCAGTGATGACTGAACCCTTAATATCTATTAAAATGTAAGTTTTGATTGTCAGTAATTTACTTATAGATTTCAAATAGGAACAGAGACTGTGTAAGACCTTTGTCGAGGATTTATAAGCTAAACCCTGCTACTTTGAACCTTTCATGATTATCTATTAGATTTAAGAGGGAGGTTCTTATGAACTTATTTAAATCATTTTTTGCTTTGATTGTTATGTTGTTAGCCAACACGAGCTATTCAGCCGACGGCAGCTCGGGCTGCGGACCTGGCTGGTATATATTAACAGAAAATTCGCTTGTTTCATCTTCACTGCGATCCACAACCAATGGAATGCTTGCACCTGTTGCAACTATTGGAATGACCTTCGGAACTTCAAAATGTACCAAACACAAAATAGTTCTCAAAGAAAAGGAATCATTATATTTTGTTGAGCAAAATTACTATGAATTAAAAACTCAAGCTGCTCAAGGTGGTGGAGCCTACGTAACGGCATTGGCTCAAACAATGGGTTGCGCAACTGGTGCCGAAGTGCCATTGAGTCAAGAACTTCAAAAATCTTACAATACAGTATTCCCGGCCACACCATCTCCACAGCCTGACAGCTCACTCATTGAAGTTTACAAGATTATACTCCAAAGCCCTGTGCTTTCTCAGAAGTGCAACTCTTCAGTCTTGTCCTAATACTTATTTCATGTTGGGGTCATGCGCAAAATTTGCAACTGGCAAATGACCCCCAATTTTACAAAATTCTACATCTTGAAAAGCAAAATAATAAATTAGTACCTGATTTTTCAGAAAAAGATTTTTTTTTCACAGATCTTCCCATTGATATTGAAACTGAATTTAACTCTACCCTCCAAGCTTTTAAAAATCCCAATTGGAGACATCCAAGACTTAACTTACCAGCAGCTTGTGTTTTTCCAGCTCGAAAAAAAAGAATTGAACAACTTACCGGTCAACCCTTGCCAAATTTTTCCTGTCCTGATTTGGATTTTTGGCGCAGTAAATTAAAATCAACTCATGCGAGTCTACTTTTTGCTGGAGCCTATGCCCAAAATCCAGCCTCAGTTTTTGGACACAGCCTTATTCGCCTTTCAGATCGATCAAATCCTCAGCGCAATTCCCCTCTTTTAAGTTATGTGATGGGTTTTCTCGCGAGCACGGGTGATGATGGATCTTTGCTAAGGATTCGCAAAGGCCTTCTTGGAGAGTACCCAGGCTACTATATGATCGATCCCTTTTACATTAAACTCGGGATCTATAACAATGCCGAAAGTCGAGACATCTGGGAGTCTGATCTTAACTTTACTCAAGCTGAAATTGATTTCTTGATCGATCACCTCTGGGAGGTCTCACACTTTTCTAAATCATACTTTTTTATTGGAAGAAATTGCTCTTATCAAGTTCTCAAACTTTTCGAAGCCATTCGACCTGAACTCAACCTTATTCAACGTCGAATTATAGAAACTTTGCCTCATGATTCAATACGATGGGTAGAAGAAGCTGGACTCACTAGTTCAAAACCACGTTTTTATCCCTCTTTAAGAAGAAAGATATCTGAACGTTTCGTTCAATTATCAGCTTCAAGACAGAAATCACTTCTGCAAGCCACACATGAAATTAAATATCTAGATTTAATTGAAGACCCTGCGGAACTGGATTTAATCAACGATTATTGGCTGTTAAAAAATTATCAAAAGAAAACCCAATTGTCCCCCCAAGAACGTCAATTAATGGAGACCAGCCTTTCCCGAAGGGCCTCATTTAATATCCCCTCCCCTTCATCTCAGGATCTTATTCACCGTGAACAAGGCCCACCCCCCGCTTACCAAGGGCACAAAACCAGATCCTTTCGTGCAGGAATCAATTCACAAGACTACGCAGAATTCACATTTTTTTTTGGAGCCCATGGCTTTGATCAGGATGAAGCTGGATTTGATAGTTTTTCTTCTATTCAATATCTAGGTATTCAAACTTATCAGCCCCATCAGAAGAAAACTTCTGAAACAAATTTTATATTGGCTCGAATCAGATCCTTTGAAAATAGCTCTAAACTTGATGCAAAAAAATCTTGGATGGTGAATTTTGAATACAATGACACTAGCTCACTGTTAGAAGAGAGGAAATCTCGACTGAGATTTGAAGGCGCTTGGGGTTTCAGCACAGAGCTTGAAAAATTACGGCCCTATTTTTTATTTTTGGCCACTGCAGAGACTGATCTTACCGGAGAACACGAGTCCGTATTAAGACCAGGCTTTTTGACAGGCTTTAAGTGGACATCTCATTCCTACCGCTTCATTATTGAATCCAGTGCCATCGAGTTTTCCAACTCATGGCATACTTTTCAGAATTTTATTTTTGGGTATTCTTTAAAAAGTAATCATTCTATTTATATCCAAAATAGTAATAAAAATTTTCTTAGACAAAATCGTTTAAGTCTCAACTATGAAATTAATTTTTGATTTCGTGAACAAAAAGATAGAAATCATTGTCCAAATATTTATGCATAAAAAAAGCAGACTTATTGAGCCTGCTGATTTTTTTATAAACAAGGTAAGGGGAAACCTCTTGAATGCAATTTTCATCTAAAATTTTTTGCAATTCACATTCCTTCGAAATTTGTTGTGGCAGATTCACTATCATTGATGTTTTAATTTGAAGCCATTTGAATTGAGTCATGACTAATTTTTGACGGATATCTTCAAAGTTGCTTTTAGAATTTAGTATAATCCAACACTTTTTTTGACACTCATTAATTTCTAATTCATTAGGCCAATGATCAAATATTTTAGGTGATTGATTAAATTGTGTCTTCCAGCTGGTCAGAGTGTCTTGGATCAATTTCTCTTTTAAATTTTGTGGAAGATCCACACGCCAGATAATGATTTGACGAGACTGAAACTCAGGAAAAAGTCTCAAAAAAATATGTTGACCAATGGGCTCAAAATTTTGATTAAATTCAGTGGGTTTAATTAAAGGCTGAGGTCGAATCGTGACACCTTCCTTCACTAAAAATACAAGAGTAACCACGATGAGAACTGAAAATGCCCCTAATGAACTCAATACCCATTTCATATTCACCAATCCTCTCGCCTGAGTGGTGGCAAGCCGTGTTTAGCTCGGGCTTGATCGCATCTATCATGATGATAACCATCCTCATAGGAAGCCGTAAAGCTTCGACAGGGTGTAGGTCGACTGGCGTAGATTTGACAAGAAACATATTTGCCAATTTCACCCTCAAGGGCACTGCATTTTGGATTGTGTTTGGGAGCAGTCCCCTTCATGACACGAAAGGATCCAGGCCCTTCTTCCCAAAATTCGACAGGGACGGGATGGGGAGAGTCTCCAGCTTCAGCTTCTCTCCAATAAAAAGAGACACGAAAATAGGAACAGCAAGCACCACAGGACTGACAGGGATGGATACTTAAATTATTTGCTGGCTTTGGGGAGGCCCTTTCGGTTCCACTCAAGCATTCCACCGATCAGGTTATAGGTTTTTTTAAATCCAAGCTGTTGAGAAACCAAAGTGGCTTGGCCTGAACGCCCACCACTTCGACATATAAATAATATGGGTTCATCCTTGTCAGCAGTCTCAAGAAAATTCATCACATCAGGTCCCAAGCAAATCAATTCTGAATTTTCAATATGACCGAGCTCACCTGTGTACTCTTCAGGAGTTCGAACATCAATCAACCGAAATTCCTTAATGTGACTCAAGGCTGTTTCAACATCTATTTCTGGAAAACCGTTAACTTCGGATATTTTCATCAAAAATTAAGTCCACTTTCTCTGTCTTCTGGTGAATATCGAGAAGGATATTCATTCCAATCATCGTTGTCACGACAAGGCGATCCATAGTCCTCACATGAATACCATCGACGTTGTTTGCTTTCATTTGACTCCAAGGGGTCATTCACATCAACTCTTGCACTCACTGTTCTTGTGCAGTTGGGGCGGCCATTTCTTAAAAAACCCTGGCAACTTTCGTAAAAACGCAAAGAAGTGGGTTCACCTCTTAATTCACACTTGCTGTTTTTACATTGGTAATCGGCATAGCCGTACTCAAATCGATGCACACCCCATCTAGAAATATAAAAACGACGAAGGAAAGTCACAGGGCCCCGCTTTTCCAAGAATTCAGGAACTGTTTGAGACACCACAGGGTGATTAAAGCTGCTGGTGGTTTTGAGGCGAGGGACTTTCAGATTGCCCGCGACACCCGCAGTAGAAATAATAAGCACCAATGAAATTACTACAGAATAAAGACCCTTCAAAGCAAACCTCCCGCTTTATAAAGACGAATGTGTAACATTGCAAAACTCAAACCCTTCACCTAGTCTATAAATATGAATCAATTTCTTAAATTCTATCGCCGCCCTATTATTCTTATACTTATGTCAGCCGTGGCTTTTCCTTTCCTTTGGATACTTAAGCCTTTTTGGATAACTCTCGTTTTGGGCCTTGTATTTGCTGTCTCTTTATCTCCTGGCTTAGACCTCATCAATAAAGCTCTCAAAGGCCGACTCGGACTCTCCCTTTTTTTATTACTGACGGGTTTGCTGTTGTTATTTGTCATTCCTTTTGGGATCACTCTCATTAAGGGAACAAAAGCTCTGCGAGAAACTATTTCCAAGTATAATAACCCAGAATCACTGAGTGCACTTAAACAATATCAGTCAGATTTTTTTTCTCGTCTAAAATCTTTAGAAGAATATGGATTCGACACTGAAATTGTAAATGAACAAATTTGGACATTATTGGAAAAAGCGGGTGGCTTTATAACCCAGATTCTCAGCGATGCTATTTCACAGCTGCCACAAATGGTGCTTTTATTTTTTGTACTTTGGCTTTCCGTTATCTCTTTTTTGCTCATGCGACAGAGTTTTGAAGCTGCCCTTTCAAGGACAGATTGGATTTCTGAGACTGCCCGCCGGCGTTTGCTCGACACTTTTGTCAGCTGTTGCAGATCCGTGGTTCTCAGTTCATTTATCACGGGGTTTGCGCAGGCTTTACTCACTGCAGTTGGGGCTGTTATATTCACAGATCAACAATTTCTCATGATATTTTTTGTGACTTTTTTGTTGTCGTTTATCCCCGTCATTGGTGCAGGGCCCGTTTCTCTAATTTTAGGATTAATAGAAATTTCTCAATCAAATTGGGGGAGCGGAATTGCACTCTTCATCATTTGTGGAGTGGCCAGTGTACTCGATAATATTCTCCGACCCATTCTGCTGTCTGGAAAAACACAGATCCCCTCCATATGGGCACTTTTTTGTACAATTGGTGCTATTCTCATGTTTGGTCTTCCTGGACTTTTTGTAGGCCCGCTCATCGGAGCTTTAGCCTTTGAAATGATACCCATTCTTGCTGAAGAGTATTAATGATTTGATCATGATTAAGAACTTCTTCAGAAAAAGAAAGAAGTTCCTACTAACATGGTAAAAATATTGTGCTTCTTAGTGATCACTTCAAAATTATTGAAGTTCTTTTGTAGAGATCGACCCCAACCACCTGAGTAATATCCACCAAAGGTGTAAGCAATTTTTTTCTCACTGATCAAAGAAACATTTGCACTAAATCCCAACATGTCGACGTGGTCCATTTGTTCGACTGATAAATTTGGGTTTGGATCAGGATGAGCAGAAAAATTGGTAAATACTCCAGCACGAAATTTTAACCAATCCTGATAAGTTTTTTCACCACCAACGGACAAGTTCGTAACGAATCGATTGTGTACTAAAGTGGCGGCATCGGAGCCTTTTAAATCATAGTATTTATAACCCTCGTGAGCATGTATATCCGCTGACCATAGCCAATCACTTGAAGGCCGATAAGAAAATCCCAGATTGAATCGAGTTGGAATAAAGAATTTTGAGTTGATACCAGAAGTTTCAGGAGTTTCCAGTGTGACAGATCCTCCGCTAGCAGTTAAAAGCGTTTCTTTCAAATCCCCTTTACCACTGATCGCCATTAGCGTTGTACGAATCGAGGTTCCCCAGCTCCATTGATCATTTATTTTTTCATGGAATCCTAAAATACTGACAACCGCATTTTCTTTGATCACTTTATCTAGAGACCGATAAGAAAGATCAGAAGCTGTAGGTACATCTCTTTCAATTTCCTGTTTTGAAAGGTTTCGAGCTGTATAATAAAAAGTAATTCCCACTCTTTGAGATTCATTTAATTCTTTTGCAATACTCCCACCGACCCAAAGTGACTCATCAGTAAAATTCATATTTTTGGTTCGAGTCCCCTCAGAAAAAACTTTTCCAGAAAACTGATCGTAGTCGGGGGTCACAATCGAAAGAGCTATTTTATAACCGTGAAAATCAATCACCTGTCCCGTAGCTGACGGTAGTGACCTAAAATATCCTTTATTAATTCTTAAAGGTGCAGCAAGAAAGTCTTCCTTTTGATTGTAAACAGTATCAAACTTTTTATAGATTCCGACTGCTGCAGAAAATGACTTTCCCTGCATAGCAGCTACCAAGGCAGGGTTGTAGAAGGAGGCTGAAGAGATATCTCCTTCAATGGCTGTTCCAGCCCCTGACAAACCCGAGGCCAAATCACCAACCAAGATAGAATTATAATTAGAGAAGGCAGCTCTACCAATTTGAGAAAGCAATAAAAACAGAAATAAAATGAATTTCACGTCAAGGGTTACCACGATTATAATCGTCAGAATATCGAACTATATCATCTTCACCAAAATAAGTGCCCAGCTGAACTTCTACAAACTCTAGCGTTTGATCTGTGGTATTTCGAATTCGATGTTTTGCACCCACAGGAATGTAAACATGGGACCCCGCATGGACTGGAATGACTTGATCATTCAGTACCACTACCCCCACACCTTTTTTGATGATCCAATGTTCTGCTCGCTTGGAATGGGACTTGTAAGAAATTTGAGATTTTGACCAAAATTGAATCACTTTAGATTTAAAATTTTCCGTATCTCGCAAAACTTCAAAATGACCCCAGGGGCGATCTTCGAATGTATTTTCCTCTGCTAATTTAGACTTTCTTTGATTGAGCTGATCTACAATCTCACGCACTTTTTGAGTTGATCCCTTAGAAGCAATCATCATAGTATCGGCTGTTTCCACCACGATGAGATTATCCACTTCAACTAAAGCCACCTCTCTACCCGTTTGTGAAAATACGAAATGATTTTGAGTGGATTGGCTTGTAATAACAGGAGCGCCTTTACTTGAACTTCCGCGTCCTCTGAAGTGATCAGCTACTGCATCCCAACTTCCCACATC
>JBKDFX010000030.1:0-25315 GCA_046336825.1 Bdellovibrionales bacterium | reverse complement strand
TGGGATCATTCTCTAATCCATGGGTTTTGTGTGGAAAAGCCATCGTGGCTGATGGAGGCCTTCCGCCTCCAAACCTCGGGATTCAGACCTGCCATCCTGGCAGGTCTGATAAGTATTTAATTCGTTAGTTCAACGACCCCGGATGGGTCGTTGAAGGCAAGAGCTCGAGAACGCAGTTCTCGATTATCAGGATGTAGTCATTTTCGTTAAAAAGAAAAAACCTTGGTTCACCCCTGCAGATTTTTTTGTTTGAATTAATTTACGAGAAAAATTTAAACAGAAAGGAAATCAGCATGGATGCCAAGGTTCCCAAATATCTTCCCTTCATTTTCAGAAGTTTTCAAGGCTACAAAACAGTAGATGTTAAAGAATTTCATTCGGAGCGTCGAATCGAGATTCATCTGAAGCCTGACGAGACGAGAGAGTCGCTATGCAATGCTTGTGGTCATAGGCTTGGAAACTACCACGATAAGTATCCCGTCAGAGCAAAGCATTTAAAGGCTTTTAACTGGACAGTTGAGCTGTGTTTTTTTAGAGAAAAAAGACACTGTGAAAACTGTAAGAAAGTTCGATCAGAGTGGCTTGATTTTATGTGTCCTACATCACCGCATATTACTTTAGAACTTGCATGGTGGGTGAATAGATTGAGTGAAATCACGACTGTGATCCAAGTGGCAAAGTTAGAATCCATCGACAAGATGTCAACCTACCGAGTGGACAAGTACATTTTAACCAGACTTCTTCAGGGTTATAAAATACCAGAAGTGACACATATCTCCGTGGATGAAGTGTATGCTAGAAGTCCAAAGCAGCAAAAGAAAGGTGAAACCCGGGATGATTTATTTTTAACAGTGATCGTGGATCACAGGACTAGGAAAGTAATCTGGGTGAGTCAATCACGACGGAAAGAAGCACTGGATACTTTTTTCGAAATGATAGGAAAAGAGGCCTGTGAAAAAATCAAAGTTGTCACTTGTGATCAGCATGCTGGCTATGCTGAAAGTGTTAGACAGTACTGTCCGAAGGCAGATCTGGTGTGGGATCGGTTCCATTTAGTTCAGAACTTTAATGAAGCACTGAATGAAGAAAGAAAATACGAATGGGACGGTCAAAAAGGAGTTAATGGTGACAAAGCTGAAGATGATTTAATGGCTGGAAAGTACAGATACCTGTATTTAACGAAGGCCAGTAACCGTGGAAAAACCGATCAGTGGCATATCGAAGAGGTCATGAGTAAAAATAAGCAGATCTGTTATTTAGAGTTTATTAAAGAACACTTCCATAAAATGTTCGAAGAACCAGATGAAACAAAAGCACTAGAGATGCTCAGTCAATGCTATGAATGGGCCTATCAAATCAAAGCGAAACATCTGGTCAACTTCTTCTGGAATCTTTTAGGCAAAGTAGAACTTAAAAATTACTTTAGACATCGAATCACAAGTGGAATATCAGAAGGAATAAATCGAGCGATTAAAACTTTAAAATGGGTGGCCTATGGGTACAAAGACATGGCCTACTTCGCACTGAAAATCATGCAAAAGTGCGGCTACTTAAACTCCAGATACGCATTAAACTGGCTTTATAGCGAATGTGGATAACCCACGAAAAAGAGAATGAGCGGACGACGTGTCAATCGACTTGCCATTGATCACTTCATCAGGATGCAATTTTTGTCTTCCCTTTAACTTTCTCAAATTGAGACAGATGAATTGAATTTTAACATATAAACACCGCCGTCATCAAGGTCTTGAGATTGCACTCTCTATCGACAGAGGTAGCTGTGCTCAATTCAAATGTTTTACCCCTTTTCTTCCTAATCTCTGCCTTTTCTTTGGCTAGAGCCACTGATCAATGTGGATCTTCAGTGAGCGTGAGCCTTGGCTTCAAAGCAGCTCAAGTTTTTTCTGCTGATTCAAGTGATCCCATTTTAAAGCCCCAAATAAAAATCACTGAAGCCACAAAAGCGTCGCAAAAAAACCAAAAAATATGGTTCGGAAAATCACTGAAATCCGAAAAAGACACCCAAGAAGTCGGAGTGCAGGGAATACCTACACGTCTGTATCTAAATCCTAAAAATGGAGAAGTGGCCTATATTAACTTCGACGATCAACCTGTGGCTTTAATTGAAACTCAAAACCCATCAGCTCCACACCCAGAGTTTAAAATAATTGAAAATCCAGAATTAAAACTCAAACAAGATCAGATGCGTCACCCCGGTGGCTTTAGTACACCCGTGGGTCCACTTAAAAATAGTCTTTATCTTTCAGATCTGACTCTTGAGCAAGCTCGGCAAATCATTGGAAGGGAGGGCAGGTCAGCAGTTTTGGAGTATGAATCAGGCGTTGTTGTTTCAGGAACCATTGAATCCTTTACCACCAGTGCCTACTCTCAAAAATTAGCTGTGATCACATTCAAAGATAAAACAGCTCGAGTCAAATTTGGAGTGCACACTTTGTATGATCCTGACTGGGGCCCTTTTGACATGTTAGCAGCCCCAAGACTCAGCCCTTCAGGAGAAATCACAATTGAATAAAATTCTTATACTTTTGTTTTTGTATTTTTCCTACCAAATTCCCTCTTGGGCCAACAAAGCCTGCTTCAATGAAGTTTCTATTAACAAACGACCCGAAGCGAATTACAAACAATTGGACATCAGTAAATTTCTAGAGGCTCATCAAATTCTCCCAGAAAGAATCATCAATCAAATTCAAAACCGAGTGGCTCTTTACAGCCTTCGTGGTGAAGACATGGGAAATGCTCTGCTCATTCATGCCTTCGCAGCTCTAGGACCGCAACCTTCAAGACAAAGAGATCTTTTGATTGAAAAATTTTTGAAGCCCTTATTTGATTATTACTCAAATGAATTTGAAAGCTTTTATAGCAAAATCCCACCAGCCGTCGTCCGTAAAGTTCCCAATTTCTTTGGCTTATCAAAATTAGGGTTCACAGCTGATGCCTATGGAAACATCAATTGGTCAAAAGAGAATTCTTTAAAATTTCACAACCTAATGAAAAAAGAATTTTCTAAAAAAATGGGATTTGATCTGATTTCTGCCAACCGAATGGTTATTCAAATGTCATTGATCCATACTGCCCTAAGTGGGCAATTAAAAATGAGTTTGTCTGAGATTAAGAAAGCTTCCGATGATTATTTCTATGCTGAAGCATTAGGTCATGTTTTTATTCCCACCCTTGGCGAGTGGAATTTGTCAAATATAGTGGCTCAGTGGCACTTGAGAGCCACTGTCAATATGCTTCCTCAACAGTTATCTACAAGAACAATGGTGCACGGTGGAGATGGTTTATCTGCTCTTGATGGCATCACCCACGACCATGGGCATGTGGTTCGATGGCGGATGGGAGTCGTCGCTGAGTCTCTGGGAATTAAAAAAAATCAACTGCCTGGTGACTCTAAAATTAAAACTTACGAGAAAATTATCCTTTCAGCTTTTGACCAAGCATTAGTGGCGCATAAAAGAAGTCCTGATCTCAACATTAATCCTGAGATACTGACACATGTCCTGTTCTTTTTTGTTCATCAGCCTGAATCTCTTGTGGAATTTCTTGATAATCCAAAACTGTTTCAAGAAATATCTAAAGCTCACGAACTTTCGAATAAGATGTGGAACCTATATGATAACAATCGTAACTTCTATCCTATGATAGTGGCATCGAAGGAAGTCTTTGAAAGGACTTCCTCCTATTGGATTCGTGTAGTGGCTCTTCATTTGTAAAAGGAACTAAGTGCCCAATCTGATTTGCACAGTTTCGAGTTTAGTTTTTTCAGTCTCGAAAATAGTCCTCAGAGTGTCATTCTTGTACTTGATTTCTTGCCGAGTCGATTGTTTACCTTCCAGCTGCTTTTCCAAACGCTCACGTTCTTTTTTGGTTTTTTCAATATCAACTTCTAGGCGTTTATTTTCTTCAAGCATTCTTTGCGTCTGCTGAACAGCGTCTTGTTCATCTTTTTGAAACTTGGTGATCTCAAGACGAAGTTGACCGAGCTCCCTTTCCCTTTCAGTTTTCTCTTTTAAATATTGTTCTCGTGTTTTCATCAGCTGAGCCATGGCTTTTTCTTGAGAAGCTTTCGTGTCCCGATGGGATTTTCGTTGGGCTTCAGTTTGTTTTTTAAGCCCGTCCATCTCTTCTTGCATTTTTTTGATTTCAGCTTGGGTTTGCACCAATGAGCTCTTTAATTTATCTTCTTCAGTTTTTAACTGAGCCTGTTCTTTTTGCTGATTGGCGATTTCACTTTTTGAGTTGATAAGAGCTTGATCTGTTTGGGCTTTAGTCGCCTTTAAAGTGGCCTGCTCTTTTTGTGACTGCAATCGAATCTGAGCTAACTTTTGTTCACCCTGTTTACTTTCCAAAATAGCCTTTTCAGCTAATTGCTTTTGATTTTGCACTTCTTTCTCAGTGTCTTCCAAAACTTTTTCAGATTCTTTTTGGGAATTCTGAGCCTTTTTAAGAGCATCAATGGCCGCTTCTTTTCGTTTAACAGCTTCGTCTCGAAGTTGTTCACTGGCTTTTGTTTTTTCTTGAGCCAATTTTATCCGGGCTTGAGCTTCTGTGATTTCTTTTTCCGCAAAGGCTTTTTGTTTTTCTTGCTCAGCCACTTCTTTTCTCATTTCGGCTACGGATTTTTCGCTTTCAGCCTGCTCTTTTTTGGCTTCGGCTTCTGCTTTTTGTGCATTGGCGATGGCCAACTGAGACTCAGCACGAATGGCTTCCAGTTTTTTTCTTTCTTCTTCCGCTCGCTTTTTGGCTTCTAGCGCTTCAGCTTTAGCACGTTCAGCATCGGCTTTAGCCTCTTCAGCTTCCACTTGCGAAATGTCGATCTGTGCCATGGCGTGAAAGCCCGGGCCTAAACCTAAAGCTACGATCACCAAAAGAGAATTCAAGTGCTGCAACATACTTCCTCCACGTTCTTTAAAAATTATAATTCAAGAATTTACAGCAGCCAACGCAATCCCATACTATAGGAGTAAGACTTGGCCTTTCCGTAGTTACCGAAGTCCTGGAAAAAAGTGATCTTCGGAGTCAATCGAACCTTAAATTTAATTTGATTGGCGATGACAAAACTTTGTCCCACATTAGATATGTCACGATACATAACACCCAGACCATAGGAAAGGTCCATGTCACCGTTGAGTCGATATCCCACTTCGGGCCCCGTGTTGACACCTAAAAAAGGTCTTCTTGGATAGCTGGTGCTCAAAACTCTTTCAATATCTACATTTCCGTGCAGAACATTTAAGTACCAACCGTATAAGTAACGACCTGAATAAAAAGTGTAATCCATTCCCACTGCAAAAGCTGAAAAAATACTTCTGGCATTTTCTTTTTGTCCCTGAACTTGAGCTATCACCTGATCGGCATAGGACATGTAAAATAAATTTCCGTATATAAACTTAGTTGTTCTGGATTTAGACGGTCTACGCAAAGTATTGGCTCTTTTAACTTGAGCCTCTGCTGCAAAGATAAAAAACGACAAACACAGAATCGAAATAATTTTAATCCATTTCATTTTAGCCTCTACAATGAAAAGTGAATCTGTGAAGTTATAATCCATGTATCTTGATTGGCTTGTGCAGGCACAATCGTCCTTTGATTATAAACATCAATCCTGATTTCCGTTTTCGTCCATGGGAACGACAGAAACCCGAAACCATATCTGAAGGTTTCATTATCTGCTGTTGTTGTATCAGGTTTCCATGTTTCGTATTTAAGTAGAAAATGATGTCCTCTTGCAAGGCGAGTCATGCTTTGTAAAAATGAATAAATACCGAGGACACCTTTTCCTCCTCGAGGTTTTTCATCCACAGCTCCGAGCTCTGCCAAGAATCCATTCCCCACCTCACGCAGCCCTTTTCGATACTGTACTGAGGTTTGAAATCTTTCAGCAAAGTCATTTTTTTGTGTGAGAAAAGAAACTCCGTAGGCCGATTTTTCTCCAGTGGCTTTATCGTAGTGAAAGGAAGCTCCTCGTGGTCTTAGTTTTTCATCCTGTTGTAAATTACCCACAAAGAGCTGGCCGGAAAATTCGTAGGTGTCTTTGATTAAATGGGCCACCACACCATGGGTTTGATCATCCATGGTGGTTTGTGTGAATCGTCGATTAAATCCTGTATGATCCACGTTTTTAATTCCAAACCATTTATCCATAAGTCCTGCATACAGGTAAAGATCATCGCGGTATTGAACTCTCATGTAATGTTCACGCGTGATCCATTCTTCGGGTTTATCACCAGGTCGATCGACAAATCTTTCAGGCAGAGGTCGATATCCGTAGGATCCATAAACCATGTACTTTTGATCTTGATCAAAAAAGACAGCCCCATTGATCTCACCCTGCATATCAATCCATCGATCAATTTGACCTTTTGAGCCAGGATCTCGAGTCAGTTGTAAACCACGATATTTAATTCCTGGGCGAAACCACCAAGGCAGTTGTTTTTTTCCTAGAAAGCCTGAACTTTCTGCCATTTGCTCATCAGAGGTTTTTTTGTGAAAGAGAGCTTTGGATGTGATCTCGGAGGCCCAAACGGCACGACCGTAATCATTCAATGCTCCGCCACCGCTACCATTAAAATGACAAGTCACGCAGCTTCGATAACCGTATCCGATAAAATCCGGATAGGCCAAACTTGTCGAACTGATTAACAGATTAAAAAAAATTGAAAAAAGAATCGTCAGTCTTTTCATTGCGGCTGTCTCATTCTTAGAATCGCTGTCATACTAGTCGACATTTTTAATCTCATATTGATCTAAGTCACTGTCTTCACTTTCTTATTTTTGAATCTGGATGTTAATCTAGTCTTGGATACAACACTCAATCGCTCACGTCTGTTCTATTTGTAGTGTCGGATTCTCTTAGGGGGGGAATGCATGAGAATCAATTTGTTGAGCGCTGCTTTAGTTACGGGACTTATGTCCGGAGCCATGGCGCAAACTCAAGCTCAAAAACAAGAAGCTATTTGGTTATTAGAAAGACTCACTGGTGTGCAATGGGCTGGTGACCATGCTGTCGTTCAGCAAGCCGCCAATATGATTGCAGCAGGAAATAGAAGTCAAGCGACAGCATTAGCTGCTCAACAACCTCAATTTTTAAATGTGGTTGTTAAAAATATGGCTTTAGAAATGTCCACTCGCGAAGAAACCATTCGTCAACCACTCAATGATTTCGCTGCAACTATTATGGGTATTGTCAGAGATAACACAGATTTTCGTGAAGCCCTTTATGGAAACTTCATCTACGTGGGCAATCCTGATTTAATTCCTGCTACTATTCCTAATGTTCTATCAGATTCCAACGTGTTTGCTCGTCGGATTTTACGATCAAACGATCATTATGCAGCTTTGGATTCCTTTATTGATGTGGGCGGTGGTGTACGTCGCAAACTGGATATCGGCGCTTCACTCATGCGCGTGAACAACCAGCGCGTGATCACAGCAACTGCTGATAATGATGTTTACACAACTGTGGCAGTTCCAGACGCCGATGTGGCTGGTGTTCTCACGACCCGTACTTGGATTGGGGCTCATGCCATTGCTGGTACTAACCGTCGTCCTTTTGAGTTCACAGTGAGACAGTTTTTGTGCATGCCCATCGAAGGCATTGCTGATGCTGGAGCCGCTGATGGCAGAATTGGACGAGACATCGACCGCTTTCCCGGTGGTGACCACATGAAGTTCCAAACCTCTTGTAAATCTTGTCACACTGTTATGGACGGATTCCGAGGTGCTTGGGCTCACTGGGACTTTGAAGGTGCCATTGATGATGGTCGAGCTAACCACGCTCAACTTCGCCAAGGAAATTCCGATAATAACCGTGTTGTGACTAAAATGAACCGAAACAACACAGTTTATCCTGGTGGATTTACGACCATTAACAATTCATGGGTCAATAATGCCATTCGTGGATTGAATGCCTCGACCATCGGCTGGCGCGGACTTGATGGCCGCACTCCTGCTAACGAAGGTCAGGGTTTAAACCAGTACGGTCGTTTATTTGCTAACTCAAAGCGTTTCTCAACCTGCATGGCTAAACACGCTTTCAAAGCTGTTTGCCGCAAAGATTTATCTGACACTGAGATCTCTGTTTACAGCAGTCTTGGTGAGCAGTTTGAAGCTCGCAGTTATAGCATGAGAGATTTATTTCAACTCGCAGCCCTACATCCACGTTGTAAGTAGATGGGCACGATATTCTAAATGATACGCGGATGAATAAATTGGGGGAAAAATGAAGAATCTAAGTTTTGAGAGTAAAAAGAATCTAAAAAATATAGCCATCGTAACTGCTTTATTCGGCACTTTGAGCTTTTACGGTTTCAACTGTGCGCCACCCAGCTTTTCCACATCAGATGATGGATCGCAATCTCTGGTGACGGGGAGTAGTTTTGTGGATGAAGTCACTCCCGGTGGAGTGCTTGACCAAAAGACGGATCTTCCATTTGCTCTGCTCACCATTGAGCAAGTTCTAAATTCGATGTTGAATTTAACTGGCCAAGACACCTACCCTGTTGCTATCGCCAATGAATACAACATCCGAGCGGGTTCATTTTCTGTCACGCCTGACATGAAATTCGTCAATGGTCCGATGTTAATTGCTATCTCTTCCTTAGCTGGCGAAGTTTGCAATGGCTTTTTGACTCGTGAACAAGCCATCGCCTTCAATGCAGGTACTAATACAAGACGAATTTTTAATGCCGTTGATTTCGCTCAAGCTCCTGCCACAGGTCTAAGCCAAACCACACTCAATGATGTGGTAGATAAAATGGCCAACGCCTTTTGGGGTCGAGCTCCTTCATCTGAGGAAATCACTTTGTACACTTCCTTTCGCACTGATTTCGTAGCAGCTTCTGCCACACAAAATGCAGCCGCGACCCGAGCTCTAGCTTTGGCCACTTGCGCATCCATGCTGAGTTCGATGGATAGTTTCTCGTACTAACTCAAAAAGTACGAAGTTTTTGGGGTTTTGATTTTGTTTTGGGGTTAAAAAAGGGGAATTTATGTCTAAAAATAATAAAAACGTTCCAGCATGGGCACTCACTGGCCATAAGAAGCCGACCACTCGTCGAGAATTCTTGGGCTATGGAATGATCCCATTTGCCGCTTCCACATTTATGCCAAACTTGATGCAGGTTCTTTCACCCCAGGTCGCTGGCGCACAAGCCGGTTGTCCCGCTGGTGGATCAAGCTTAATTCCGTTTATTCAATTAAATCTATCAGGTGGAGCAGGATTAATGGGGAATTTTTTACCCCACGATTTAAATCGTAATCCATTGGCCAGTTACTCCATCATGGGATTTGGAGCCGGCGGAACTGGTACTCCCATCGTGCGTGAATTTGGTAACGTGCCGTTTGCGGGAAACCGAGGTGATGGCACCATTGCAAGCCAAATTTTATTGGGAATTCAAGAGCGCGCCATGCAGGCCACCCGTGATAAAACAGCCTTTGTTGCCATGTGTGTTCGATCTCGCGATGACTCTTCAGAAAATCCCTTTGCCATGAATGGTCTTGCACACCGCGCAGGTCTTGTGGGCACAGTGCTGCCTCATCTGGGTACCGATGACAGCCAAACAGGTATCAGTCAAATGCCTGTGCTCTATGCTCCTCCCGCACCACTGGTGGTCCGAGGCTTCAGTGCTGTGGCCAATGCTTTGTCTTACACAGCTTCTCTGAACACAGCACTTAATCCCACTCAAAAAGAAAGATTAACAAAACTTATTTCTGATCTGAATGGTAGCCAAGCTCGTAAGTTGGCTTCGATCAATTCAGGCCCTGCTGTTCAGCAGGTGATTGATTGTGCGGGAATAAAAAATATTGATCTGATCCGCGCTGGATCCGGTCAAGTGGATCCCCGAGCCAACGCCACTGTGGCTGGCATTTGGGGAATCAATGCAACCTCTGCTAACAATTCAATGAATCTTGTTTTTTCCACCATGGTTTTTAATACTCTCAACGGACAGGCCGGATCTTGTTCACTCAACATGGGTGGATACGATTATCATGGTAACCCACGTGACAATGGAACGATTGCTCCTGATATCAGCTCCATCGGCAATGAAAGTACCAATTCCCGTGATCGCCGCGTAGGGCGAGTAATAGGAAATATCCTACAAACCGCTGAGGCCATGGGTCGCCCCTTGTTTCTCTACGTAACAAGTGATGGTTCTGTGAGCTCAGATGATTCCATGACAAATCGTCAGTCCAACTTCATTTCTGACCGTGGATCTGCTGGAACTGCATTTTTAATTATGTACCGACCACAAGCCATGGGCGGACGTGTTGCCACCACTGACTTCCAAATCGGTCACTATGACCGCTTGAGAAACGGCGTTATCGAAAGCACGCAAGCGGCTGATGATACGACAATTGTGGGTGGAAGTCCCGAATTGGCCACTCAGGCAGCTTTTGCTAATTACTGCAAATTTAATAACCGCATGGATCTTTACAATCTTGTGGTCACCCGTGGACTCGTTGAAACCGACAGACTTAACCAGGTGGTGAAAGTTGGATAAAAATCATTCTTCACGATGGGCTTGGGTGGCCCTCCTAGTGGGAGCCCCCGTCCTCATCACAGCTTTCCAAAATTGTGGACAGATGTTCGAGGACCCCATCGTTAAGTTTGATGATGTTGTGTTATCAAGTAGCGGGTCCCTTCAATTGGCTCCCGGCTGTGAAACACAAATTATTTCCAAATACGAAACTCTGTATCGCAGCACTTACTTTCCATTGCTGACAAATTCCTGCGCCGCTTGCCACTCTGGCGAGGGCCCGGGGGTTGGAGCTTTTGGTTATAACGATGCCATGATTTCCGGAGCCAATTTTATCAGTCGTTTTACGAAAATTAATCAAAATGCCAGGACTCCGGCTCACGCCAATGGGTACACGGGAACTCCTGCTTTGATTGCAGCTATTAATACAGCAGAGCCACAGTGGAATGCGGCCATCAGTGAGTACGCTTCCTGCGCTGGGCTTGTGGTGGCTGGTAATGGAATCGTTTCCACAGGCAAGGCCAATGCCACGATCATTGCCAATGCCAATGCCAACAATGCTAACTTTGTCACACTCAGTTGGAACATGATGACTGAAATCATGAATGCCTCCGCACGCAATCTGATTCCCGTAACCTTTTCCATTGAAGCCCGAGTGGCTGTCATTGGCGGAGTTCGCCGAGGTTATGAATTTAGAAATCCAAGAATTGCCCTGAATACAGGGGCCACTGGAAATTTCAGATTCACAACTATCAAAGTCTATATCAACAGTTCTTACATGTCCGATGTGACCACCTATGGAACTGTCGATGGCACCGTGAACTCCACCACTGCTGTGAACTTAGCTCCGGGATACTCCAACGCTTTAGCTGTGACTCCGGGTGTACCTGTTGCTGCTGATACGTTTGCCTTTGAGTTTGGCTACATTCGAGATGCCAATGGTGTGGTTATCAACCCTGGAACTGGCGCACCTCCGCCCCCTCCAGATGGACTCCCTGCCTCAGTCACTTTGGCGCAGCTTTTAGGAAATGATCCCGCTCTGAATGTGTTCGCCGCTTCCTGTGTAAGTTGTCATAGACCTGGTAACGCTCTTGGTGGATTGGATATCACTAACACAACACAAGCAAGACTCAATGCCAATGACATCTACACTCGAATGAACAATGCAGGTAATCCCATGCCGCGAGCTGGTCTGCTTCCTTTCCCTAGACGCGAATTGGTTCGAATTTGGGTTCAGGGTGGAGCTCTCTAGTTAAACTAAACTCAATTCAATATAAATCAAAAAGCCCTTGATGAAAATCAGGGGCTTTGTATTTTAGTTGCCAGGGCCAGCCAAGTTCTGCCTGAGTTCCAATAATTGGGGTCTCCGCTCAAGGCGGCCAGAACTTCAACCCAAGCTGATTTTTGGGCGTCATTTAATTGATTGAAAGTTTCGTCTCTCCCGCCCAAGCAAGGGTCTAAAACATGAATGGCGGCTAAATTCCAGCCCGATTTTTTATGCAACTCAGCCACAGTGTTCAGATCAGAAAAATACCCACGGAAGGTCCCATCCTTGGGGTGTTGTGGGTCAAAACCTTGAGTTAAAACATCTCTTAAACCTTCAGGATCAGCCAGAACCGTTTCGGGTTGACGAGTTAATATATAACTTAAAAATCCCACCCGCGACAAAAAGACGGACATCATGAGGCCCTGATCCAAAAGCAAGCTGTTCAAATCCTTGAGCAGCTGCACTTGATCGGATTCTTCAAAAATATGATACATGGGGCCCATGTTTAAAATTAAATCAAATTTTAGTTTGTTTAATTTCGATGAAACATCTCGAGCATCAATTTCAAAATACTCCACTTGGTCTTCTAGACCCAGCTGTGTGATTTGATCCCTATTTTGCTCAATTAAAATTTTCGTGGGTTCCACCACCGTTAACTCATGTCCCTTATCAGCTAAGAAGCGAGTGTAATGACCAGCCCCTGCCCCCAGCTCAAGAATTTTTAATTTTTTATCATGCAAATATTTATTTAATAAGTTTTCACAAACTCGAAACTCGAGCTGCTGAGTTTCAGACCTGGCTAATTCTTGATTTCGTGAATAATATTTCAGGACGTCTGTGTCCTTGGGTGGGCTCATGATTTCATCCTTGAAACATCAAATTTACAAATTAATCCAATCCGCTAAAAGGGCCACTTCCGCGTCGGTGAAAGCGGCTCCACCCCCCTGTGGCATATTCTTTGGCCCACCTAAGGATGAGGGCGAATTGGAAAGTCGATTGTAAATGGGAGACGCATCAGGATTTTGAAAAACAACCAATCCCTTATCCAGATAGTCGCCCTCCTCGTATTCGTACCACTCAGCGTGGTAGTGACAGTTCATACACTTCGCTGCCAGGACTGGAGCAATGGCAATAAACTCCGGTGTCCCTTGAAACTGTGAAGTGTAGCGCTGGTCATCATAGGAATTGGAGTTTTGCACCAACTCATTACAGGCCGGTAAAACTGATAAAACTAAAGCGAACAGAAAAGCACGAACTAAGGCAGTGGTGTTCATACTTTAATTTTGAATGAATTTAAAAGATCCGCCAAGTTGATGTCTCATTTTGAGATCTAAGTCCGGCATGAGCCGTCATATATTCTTAGCCGTCCGCAAATTAAGTCCTCTGTCTAAGACCTGGACAGGAATTTCATCCCAATCTGCAATACAACTGACTTCCAGATTTTGGTCCGGTGGCACCTCTTGTGCTCTAGTGATGAGTACCCCCCATGGCGGTCAGGTCCCCCCCCTCAACCTTGCCGCATTTTTTTTCTCTTTTTTCAGTTATTCTAAAATTCATGATTCCCAAATCACGGTACGTTTTTATTCTGATTTTCATTTTTCTAGCGAAGGCGTGGGGAAATGTGGTTCTCATCGATCCTGGCCACGGAGGACGAGATCGTGGCGCCGAAGTCCCAGGCGCCTTTGAAGCCGATGTTGTTTGGCCCTGGGCACTTTCACTTAAAAGAGAATTGGCACGACTGGGAATACAAGCTGATCTCACTCGAAATGATAAAAGCAGTTTAAGCCCATCCTCAAAGAAAAATTTTTTTAAAGATGAAAAATATCATTTGATTATCAGTCTCCACGCTAACTTTTTTCATGACCCGAAAGTAAAAGGGGTTGAGTATTTCGTTCGAAATCCACTCAACCTAGAGGACCAAAAATTAAAACTCGCCTTTGAGGAACAATCTGAACCCATGATTTCCACCATTATTGGTGATCTTGAAAGTCAGGGGCAACTTCGACAATCTTTAAAAATGACTCGGCAACTCCAAAAAGTTTGGCCCGGTAAAATTCAACAAGGCAATTTTGAAGTGCTAGAATCCAGCCGGGTCCCCGCCGTTTTAATTGAACTGGGATATTTATCTAACGCAATGGACTTGAGCCTTCTACAAAATCCTAAATTTATACAAAATCAAAGTCAGCGCTTGGCCCAAGCCATCAAGCAAAGCCTCATTGACGTCAAAGTTGACGTGCTTTAATCTTCTCAGTCATGCGACATAATCAAAGACACTCCGAGCAACTTCGATCCATTAAATTAACTCCCCACGTATCTGATTACGCCGAAGGCTCGGCTCTTATTGAGTTCGGTAAAACAAAAGTTTTTTGCACGGCCAGCTATGAACCTAAACCCCCACAATGGTTGCAGGGTTCAGGCGAAGGTTGGGTCACGGCCGAATACGGCATGCTTCCCCGCTCCACTCACCAACGAGTCAAACGGGAAAAATCGGGCGGCAGTGGTCGCACCCAGGAAATTTCAAGACTGATTGGGCGATCTCTCAGAGCCGCAGTGGATTTAAAAGCTCTCGGTGAAAAACAAATTCTGATCGACTGTGATGTGATCGTGGCTGACGGTGGAACTCGCACGGCCAGTGTCACGGGCGGTTTTGTTGCCTTGGCCTTAGCTCTTAAAAAATTACAAGATGTTGGAGAAATCAAAACCCTGCCACTCACCCACTACGTTTCAGCAGTCAGTGTGGGCCTCAAAAAGGGCGAACCTTTACTCGACTTGGATTACGATGAAGACTCCAGCATTGGCACTGACATGAACTTTGTGATGACAAATAAAAAAGAATTTATCGAAGTTCAGGGAACGGCCGAACAAACTCCTTTCACTCGTCAACAACTGCTCAACATGATGGAAGTGGCTGAAAAGGGTTGCCTCGAACTGATCCAACATCAAAAACAAATCATTGGACACTTTTTCAATGTCTGAGCTTTGGATTGCCACCCATAACTCCGGCAAACTGAAAGAATTTCAAAATTTGAGCGGCGAATTCCCTGCTCTTAAAATTCACTCTGCCGTTGAGATTTCAGCCTACACAGCCCCTGCCGAAACCGGATCCACTTTTTTAGAAAACGCGCGGATCAAAGCCAAATCTCTCAAGGCTGTAAAAACCGGTGTTTGGGTTTTGGCTGATGATTCAGGTTTGGAAGTTGAGGGCCTTGGGGGGTTACCAGGAGTTCATTCTGCTCGCTACGCAGGTCCCCACGCCCGAGACTCTGAAAATATCGCCAAGCTGCTTAAAATGTTACAAATTAGAAATGTCACCAATCGAGCGGCTCAATTTAAAGCTGTTTTGGTGATTTACAGCCCCGAAGGTCAGGAAATGGTTTTTGAGGGCAGCCTCAAGGGCACGATCGCCCAAAAAGTAGCGGGATTGCATGGCTTTGGTTATGATCCGGTCTTTATTCCTCAAGGGGAGACCAAAACTTTGGCTGAATTGGACCCAGGGTTCAAAAACAAATTCAGCCATAGGGCCCTGGCCTACCGAGAGTTTTTGTCACAACTCAAAACTCATTTGTCATAAATCTGATTCTCGGCTATCTTTCATCAAACCATTCCGAGGAGGTTCTTTTCGTGACTAACCCCACCTCAATTCATCGCGATTTCGATCCTTCCTCTCTCAAGATATTCACGGGTAACGCCAACCCTGAATTAGCTAAAAAAGTCGCAGCGGCTCTGAATGTCCCCTTAGGGCACTGTAAAATGAGCACTTTCGCTGACGGCGAAATTCAAGTGGAAATTCAAGAAAGCGTGCGAGGTAAAAATGTCTTTGTCATCCAAAGCACTTGCCCGCCCGTTAATGAAAATGCCATGGAACTTTTTATACTTTTGGACGCCCTCAAGCGAGCTTCCGCGGCTTCTATCACAGCTGTTATCCCCTACTACGGTTACGCCAGGCAGGATCGCAAAGTGGCCCCTCGAGCCCCCATCTCAGCTAAACTGGTGGCAGATCTTTTGGTTACCGCTGGGGCCACCCGGGTTGTCTCTGTGGATTTGCACGCCGCTCAAATTCAAGGTTTTTTTAATGTCCCTGTGGACCATCTTTTTGCTACACCCACACTCGCCCGCTATTGGCGTGAAAACTTTGGTACGGGGCCTGACTTTGTCGCCGTCAGTCCCGATGCCGGTGGGGTGGAACGGACCCGGGCTTTTGCTAAACGAATTGAAGCCTCTTTGGCCATCATCGACAAACGCCGCTCAGGCCCCAATGAAGCCAAAGCTCTGCATCTCATTGGTGAAGTACGAGATAAAACTGCAATCATTGTGGATGATATGATCGATACGGCTGGCACCCTCACACAAGCAGTTGACACTCTGATTAAGAATGGGGCAAAACGTGTGTTCGCCGTTGCCAGTCACCCTGTTCTTTCAGGGCCCGCTGTGACTCGTTTAGTGGAAAGTCCCATCGAGAAAGTTCTCGTGACTGACTCTGTCCCTTTAAGTGCACAAGCCCAGGCCAGTGGAAAAATTGAAGTGATTACGGTGGCTCCAGTTTTAGCTGAAGCCGTCAAGCGCATCCACGGCAATGATTCAGTCAGTTCACTCTTCGATTGATGGAATCAAAAAAAAATGAAGAGCAGTAATAGGAAGTAGCCAAAGGAGGTCATGGCCTATGAAAACAAGAATTGAACTCACCGTTGAACCCCGCGAAACAGGAAAAGGTAAAAGCCGTCACTTACGAGTGAACAAAAAAATCCCCGCTGTGGTTTATGGTGCCATCGAAAACACAAACCTTTTTGTTAATGAAAACGATGTTGTGAAATACAACACTCGCAAGTTTGAAAACTCTCTCTTCACATTGAAAAGCTCAAACACAAAAGCTAACGGAAAAGTAGTTCTGATGAAATCTGTGGATGTTCATCCCCTTTCTCGCCAACCTTTGCATGTGGATTTCTTTGCTTTAGACATGAATAAAACAGTTCGTGTTTTCATCGAAGTTAAGTTGGAAGGAAAACCCATCGGTATCGCAGACGGCGGTCTATTGAACGTCGTTAACCGTCAAATCGAAGTGGAAGTTTTACCTGCTGATATTCCTGAGTCCATCTCTGCAGATATCGCGCATCTCGGAGTTGGTGACGCTCTTCACGTTTCAGATTTAGCTTTGCCTCCCAAGATCAAAGTTATTTCTGCTCCTGAGCTGACCATCGCCGTTGTGAATCTTCAAGAAGAAGAAGCCGCAGCTCCCGTGGCCGCAGCCGCAGCCCCTGCCGCTGGCGCAGCTCCTGCTGCCGGTGCAGCAGCCCCTGCCGCTGGTGCCGCCGCTCCTGCGAAGGATGCGAAAGCAGCTCCTGCCAAGGCCGCTCCTGCGAAGAAGTAAGTTTTGCAAAAAAATTGAATACATTAATTTTAAAGCGGCCTGACAACAGGCCGTTTTTTTTTGAAGGTGAAATATGTTTTTAATTGTTGGGCTTGGAAATCCTGGAAAGCAGTATTCCCTCAATCGCCATAATATCGGCTTCATGCTTCTCGACTATTGGGTCGAAAGCTTACAGATTCCACAAAGTCGTTGGAAGTCTGAAAACCAGTCTGAATTTCTGAGCTTTGATTACAATGGGAAAAAGGTGGGCTTAGTGAAACCCCAGACTTACATGAATTTATCAGGACAAGCGGTACAGCCTTTCATGAGTTTTTACAAAATTCCCATGGAAAATCTTTTTGTTGTGCACGATGAAATTGATCAGCCCTTCGGAGCGATGAAAATTCATAAAAATCGTGGCCACGCAGGACACAATGGAATTCGCAATATTTCTCAACTTTTGGGACCCAATTACGCTAGGCTTCGCTTGGGAGTGGGACGACCTCCCCACCCTGAAATGAATGTGGCAGACTTTGTTCTTCAAAATTTTTCTAAAGAAGAGATGTCTCAAATGCCACAATTCTTAGATAAAGGCTGCGAGGCCTTGGAAACCATGTTAGAAAGTGGTTCTGATATCGCAGCTACAAAATTTAATTAAATGAGGAATCATTATGGCTCTACAAGTTGGAATAGTGGGATTACCCAATGTCGGAAAAAGCACTTTGTTCAATGCACTCACTTCAGCCAAAGCCGAAGCGGCCAATTACCCTTTTTGCACCATTGATCCCAACGTGGGCGTGGTCACAGTTCCTGATTTAAGACTGGATCAAATCACTCAGTTTATTAAACCTCAAAGCGTTGTTCCCACCACAATGGAGTTTGTGGACATTGCGGGTATTGTAAAGGGAGCCAGCCAGGGAGAGGGTTTAGGAAATCAATTCCTGTCTCATATTCGTCAAACCGATGCCATCGTGCATGTGGTTCGTTGCGTTGATGATCCCAATATTATCCATGTATCAGGCTCGGTGGACCCACTTCGAGATATGGAAATTATTAACACGGAGTTAATGTTGGCTGATTTGGATTCTGTGGATAAACGAATTCCAAAAACAGAAAAAATTGCGAAAAGCAGCACTGATAAAAAAGTGAAATTAGAACTCGAAGTTTTAAAAAAAATTAAAACAGCGCTGGATGCTGGAAATCCAGCTCGATCTGTCCCTTTCGAAGAAAGGGACGAACTGCCGATTGCCAAAGAACTTCACTTACTCACAATGAAGCCGGTTCTTTATGCCTGTAATGTATCAGACACTGACTTTGCAGCTGGTGGTAATGATTGGGTTAAATCTGTTGAAAAGCGAGCGGCGGAAGAAGGTAACAACTCAATTATGATTTGTTCCGCCATGGAAGCAGAAATTGCTCTCTTACCAAAAGAAGAGCGAGCTGACTTTTTAGCCGCCATGAATGCCACTGAACCTGGACTCAATCGATTGATTCGTGAAGCCTACAAACTCTTAGGGCTGTTTACTTACTTCACGGCTGGGGAAAAGGAAGTTCGAGCCTGGACCATCCGTAAAGGAATGAAAGCCCCCCAGGCGGCAGGTGTGATTCACACTGACTTCGAAAAGGGATTTATCCGGGCTGAAACCTATCATTGCGAAGATCTTTTTCAGTTGAAATCTGAACAGGCTGTTAAAGATGCTGGAAAATATCGATTGGAAGGCAAAGATTACCAAGTCAAAGATGGAGATGTTTTATTCTTTAGATTTAATGTTTGATCCCGTGATGAAAATTGAGAGTTACGAACTCCTAAAGAAAAACAGAACAGCAACAAACCGGGAAATAATAGCAGATGAGGCGAAGAGCTCAAATGGGGCCAAGCCTCAGAAATAAGACTTCCCAAACTGGTGTTAGGTGGCTGAACTCCAAAACCTAAAAAGCTGAGTGAGCTTTCAAATAAAATTTGACCAGGAATATGCACAAGCAGGGCTAAGACAAGTGTGCTCTTCAGATACGGCCATCCATGGGTCCAAAATATCTGCCTGGAACTTGCTCCCAAGCTTCGACTGGCTTCAATAAAGGGTTCAGACTTAAGTTTCATCAGCTCTGCTTCAAATAGACGAGCCATTCCTGACCAATTAAAAATCCCCATAAGCCCTGCTAGCACAAAAATGGAATTGGAATCAAACAGAGCCATAAAAAGAAGTACCAATAAAAGATTGGGAATTCCTTGAAGAATGTCGACTGCACGAGAAAGAAATTCTCTTGACCAGGAGTTTTGTTGAGAAAGTTTTTGTGCCATCACTAGAGATACAATTAAAGAAATCAAAGTGGCCATCCCCACGATAACCAAAGAAGTTCTGACGCCGACGATGAGCCTTAGAGCATAGGATCTGCCTAATGAATCTGTTCCCAGTAAAAAATATTTTGAGGGGCCCTGAAGAGCCAATTGCGTGTTTTGCTCAATGGACAATGGGTCCAACCAAAAAAAGGAACTTAAAGTTACAAAACAAAGGATCACCAGAAGTCTTCTCATGTGACCAACCTTGGATCCAGTCTTTGATGAACTGATCTTAAAAAAAGCTGCACACTTAAAGTGATGGAAATAAAAATAAAAACAACTCCTAATAAAACAGGTGTGTCCCTCTGTTTAAGTGTGTCGATAAAAAGAGTTCCTAACCCAGGCCATGAAAATAAAGTTTCAATTAAAACCGAGCCTGTTAATAAAGAAGCCACCACTTGTATAAGGTGAGTTGAATAAACCATCAGTGAATTTCTCAATCCATGACGTAAAAGAACTTGGCTGTATTTCAGACCCTTAGCTCTCGCCATGAGAAAATAATTTTCCTGAATTGATTTTTCCCATCTCTCTAAAAGTAATAATGTGCTGACCGCCAGCGGTTTAAGACTAAGACCCATGACTGGCAGTAACCATGAGTGCCAAGATCCATCGTAACGAAAAGGCAGTATTTCAAACCAAAAACTCGTGAGCCATAGTCCCAGAGGAAGCCATAGTAGAAGTGGCAACGAAGCTAAGGTGCGTAGAACCACTTTCATTTTTTGTGAAAATTGAGAATTCTGTACGGCCAGATAGGACAAAAGAAAACTTAAAAAAAGACACAGAAAAATTGCGATGACTTGCAAACCTAAAGTCATTTTTGCACTTTGATAAATGATTTTGCTGACAGATTCATCTGGCGCTAACCAAGAGCGACCCCAATCTCCGGTGAGATAATTTTTTAGAATCAAACTCAGCTGGAGATCATTTTTTCTCTGATCACTTGTCACAAGCTGAACTTCATCACTTTCAAATGTTCCCGGTAAAACAACAACCAAGGCATAGCTCAAAAGAAAACTGATGATCAAACCGACAAAAAAGCTTGCCAGTGTTTTCACTGCGTCTCCCAATCCTCTCGATGACTGACAGGACCTGAGGGCTTGTAATCCAGTGCTTTATAAAAGGGGATCACAATTTTTCTCTCATTTTTGTATATTTCACGATAGATCTGCTGATTATTAATGACTTTTTTTACATAATTTCTCGTCTCAGCAAATGGAATATGCTCAACAAATTCATCCATAGCGAGATGGCCAAATGAATTCATCCAGTGATCTGCTCTGTGAGGACCCGCATTGTAGGCTGCTGCTACAAGTGGAGTCAGCTCATTGAATTTTTTTAACAATCGTTTGAGATAAGCCGAACCCATTTCCACAGCCCCTTCGGGTTCGAGCAGCCTTTGGGGAGTGAAGTCATTTTGATCACGCAGAACACTCATTTTGTAACCTGTCATGGGCATCACTTGCATAAGACCTAACGCACCCACAGGCGAAATCGCATCACGCTTAAATTGAGATTCTTGCTTCATGATAGCCCATACAAATTCGTCAGGAACTCCTTCTTTCCTTGACCATTTTTCAACAACCTTTCGATAGGCACGAGGATAAGCCGAGCTCCACAAGCCATTTCCAGAGGCCAATCCCAATTTTCTTCGCTCAGCAATAAATCGATGGTGGGCAATTTGACTGGAACGATGATACTGCTCGATTCCTTCATAGGAGCTGATCAAAGTTCTTAAATAATCTTTGTTCCTCGTTTTTCTTTCAATTTCATAATTTTCCCACTTGGCCCACTCAACGAGTCCTAAAGACTTCAAGATTTGACTGGTTTCAAATCGCTCAGCAAGCTTGGGTGTCTTAATTTCTGTGACTTCCGCCTCACCATTGACTTCCACAGGCTCTTCGATCGCACCATCTTGAAGTTCTCTTTCTTCTTCATCAATGACAAAAGAAGTGTAATCTTCTTCTTCATCGAACTCTTCAGGGCCAGCGTAAAAAGTGTCCATCGCTGGCATCATGGTCTCAACAAATGCCCATTTAGTAACAACTGGTGGTGGTCGCTGTGAAGCTTTTAGGGTTTTAAGTTCAACTAAACGTGAATCCGCTGCCACAGCATAATAGCCCCGCAGCGGGTCCTGTGCAATTCGCGTAAGAATTGTTTGTGCACGATTGAGTCGACCCAATTTGATGAGACTCACAGCCATCCAGTACTGATACTTTTGCAATTGAGCTGGCTGTCGAACACTTTTCTTTATGAGCTCCTGAAATCGAGATAGGGCTCGGTCGTAATCACCACGCAAATAATCAAGCCAGGCCAAATGCCAACGACTTTCCACGGCCAATTTGCTTCTAGGATGCTGACGAATAAACTCATTAAATCTTTTTTCTGCACCATCGTAATCTTGAAATTGGTAACTTAAAACACTGGCAAGAAATAAAGCCCGTTGAGCTTGTTTAGATCGACGATGGACTTTTGATATATGTAAGTAAGCCCCCAGAGCCACTGAACTGTCTCCCGCCCGAGAGGCCGCAGAAGCAAAATTTAACATAAAAGCGGCATCATTTATTTGAGCCTCAGCGTGGGGCTTAAGGAGTTCATAGGCTTTTTGCACATCGCCCTCTTGCAAGTGAAATTGCGATCGTATGATGTCAGATATTACCGGATCCTCATTTCTGAGGCGACCCGAAACCAGAACCATTTCAGCAAATGCTTTTTGATCGAGTCCTGCCCAAAGCAGAGCCCGCATTCGCTCACGAAACTCATCCGTTGAATTGGGACAATTTGTCGGCTCTCCCAAGAATTCATTTTTCTCAAGATCTGCATCCCAGTGCCTCACATCAGGGTAATCAGGAAATCGAGTGTACAGCTCAATTAAAAATCGGCAGCCTCGGCCAATTCCAGATAAACGATCCGAACGGGCCAAAGCTAAAAGAACCTGAGGCTCATCTTCTGTGCGCTTAACTCTCTTTTGGATTTTTGCCAATAAGCCACGAACAAAGTGAGGTCTCTTTTGTTCAAAATATATTTGTGCCAGTAGTAAGCGAGCCTCTAAGCGCAGCTTAAAATGCGGAGGATCTTTATCAATTTTTATGAGATCCTTTTCCGCTAATTCTAAATTTTTCATCGCATAGTAGGATTTAGCCCGGTAAAAAAGAGAATAATCCTTTAATCGATGATCGACCTCTAAAGCTTTAGAAAAGGACTCAATTGCATTTTCAAAATCTGCATTTTGAAATTCTTTGATGCCAGATTTGAAAAACTTAACCTCTGCATTTTGATCGGCATAGCTATAGGAAACAAAGAAATAAAATAGAAGAATAATTTTTTTCACAGTTATTATGATAGCGAATAAATCTGTTAATTAAGAAGCTTAAAGCGAAAGGTGCGACCTCTCAAAACGTCCAGACTGAGAATGACCCCAACCTAATACCAGCCACAGGAACCTCTCGAGCACCCTCAATAAAAATAAACTTGATACTTAACTTGATTTCACGAGACCCTAGACTTGGAAGTGGATCACTTCCCAACTTACCACTAAGGGGCAGTGAAAATGGCACAACCCAGCGGACCCATCATGAAAGTCGCCTACAAAGCCGGTGATTTTATATTTTTGGAAGGTGATCATGAGGCTCATTTTTATATTATCGAAAAAGGACAAGTCCAAATTTTTACAAAAAAACCCAGCGGGGAACGTGTGAATATCACTGAAATTTCAGAAGGCGAATCCTTTGGTGAATTTGCACTTCTGGACCGTGGAGCTCCACGTTCAGCCTCAGCTAAAGCTCTCACCGATGTTGTATTAGTTCGAGTGTCAGAAGAAGGTTATGAAAAACTACTGGAGGAAATTCCCGTTTGGGCCGCCAGTATGCTGAGGTCTTTCAGTGCTCGTATAAAAAAAATGAATGAAAAAGTAAAAACTTAGTCCAAATCATAAGAAGTTCCCAAACTGGGAACAACCACTTCACTGCCTTGATCCTTTTGAATCAATTCGGCCAAAACTTTTTGAGCTTCACTTTCACCATGATTTAAAAATATTTTCTTAGGTTTTACATGGAAAGATTTTAACCAACTCATCAGCTCTGTTTGATCAGCATGGGCTGAGTAGCCCTCCAGGGTGACAATCTCACTCTCAACTGGTATTTCCTGGTGGTGAATTCTCAAATTCAAAATGCCATTTTGCAAAAGACGCCCTTTAGTTTCAGCTCCCTGATAGCCCACAAATAGCACTGCACTTTTAGGATCAGGTAATTTGCATTTCAAGTGATGAAGGACTCGCCCCCCTTGCAGCATTCCTGAAGCTGACATCACGATTTTGGGTTCGTTGGACATACATAAAAGCATGGACTGGTCGGGTTCAGACACTTTTTTAAAAAAAGGACTGGTTAAAGCCTCGAGCATTTCAGCCTCAGAGCCAAAGTTTTGCATTTCCTCCATGTACTGGGAATAAACTTGGGTCACAGAATTGGCCATGGGGCTGTCCAGATAGATGGGAACATCTGGAATTTTATTTTGTTTTTTAAGTTTATAAAGGCTCAAAAGTAAATCTTGAGTCCGCCCCACTGCAAAAGCAGGAATAACTAAAGTTCCCCCGCGTAAGTAAACACGATTGACGACTTCTGCCAGTTTAAGATCCCGACCGACAATTTCAACTTTTCGATTCCCGTAGGTACTTTCAAGAACCAAATAATCACTTTCAATTCCCCTGATAGGGTCTTTTAAAATTTCAGATTGTCCACCACCCAAATCACCACTGAAAGTTAAGATTCGAACCTCCGTATCAGTGGTCCATTGAATTTGCAAAATAGCACTTCCTAAAATATGTCCTGCTCGTAAAAATCGAAAGCTGATGTAGGGAGATAATTTTGTCCAAGTGTCATAATCCACCTCACGAAAGTGGTGAAAGCAGTTTTTAGCATCATTTTCAGTGTACAAAGGCAGAGCAGGATTATGCTTGGAATGTCGTGTTTTATTGGCAAAGCCTGCATCCTCCTCTTGTAATCGAGCGGCATCAGGCAACATTATTTTAAGCAATTTTGCAGTCGCAGGTGTTACAAAAATGGGGCCGCGCCATCCACTCGCTATCCATCGTGGGACAAGCCCCGAATGATCAATGTGAGCATGGGTTAATATCATGGCTTTTATTTCTTCATGATTCTGTGGAGAGTTCCAATTCATCTCGCGAATTTCCTTTGGACCTTGATACAATCCACAATCCACAAGAAATGAATAACCATAGTGCTCCACTCTTGTTTGACTTCCCGTCACCATTCCTGCCGCGCCATCAAAGGATAATTTCATTTTAAAGATTCCATTTCGAAAAAAGTTCTCTTTGCAAATCCATAAAAACAACAAGAAGTCTATTTTCTAGCAAACTGTTCAACTGTATGAACTGCAATCCGATGGTTTGATTTCCATGGAGATAGTCATGGGCCACGTGACGAATTTCTGCTTGTACTTCAATAGGACGGCGAATATTCAAGTGCACCACAGTTTTGAGTTGATCACCCTGTTGAAACTCCGGCAGATGTTTGCGGTAAAGCACTCGAGCTCCACCTGTACTAAAATCCAAAAGTTCACACTCGATAAGACCAACCGTGCCACGATATTCAATAAAATTGAGTCCTGAGGGGTACCCAGCGGGTATCTCAAGTCGAGGGCTTTTTCGTCTTTGTAATATATAAACATCTGTCTTGGCCGAAATGTGAATATTATGACCAAAAACTTCAGCCTCAGCGTGAAAATAGTAGCGCTGTTCACCCACTGAAAAATTAACCACGACCTTTTGATTGGTTTCTAAAGTTGTAGAAACCGTGGTCAACTGAAAAACAAGAACTTGATTTTCAATGTACTCAAATAGATGCATCAGAATC
>JBKDFX010000003.1:0-5926 GCA_046336825.1 Bdellovibrionales bacterium | reverse complement strand
AACTTCCGGCTAGAAAAAAGCTAGACAGTTGATGTGGTGCATTTTCTGCAGTTCTTGCAAATTTACTTAATCCTTTAACTATTTTTGCAATGCGCTCACCTGATTTTTTTATAGCTGCGAGCTTTTCATCAAATTTAGTTGGATCATTTTTATATTTATTTAAAAGGGGAATACTACCCATAATGACAGCCAGTGGGTTGTTGATTTCGTGTGCAACTCCAGCTGACATTTCACCTAGTGAGGCAAGTTTAGAATTATGAATCGCTTTGGATCTTTCTTGTTCGACTGTTTTTTTTAGCTCAACCTCTTTGGTTCGATCCCAATTAAGACCATACATCATAATAGGCTCACCTGATTCTGATCTTAATACTTGTCCTCGACCACCTATATGTTTTGTCCGTCCATTTTTAACCTTTATTTCAAAGGTGGTATTAAACTCTTTTTCTCCTTTTAAGGCGAGCTCAAGTTCTAATATTGCTTTTTCACGAGTTTCATTTGTAAGCGCGCTTTCCCAAGCATGATAATCTCCAGAGAACTGGTTAGCATCAATTTCAAAAAGGCGGTACATGCTATCATCCCAAATGAGCGCTGATGTGGTGGGATTAAATCTCCAGATGCCAAGGCCTAGGCTGTCCAGTGTGAATTGGGTTTCTTTTTCTTTTAAGACTCGCTGGGTGATATCCTGACATGTGCCATAGATTGAGACCGGCTTGCCGCTTAAATCTGTTTTGACTTTACCTATTCCCTGTACGTATTTAATTCGACGTCCATCATCAAGTACAACTCTATGATCATAAGTAAAGCCAATACCCTGAGCTATGGCATTTTGTATAACTCGATCCATTTCTGGCAGATCTTCAGGATGGACTCTATCTCGATACATTTGATGAAGTTTTTCTTGGGGTTGTGGGTAAGGAATTTCAAAAATTTTATAGTGCTCCTCTGACCAGGTTTGATTTTGAGTTGCAAAATCGTAATTCCAGCTGCCAATTTTGGCAGTTGCCTGAGCTTCTTTTAATTTATCTAGGACAGAAATAATAAGTGACTGTTGCTTTTTTTGTTCAGTGAGATCTTGAGCTACACCTAGTAAACACTCGGTTTTGCCGTCAAGGCCAACAAAGGCTTCACCTCTTCCTAAAATCCATCGGATGGATCCATCATCTAAAACTATTTTGTGCTCTATACTATATTCTTCTCCAGTTTCGATACATTTTTGAATGGCCTTCTGGAGGCGTAATTGATCTTCGGGGTGAATTCGACTGAGATATTTTTCATAGTGTTTATCTTCTGAGATGTCTGGATCTATTTGAAATATTTGAAACAGTTGTTTTGACCAGTAAGTTTTTTTTGATTTTACCCAAAATTTCCAACTTCCTATTTTGGCAATATCTTGAGCAGTTTCTAAGTTTTGTCTTAATTCAAGCTCACTCTTCAACTGTTTAAACAACCTAACCATAGTTATCAAACTAATGGAAATGGCTGCAATTATTAAAAAAATATATATAAACAGCTTTTCATAGTAATCTTGTTTTGCTATCTCCAGTTGTGTTTTTAGCTCTTGAATGAAAATTTCAAGGCCTTTGATGTACATATTGTGGAACATTGAATTTTGAGGATTCTTAAGCAATTCAATGATTTGATCACGGTAGGTTTGTGACAGTAGTGCTTGATCGCTGCATTTGGCTTTACAATCTGGAATTGCTTTAAATAACGTGTATCGAATCTCTTCTTTTATTTCATTATTTTCTGGTTCTTTTGTAAATCTGGGGAAAAGGTGGGTTATGTAATGGCCCATGAAATGATTTTTCAAATCAGAGTCTAATAAGATTCCGGACTCTTCTGAAATAAGACGTAGCTGTTCAATGTCTAAGCTATATTCACCATGTTCGGATGAAACAACTTGTGCCTCAATCATGCTCTTGATTCTGAGTGCACCTTTGAGCTCATTTTGAATAGGTTCCATTTGAGAGCCTAGACTGGAGAAAAGTTTAGTAGCCAAAACTAGTGAGATAAGAAGAATGAGAATAGTGGGAGAAGAAAATTGAAGAATCTTTAACGTATAAACTCGTAAGTTTGTTTTTAAATTCACAACAATGCCACCCTTAATTTTAAACTAATAATTCAAAATGAACCTTAAGTGTAAAATTGAGAGTACAAAAGGACAAGGAAGCGGTGGGATTCCTTGGTCTAGGTCTATTAAAAAATATGAAACTGAGGAGTTTCATATTTGGTGCCCAGTGAGGGACTCGAACCCCCACGCCGTGAAGCACTAGGTTCTAAGCCTAGCGTGGCTACCAATTACACCAACTGGGCAACTTGTGAGAAGCGACACTACGTCAGGATAGAAGTCGCTGTCACTCTTTATTTATCTGCGATTAATTTTTTGTAGTCAGGAGCTCGCATGAGATTCGCAAGTTCCTTTTCGCTGTCCATTTCAATACGAACCAACCAACCATCGTTGATGGGGTCATCATTGAGGGCTGCAGGGTCATCCATAAGAGCTGTATTCACTTCAATGACAGTTCCCGATACGGGGCAATAAAGATCACTCACAGCTTTTACGCTCTCGACAACTCCAAAGGTGGTGCCTTGGGTTACTTTTTGACCTTCTTCAGGAAGATCAACGTAAACAACTTCTCCCAATTGATTTTGAGCGAATTCAGTGATGCCAACGGTGACAATGTTTTCATCTACTTGGGCCCACTCGTGTTCTTTAGTGTAGTAATAATCTTCGGGTACGTGAAATGCCATGAAGGAAACTCCTTATAAAAATCTTGTATTAAGCCTTGGCACCATAAAAGGGCGTGGGGCAAGTTTGAGCTCGGATCCTTTTACCTCGAATGTCCACAGTAAATTCAGAACCTATGCTCGAGAAATCGGGATGAACATAGCCGATTCCAATGGCGGCGTCCAGTGAAGGTGAGTGAGTTCCGCTGGTCACATAGCCAATTTGTTTTCCTTCAAAATCATGAAGGGTGTAATCTTGTCTTGGAATGCCTCTTTCCAGCATTCGAAAGCCGATAAGGCTTCGCGTCAATCCCTTTTCTTTAAGATTAAGAATGGGAGTTTTACCGAGAAAATCTTTAACTTGCGGCTTAACAGCCCAACCCAATCCGGCTTCATAGGGATTGGACACATCATTGATCTCATGACCGTACAAAGAATATTTCATTTCAGTTCTGAGAGTGTCCCGAGCTCCAAGTCCAATGGGGGATACTCCTAAGTTCTGGCCTTTTTCAAGCAAATCCATCCACAGGGCAGAGGTTCCAGCGGCTTCAATAAAAATTTCGCCTCCTTTTTCTCCTGTGTAGCCAGTGGTGGCAAAAATTATATTAAAATTTTTCCACTTGGTGATCTGAAGCTGAAAAGGCTTCATTTTGGTAACTTCAATACCAGTGACCCTTTGAATGAGCTCCTGAGCCTTAGGGCCTTGAATAGCGATTTGTCCCCAGTGCCGACTTTCATTTGTCAGCTCAGCACCTCGGTTGTTTTTTTGTATATGCTCCCAGTCTTTGATTTCGTTGGCCGCATTAACACAGACAAGATAATCCTGATTTTTTTCCAAGCAGTAGACAATGATGTCATCCACTAAGCCGCCTTCAGCGTTGGGGAGGAGTGAATACTGAGCCTGATTATTTTCAAGGGCTGCCACATTATTGGTCGTTAACCATTGCAATGATTCAACGGCTTTGGGGCCGCGAACTCGAATTTCCCCCATGTGGGAGACATCAAAGAGGCCCACATGATTTCGCACGCAAAGGTGCTCTTCTTTGAGGCCCGTGTATTGGATGGGCATTTCCCAGCCTGCAAATTCGACCATTTTAGCTTTGAGATCTAAGTGATTTTGAAAAAGGGGTGTTCTTTGCATTCCTCGAGAGAACCAATTTCATTCTCTGAGGTCAACCAGAAATCTCATGGGTTCTGAGGGCGTATTTGGTTTGTACAAGTCCCGAGGAGAACTCTTGACTGCTCACGAGCTTCCAAAACATAGAATGCAAAGGTAGGGGAAATAAAGAAAGCCCTTGCCCTAAAATGGTCGGATGAATGTTAAGAGTCACAATATCAACAAGGTTCTGCTGCATAAGAGCTCGAATCAACGTGGGTCCTCCCATCAGCCAAATTTTAGAACCTTCTGATTCTTTATACTCATCAACAAAAACACCCGGATCTCGACTGATGATGGAAACTCTTTTGCCGAATTCATTTCGAAGAGTTTTAGAAAAAACATAGGTCATTTTATCTTCGTAGGGCCAAGGACCTTGATTTAATATATTTTCAAAACAACCTCGACCCATAAAAATGGTGTCGATCTCTTTATAAAAAGCCTCAAAACCACTTTCAGGATCCTGAATTTGCCAATCAGTGGTGCCATCTGATCGGGCTAACATCCCATCGGCGCTGACTGAAATGTAAAGAGTAAGAAGGCGCAATCAAAACTCCTAAATGAATTTTAATTGTCTATTTGGGTCGGGATGTCATTCAAGTGAAAAAGTGTCTAGTAAAGGGACTAATTAAGCATCTAGTTCAGAGACCTCAGTGATTTCACTCGGAGTTCATTTGATTTTTGTTCAAATTTTTCAAGAATGACGCGATCTCCTCTGGCCAAGGTCGGGGCCTCTCCGTCTCGATTCATCCAAGCTAAAAATTCACGTTCAGGTCCACGGCAAATCAGTTGTCGAGTTTTACCCTTTTCAAACAATTGATCTCCGGTAAGCCTTGCCCAGTCATATACAGGAGGTTTTGTTTTTTTCACTGCCAGGTAACTCATGGTCAGTGTTCGATTCTTCATGGGAAGATATTTTTCTATTTCCAGCATCCAAGTTGGCATTTCAAAAGCAACTCGATCGTGACACCAATCCGACTTGGATTTTTCCAGAAGTGGGCAAGCGTCTTGATGGGTGCAGGGGGCCCAGACAAAATAGTCTTTTGAAAGAAGTTTTTTTCTGAGCTCCAAAAGCTGGCGGCCATCACTTTGTGTGGAGGGCTCGATGAAAACAAGTGATCCTCCCGATTCAACCCAAGTGGGAAGTTGATTCAATTCCGTCAGTGAGTACGAAAAAAAAGTGCAGGTTTTTTGATGGGTTTGAGTCTCTTTGGTCCAATTAAGATCTGTAAACCACTTTTGCGGAATAATTGAAGATTCAACGGATTGAACTGAGTTTAATTCTTTCAAAAGCCAAGAAGCTGTTCCAGTCCCTGCTCCAAAATCCAAAAAATTTTGAACATCATCAAAAAAATTAACCTGTTGAAGTTTTTCAATCACTCGGTGAGTGCGAGCCGCATTCAGTGGCCAAAAGTAAACAAGTAAAGCCCTTTGGGCCCAGGCTTGATCCCAGGGTGTTTGCTGGGTTGGATTTTGAATGTAAAAGTCAGACAGCCTCAGAACATCTTCCGCCAGACGTTTGGCGTTCCAGGACCAAGATTGAGTCTGGAAGATAGAATCCACTCGATTTTTTATAAATTGCAAATGACTTTGAATTTCAACCATGGTCGAAACTTTAGCACGTTTGACTCAAGACAAGCCAGACGAATTCCGATAGGAATTCCATGGCATCACAGGTCACCCCACTTTTACAACAGGATTGGCGAATTGAAGCAGGTCCCCTGCGCTCATTAATTGTGGATCCTTTGGTTTCAGAAATCATGGTCAATAATTATCAAACCGTTTTTGTTGAAAAAAATGGAGTGATTGAAGAGTCTCTTGTAAAATTCAAAGATGAAGATTCTCTTTGGCGTTTTGTTAACTCTCTCGCCGTTTATACTGGAAAAGAATTAAATCGAAAAACACCTTGCTTGGACGCTCGACTGAATGATGGTTATCGATTGAATATAGTGGTTCCACCTGTGGCCTTAGATGGTCCCTCCATCACCATTCGAAAGCCCTCAGCGCAAGTTAAATCCTATCAAGAATTAGTGGCCTCTGGTC
>JBKDFX010000002.1:0-2513 GCA_046336825.1 Bdellovibrionales bacterium | reverse complement strand
GGCCAATGGCATTGAGCACTTCGGCTTGCTTCATGGCGCCGTAATACGCAGCTAGATCAACAGAATTTTGTAGATTGATTTTGTGATGAACAAGAAGGCCTACGTTCACCACCATCGCAAAAAATAAAAAAAGGACTTGGAACAAAAGAGCTATAAAAATAGCCACTTGTCCTTTTTTGTTTTTAATTATCTTAATCATCATACCGTGTTATTTTGCTTTGATTTTTAATAAAAATCTCGAATGAAGATTTCAACTTAGACCAAAGTCGTCCTACACTTTGAGAAGGAATTTGACGGGCCACGAAAGTCTCGAGAGTATAAAAATGAGGCGACACATCTGAGGAGATCTCGACTATGGTCCGCATGGGAATTTTCATCACTATTTTGCTGTATTCTTTAGAGTCCTTAGCCAATCGAGACATTCTTTTTGAAGGCTACTTTAAAATCACCTCTGAAGATAAACACATTGGCTATAATTTGGTGCGATACGAATACGACACGGCAAAGAAGACTTTTCACTCCACTTATTTAACAAAAATATCCAACGCCGGAAATGAATTCATGGAAAGTGTATCAGCTTCAGCCATGGCTGACACTTATATGACTCCCATTGAATACAAGTACATTGGACTCGTGGGAAGTAATTCCACCTCAATTGAGGCCACCTTCACCAAAGGTAAAAAAGAAAAAGACAAAAATAAAATGAAAATCGTGAGAACAGAAAACTCAAAAAAACCTGTCACGACTAATGTTGAAATTGCTCACGATGTATTTCTCAGCACATTTTTGACTTACCGAATGCTGCGGTCTGAACTGGGCATCCAAACGAATTCTAAATTAAATTATTTTGCAGTTGCAGAAGAAGACGGCAAAGTGGTGAATGGTAAAGCCGAAGTCCTCAATGAAGAAAAATACAAAGGCTTCACTGCTTTCAAAATCAAAAATACTTTTAAAGATGTGATGTTTGAAAGTTATGTCACTGACAAAGGCGAAGCTTTAGCCACACGAGTGATTGATGCACGCATTTTATCTGAATTGGTTCCAAAAGCCGCAGATGCCATTGGCACTGTTGGATTGCCAGAATCCATTGCTAAAAGACTTTTTGGCAAAGTCCCTTTGGGATCCAAAAATGTCGTCACCCAGTATTTCAACAATAAAGACAACGCCCCTGAAAAAGGTGGAAAAACTGAAGGCTTTCCTGCAGGAGAGGGCATTATTATCAGCCCTAAAGATCCCAAAAAGCAGGAGGGTCCTTGATTCGTCATGCCATTGGTCAACATCTATTTATTGGCCTTAGGGGTCACTCTTTATTAAATGAAGAAAAGAAATTCATTTTAGAAAATAACATCGGTGGTGTGATTCTTTTTGGACGCAATATCCAAAGCCCTGAGCAAGTGCACTCACTGTGTTGTGAAATTCAATCACTTAGACACAAAATGCCGTCTCGAGCTCCACTTTTTATTGGGGTTGATCAAGAGGGCGGTCGAGTGGCTCGACTTCGAGAACCTCTCACCGTTTGGCCACCCTTAAAAAAATTAGGTGATATCGACAATCCCACAGTTTCCTTTCATTTCAGCTATCGACTGGGTATGGAAATTCGGGCTTTAGGAATGAATTTGGATTTTGCTCCTTGTATCGATGTTTTTTCTAATCCCAAAAATACAGTGATCGGCGACCGAGCTGTCAGCCATGATTTTAATCTGGTGACCAAGCACGCTTCCGCGCTTGTTCGTGGTCTCATTAAAGCTGATGTCGTTCCTTGTGTTAAACATTTTCCTGGGCACGGAAATACTTTGATCGACAGTCATGAGGATTTGCCAATTGAAAATATGACTTTAGATGAATTGTCAGCAGGATCATTACAGCCTTTTAAAAAAGCCTTTCGTTCACGAGCTGATCTGGTGATGATGGCCCATATTTTATTTCCTCAAATTGATCCTGACTTTCCCGCTACACTTTCTGAAGTTTTCATTCAAAAAATTCTAAAAAATGATTGTCGATATCGAGGACTTATTGTGACCGACGATCTCGGCATGAAAGCACTGACAAAACATCACACCACAGAAGAAATTGCAGTTCGAGCCCTGCAAGTGGGAGTGGATCTTCTGCTTTATTGCAATGATTTTGAAGCTCCCCCAAAAGCCATGGAAGCCCTCATAGAAGCCAGTGCTCAGGGCCCACTCAACGCAGATGCCATTCATAAAAATTCAGAAAAAATTCTTCAGTACAAATTAAGTAAAATTAAAAATCCAGATCCTTTGCCCTTTGCTGAAGTTAAAGATTTGATTGGAAATCAAACTCACCAATTATTAGCAAAAGCAATTCAAGCGGGTCATGTTCCCAATGAGCTTATCGACGACAAATCTGATAACTGAAAAATTTTGAGACATCGTCGGCAGCAGGGCGATAGCCCGGCCTTTATTTTTGGATTCCCATTCAAGGAACTGTAAGTATTTTTTAACAACTCCTACTCTTTTGCGAGTCCTGTTTTTTTGAGGTCTTGGTTTAGACAC
>JBKDFX010000029.1:0-1277 GCA_046336825.1 Bdellovibrionales bacterium | reverse complement strand
ATGTCTAGCTTTTTTCTAGCCGGAAGTTTGACGCAAAAATTTAGTGTAGAGATTTCACTCGCTCTTCCCGGTTGAGAGTTTTTCTTTCCGAGCGGGCATTTTCGACCTTCTTCCTGCGCTCGCAAAGAACCAGGCTCCCTCGACCAAAAAACATATCCGCGGGACGCAAGAAATTAATTCCAGCGTGCAGCCGCTGGTGATTGTATTCGTAGCTGTACCGATTCAAAATTTCCCAGGCCTCTTGAAAGCTGCCGGGCTGGCCGGGGCGAAGCGCTTCCTGTTTCACTGAACCATTCATCCTCTCGATTTTTCCGTTTGTCTGAGGGTGATTTCTGCGCGTAAAAATTTGTTGGATGTCTAGTTTCTGCAAAAGCCTCTTAAAATCGTGGCTGATGAACTGCGAGCCGTTGTCGTTGATCAACCGCGGCTTTGCATGAGGGTACTTTTCCTTCACCCGCTGAACAAATGTTTCAACACTTCCGCCAAGCATGTCTGTCATCAGCTCCCAGTCGAGCAAATACCTCGAGTACCCGTCGAGCATCATGATTAAAAAATAGAAAATCCCACCGACTTTCACGTACGCAATGTCTGTGTGCCAATGATAATGAACATGCTTTGGCTTATGCCGGTACTCTTTCGCCGTCTCGCCGTTATCGACGCGATTCCATCCTTGAAGACGGTTGTGGGCTGATAAAATATCGTAGACTTTGGACTCAGAAAGAAAGGCAATATTTCCGTCGATCATTTGCCAGGTTAACTTTCTGTAACCAATATCCGGATGCAGATCTCGGTACGCCAGCACCGCCGCAACTTCTTCGGGGCGAACCGAGACAGCGCTTACGATCAGTTTTTTCTCAGGCGGAATTGGCGGAGCATTCTGCCAATCATAAAATGTCGACTTCTTGATTCCGTATAAGACCAGCAAATCCTCGAGACGAAAATCACAGCGCTCTTGCTGGCGAACAATGTCTGCGACGATTTGCTGTCTGATCAATAACGGAATTTCTACAGCAGTCCCGAGTCCCCAAGACTTTTTTTTAGGTCTATGTTCTCTTGAACAATCTCCGTGATTGCGTTCTGCATTTTCTGGATTCTGCGCTCTTGCTCATCAATCTTGCGAAGCTCTGACTTGGTGGGGCCGTCATCGGATTTCTTGAAACCATCCAACGCTGACTTCAGAAACTTCTCCTGCCACTTGTAAAATGCCGTCGGACTGATGTCGTACTTCTTGCAAATCTCGGATACTGAAGACTTCGAAGTCATTTGCTCTTTGATGA
>JBKDFX010000028.1:0-3649 GCA_046336825.1 Bdellovibrionales bacterium | reverse complement strand
GTTTTGTACAGATTCATAAATTTCTTTTAAATTAGAATGATCTGACTTCAAGCTGGCGACGGCCTTCATCATATCTGGCTGGTGTTTAGCAAATTGTAAAAGAAAGTCTTGAACTCGACCAACAAAAATACCCGCGTTCCACAAATACTCCTGTGTTGCCAAAAAAGTTTTAGCTTTTTCTAAGTTTGGTTTTTCATGAAACTTAACAACACAGAAGGCATCTGTATTTTCAGTTAAGGATTTTTTACTTTTTTGAATATAACCATAACCAGTTTCAGGATAAGTGGGCCGAACACCCAAAGTCACAATTCGACCTGTACGCGCCACCATCTCAGCGCTCCTGATAGCATTAGCTAATTCTTCCTCATCTTGAACCAAATGATCGGCTGGAAAAAACCCGACACATTCTGATTGATTTCCCTGAAGCTTCAACCATTGACAAGCCACAAGCACAGCTGGCGCCGTGTTCTTTGCCTGCGGCTCGAAAATCATTTGAGAAACTTTAACACCGGATTTTTTGACATGAATCTCTGTCAAATTTTTTAAATCCTGACCTGTGACAATTAAAGGATCACCAAAAGTAGATAAACGTTTCAGTGTGAGGTTTTGGAGGGATTCATTGAAAATCTCACAAAATTGTTTTGGAAACTTTCTTCTCGAAATTGGCCAAAGACGAGTTCCGCTGCCGCCAGAAAGTACCACTGGAATCATAAAATCCTCCTCAAGGGGAAAACTTGTAAAATAACCACAGTCTTTGTCGCTTCCAAGCAACAAAGTTGATTCGTATCGTCATGTAGACCATTTCAAAAAGTATTGGCATAATAGATTTTCACCTAGGAGAAAATATGTCTTCAGTTCCGTTTATTGACCTCAAAACTCAGTATAAAGCCCTCAAAGAATCCATCGACAGTCGCATTATGAAAGTGCTTGAATCTGGAGCTTATATTAGCGGCCCCGAAGTGGCTGAGCTTGAGCAAAAACTGGCTCAACACACAGGTGTTAATCATGTCTTGGCTTGTGCCAGCGGAACAGATGCTCTGTTGATTCCCATGATGGCTCTAGGAATTGGGCCTGGTGATGAAGTGATCACCACAGGTTTTTCTTTTATTGCGACCGCAGAAACAATTGTACTTGCAGGTGCAAAGCCTATCTATGTGGACATCGATCCCCGAACTTATAATATTGACCCCAAGGCCATTGAAAAAGCGATCACTCCTAAAACAAAAGCCATTGTTCCTGTTTCCCTTTACGGACAGATGGCCGATATGGATGAAATTCTAGCTCTCGCTAAAAAACACAATTTGTTTGTTCTCGAGGACCTCGCACAAAGCTATGGAGCTCAATACAAAGGTAAAAAAAGTGGTTCCATGGCAATAGCCTCAGGCACAAGCTTTTACCCAGCTAAACCCCTGGGCTGTTATGGTGACGGTGGAGCTATTTTCACCAACGACTCCAAACTTGCCACCATCATGAAAGAAATCCGCGAGCACGGTTCAGAAAAACGCTATTACCACACCCGTCTTGGTGTTAATGGCCGTTTGGACACGATCCAATGTGCTGTTTTACTGGCTAAGATGGAAAGATACGATTGGGAAGTAGAACAGCGTCAACGAGTGGCTGATCGATACAATCAAGCTTTTTCTGAAATCAAAGCCCCTGAATTTTCCATCCCCTACGTTAAAGAAGACCGAAATTCTGTTTGGGCTCAGTACACATTAACTGTACAAAACCGCCCTGAATTTCAAAAGAAACTTCAAGAAAAGGGAATTCCAACTTCAGTTCATTATCCAATGACAATGGCCGATCAGCCCTGGTACAAGGAGCACACAGCAGGTGCCAGTGCCCATATTCCTCATGCAAGATGGGCCGCTGATCATGTTGTCAGCTTGCCCATGTTTCCGGACATGGACAATGCCACTCAAGACCGAGTGATCGAAGCTGTCATTAGCGCCCTGAAAGGTTAAAAAATGCAATTATTTCGTCCCCTCAAAAATACAGTTGAACTCAAACATGGTAGCCAAACAATAACTTGGGGGGATGGTAAAAATTTTGTTCTATTTGCAGGCCCTGATATAATTGAAGATGAAGGTCTTGTGATGGAGACAGGCCAAGAAATCAAACGCGTCACTCAGAAATTAGGTATTCCCTGGATCTTGAAGTGCTCCTTCGATAAAGCCAACCGTCAAAGTCTCAATAGTTTTCGTGGTCCTGGAGTCGAAAGTGCTCTCAAGTCCCTCGAAAAGCTCAAAGGAAAGCTGGACGCCCCACTTCTGACTGACGTGCATGAAACCATACAAGTGTCATCCACTGCTGAAGTGGCGGATGTGATTCAAATCCCCGCTTTTCTCAGCCGACAAACTGATTTGATGGTGGCGGCCGCCAAAACGGGAAAAGTTTTACATATTAAAAAAGGACAATTTTTAGCCCCATGGGATATGAAAGCCATCGCAAAAAAAGCAGTGGATCAGGGCAATAACCGTTTGCTTCTCTGTGAGCGCGGAACCACCTTCGGCTACAATCGTCTCATTAATGATATGACTGGACTTGTTGAAATGCGAGCCCTTGGTTTTCCAGTCATTATGGATGTGACCCACTCTACGCAGCTTCCTGGAGCCACAGGTGAAAGCAGTGGCGGTCGTTCTGAAATGGTCCCTCCTTTGGCGAGAGCAGCTTTAGCCGTTGGCGTGGATGGTATATTTTTAGAGACCCATCCCAACCCTGCAGAAGCTCTCTGCGATGGCCCTACTTCGCTGCCTCTCAAAGATCTTGAACCGCTTTTGAAACAACTCCTTGAGATTTGGAAGGTTCACAGCTTGTGAACCTGAAAAGCTGGATTCCAACTCTACTTAAGTTAGCTTTTGCTGGTGGACTTATTTATTGGTTAGTTGCTACAGATCGTTTTCAAATTTCAGAGCTACGTGACTTTCTAACAATTCAAAATATCCTCATTGGCCTGATGATTTTAAGCGTACACATGATTATTATTACAGAACGCTGGAGACAATTGCTCATCTCTCAAGGTATCAAATTATCAGTTTTTCAGGCTTGGAAGCTGAGCCATGTGGGATTGTTTTTTAGTTTTGCAGTTCCAGGCGGTGTTGGCGGTGACGTTATGAAAGCCTTTTTGCTCCAAAAGGATTTTCACGCCAAACGCTCAGTGGCTTACTCAAGTGCCCTCGTAGATCGACTCCTGGGTTTGTATTCATTTGTCATTATGGCGCTGGGGGGTCTTTTTTTAGAAATTCAAACTCAGAGTCTACAAATTGATCTTCTTGGAAAACTCATGAATTGGCTTCTGATATTATTTTTTTTGCTGTCAATTGGGATACTTGCCGTTATCAAAATTCATCTTCCAAAAGACTTTGAACATCAGCAAGGGCTTCGCTCAAAAATCTATAGATTTAAACAAGCATGTCGTCATTACCTCATAAAGCCTTGGCTTGTGACTAAATGCATTTTGATTACCATGGCTGCACAGACCGTGACTATTTGCTTTTTTTACTGGTTTTTTCGATTCGTAATGAATCAGCCTGCCGATTGGCCACTGCTATTTTTTGCCGTGCCGTTAGGGTTTATGTTGATGGCCGTGCCTCTCACTCCTGCTGGAATAGGCATTGGACAAGCAGCTTTCTTTTTCCTTTTTGATAAG
>JBKDFX010000027.1:0-10902 GCA_046336825.1 Bdellovibrionales bacterium | reverse complement strand
TTTTTTTGCTGTCTGAAGGTGTTGATGGTGCAGTTGGCGAAGCCAGGGGTGAACCAGTGCTGACGGTGGGTAAAGCTGAAATTGAGCTTCCAGCTGCAGCCGGGGGTGACGACAGCAAGGTTTCTGGCGTGGTATGCTTTGGAGCAGTCTCCACAACGGGAACATCAACGTTCAAACTGGCCTCTTTTTGATATCGTCGAATTAGGCTGTTTCCGATGTAGACAATGAAGACCAGAAAAAAGCCCAACACTGAAATGATTAACATTTTTTGTTTGATTGAATCACTACCAACCGAAGTTCCCACATAGAGACTCGTTTTCTTTTCAGAGGCGGGGCTACTCACTTCTGGTTCAACAGTTCCTACTGCATCTGTAGGTTGATTTGTTAACTCTTCTTTATTAGCTGTTAGTTTTTCTTCTAAGAGCGCCTCGGCTTCAACAAAAGGAGGTTTCAGCTCTTCACTAAAAATTTTAAGAACATAATTGGGATCTAATTTTAAATACTTAGCATAGCTTTGAACAAATCCTCGAAGAAAAGTTTTTGCAGGAAGCTTTTCTATATCTCCATCTTCGATAGCCTGAAGAATTCTAGTGTTAATTTTTAGAAAAATTCCCACCTCGTGAAGAGAAAGGCCCTTTTCTTCGCGCGACTTACGCAAAATTTCTCCGGTCTTCTTCATCAGAGTTCCTTTTTGACTAGCTCAAGAAGTGATTTTGATCTTTCAATATAAAGTCCATTTGGATAGAGCTTAACAATTTCATCAAAACGGACAGCTGCTTTTCTTTTATCTCCTGAGCGGTAGTAGGACAAAGCGCTAAAATAGTGAGGCTCATCATTTCCAGATGTCTGGCAAAAATTGATGGCTCGATCAAGAGCATTCGCAGCCTCTGCGTAGCGTTTGAGTTCAAACAGTGTGCGCCCGTAAAATTGATGGGGAGAACAGGATCCACGACTAAACTGAATGGATTTTGCAAATGGATCTAGAGCCAACTCGAATTTTTTTTGATCAAAATAGAGAAGTCCTTCATTCAGGTAAACGATATCTAGAGAACCAAAGGTAAGATCAGACTTCACTGTTTTCAACTCTCTCTCGGCTTCGTTAAATCGTTTATTTTCAATCAAAACTCTCACCAAATTATTTCGGCACTCCGTGTAGGTGGGAAGAATTTTTAGGGCTTCTTTAAGGTTGGCAATGGCTAAATCACTGCGGCCTCGAGCCTGGTAGGTCAGACCGATTGAATTGAGAATTACAGGATTTTGAGGGTCTAGCTTTTTTGCCTTTAGTAGCTCTCGAAGAGCATGAGGATATTTGCCAGAAGCATAAAGAGAATTGCCTATATCTAAGTGTCGAGATGCGAGCTCTTTGTTCTTTTGCATGGTCGAGCATGAGACAAAAAGAGGGCACAGGAATAATAAAAAAAGCTTTTTAAAACGCACCACAATTGACAGGTTAGCATCACTCAAGAGTCTGTCAACTTGAGAGAAACAAGACACTCGATGTGATCGGTTTGTGGGAACATGTCAAAGGGCTGAGCAAATTCAATGGAATAAAAAGGCGCCTTTTTTAGGAAAAATTCTAGATCTCTGGTTAAGGTAACTGGGTGACAGCTGAGATAGACAATTTGACGCGGACGAGAATGGGCTAGGCTAGTCAAAATAAATTCTGTAGCTCCCCCGCGTGGTGGATCCAAGAGCACGGTATCTTGGGAAGTGGGCCAGTTGGATCGCAGAAATGATTCCACATCACTATTAAAAAATTTCAGGCGATTTGGTGAAATTGAGTTTTGCTTTTGAAGCTCTTTGGCCTTTGTTGTTAGTAAGGAGCTGCCCTCAACGGCAAAGACTTGGGTGAATTTTGAACGTGAGAGTACAGGGAAAGTAAAATTTCCTGAACCAGCATAGAACTCAAAAAGCCGGCCAGTGGATTTCAAATCTAGCAGGGCAAGAACTTCATTGGTGATAAGTTCGTTCACAAATCGATTAACTTGAGCAAATCGTGCACCACTCTCGTCTTCGGAGACTTCTACAAATTCCACCAAGCCATTGATTGAGTTGAGAAAGATTTCATAACGAGAGCCCTTTTTTAGATGATGGGCAGGAAAATTTTTGATGAAATCTCGGATGGGTTCTTCTGCAATGACGCAATCTTTGATGGGAATAAGATCATGAGTTTTGCGGCCTCGAAAACATAAATTCTTTCCATCAAATATCATCTGAACTCGATTTCGGTAAAAAAATTCATGAGGTGAGCTGATTATTTTTTTTAAATTTACACCGGAAAGAGCTGGTGATTTTTTGAATAGAGAAGTTAAGATCTGTGCCTTTTCACTCTCTTGAGTGGCGAGATCAAGGTGCTGCCAATTGCAGCCGCCACAGGAACCAAAGTAACTACAGCGGGGATCCACCCGGTGGGGTGAGGGCTCTAATACTTCAATAAGCTTAGCTATTAAAAAGTTTTTCTTAACTTCAACGACTTTAACAGAAACAGTTTCGCCAGGGGCCACTTGCTCCACAAAAACAACAAGCCCTTCGTGGCGCCCAAGGCCAGAGCCGCCCACGATCAACTTTTCAATTTTTAGACTGAAAGTTTGGCCGAGAAAATCCTCGGGTGAATTTGCTCGGCCTTCAGATTTAGGCATTTCAGAGGTTTACGATCTCGTGTTTATCAAAAAAGATAGCCAGTTCACGTTTTGCAGAATCTGGGCTGTCTGATCCATGCACTGCATTTTCACCTACATTATCACCATGTTTTGCACGAATGGTGCCGGGTGCTGCTTTTTTAGGATCAGTGGCTCCCATAAGATCTCTGTTTTTAAGGACAGCATTTTCGCCGACTAAACACATGAGAAGGACGGGACCAGAAGTCATGAAGCTCACAAGTTCACCAAAAAAGGGACGTTCTTTGTGTTCGGCATAGAAAAGTTCACACTTATCTTTGCTTAAAATCGTCAATTTGGCAGCTGCCACTCTTAGACCATTACTTTCGAAGTGATGGATGATGTCACCAATCGCGTTTTTTTTAACAGCATTAGGTTTAATAATAGAAAATGTTTTTTCGATAGCCACAGTTACCTCCAATGGAAGGTTTACTTTTGCCGGATAAATCCATCGGAAGCAACTATCAGTATTTAAGTTTTAAATTATTTTTCAAAACCTCAGCGGCGCGGACGTAGCCACCATCTTGACCATCCACAAAGTGGAAATGATCGATGGGACTCTTTACCATACAGGTCATTAAAGCCTGCTGGCTTTCGGAGTGACCAAAAACAATCCGCTTTTCAGCTGCCAAAGAAGACAGGTAGCTGAGAATTTCTGTACGCTCTTCGGCCGTTACATCTAGAACCATTCTCAAGGCATCATCACGTTTTACAAAGTCAGTGTTCATTTGCAGTTGATGCAAATACTTATCGACGGCAGACCCTGCTTTTTTACGACCCAAAACGATAAGTGGGAACAAAAGCAGCAAATAAAGCAGAACCCCTAATTTTTTAAGAAAACCTTGCTCTTTCGCTTCAATTTCCTTAGCCAGATCTTTTGGGGGCCAAACAACTGGGATGGTTTTTGCTTTAATGGGCTGGGAGCCTTGAATGAGTCCATTGAACTTCGTCAAGAATTTTTCAATAACAGACTCTTCGGACTGAGGTAAAATAATCAGTGACAGTATGGTGCCTTTTGAAGTTGGAATTGGGTTCCAGCGACACTCAAGTCCTTCATGGGAGCCTTCAGTTCGAAAATTTTCTGGTAAATCATAAAGGGGCTCATTTTTCATGAGTTGCTCAGCCAAAGTTAGCCCACCACCTCTAAATAAAAAAACATTTTGTTTTTCTTCGTTTTGAAGAATGGCAACTTCCACTGTTTTGCCCTGATCTCGAATAAAGTTAATTGGGATTTTGCTAATTCGCATTTCAAGATTAAAAGAATTTTTTGCCACTTTTCGAGTGTAGCTGAGGGCTGCAAGGGCTTGCTCAAGAGCATTTTGTGGAACTAAAAGAGTGGCACCATCGCCACCAAAAACAAATGGGAAACGATCTGTCTTTAAAGCATTTTGAACGGCCACAATAGCGCAAACACCTACGATATTTACATCTTTGTAGCGACCTTCATTGATGGCCCGTGTAGAGCCTTTAATATCTGTTGATAGCACCCACCAGCTGTCTGGAATGGGACGATAGGCAGCATCCTTATTGATCTCCATCCACGCACGTATTGGCGGGATGGAGTCATAAAACTCAATTATCGATTTCACTTTAACTGGCTTTTTAAAGTCGTTCCTAAATCAGCAGGAGATCTCGCTATCTTACATCCAGCAGCTTCTAGAGCAGCAAATTTGGCTTCTGCTGTCCCCTTGCCTCCGCTGATGATGGCTCCTGCATGTCCCATTCTTTTACCAGTGGGGGCAGAAGCCCCAGCAATAAATGCAGTGACTGGTTTTTTAAAATTCTTTTTGATCCAGTCTGCGGCTTCTTCTTCGGCTGAACCTCCGATTTCACCAATCATAATGACGGCGTCTGTATTGGGATCTTCATTAAAAAGCTTCAAAACATCGATGAAGTTTGTGCCGTTGACAGGATCCCCACCGATGCCAACGCAAGTGGACTGTCCAAGACCCAGTGCTGTTAATTGATGGACGGCCTCATAGGTGAGGGTTCCTGATCGAGATAATACGCCAATGCGACCAGGTTTATGAATATGGCCAGGCATGATTCCAATTTTGCACTCACCTGGTGTTATGACTCCAGGGCAATTAGGGCCAATTAAACGAGTCCTTTTTCCCTGCATAAAGCGCTTCACTTTTACCATGTCGAGTACAGGAATTCCCTCAGTGATACAAATAACCAAATCAAGATCAGCGTCTACAGCTTCCATAATTGAATCAGCTGCAAATGGCGGAGGAACAAAAATCATTGATGTGTTACATCCAGTTTTAGCTTTGGCCTCTTTAACAGTATTAAAAACAGGCAAACCTAAGTGTTTAGTTCCACCTTTGCCGGGAGTCACTCCACCCACAAATTGACTTCCGTAAGCCATACTTTGCTCAGTATGAAAGGAACCCTGTGCCCCCGTAATTCCCTGGGTAATAACCTTGGTGTTTTTATTAATTAAAATGGACATTATCGACTCCCTCTCACGGCCGCGACTACTTTTTTGGCAGCATCAGTTAAGTCATCAGCTGGAGTAATATTTAGGCCGCTTTCTTTAAGCATTTTTTTACCTAGCTCAACATTTGTTCCTTCGAGGCGAACCACCAAAGGAACCTTCAAGCCGACTTCTTTAGAGGCCGAGATCACGCCGTCCGCGATGACATCGCACTTCATGATTCCACCAAAAATATTGACTAAAATGGCCTTCACGTTGGGATCGGATAAAATAATTTTAAATGCGTGAGTGACTTTTTCTTTGTTGGCACCACCGCCAACATCTAAAAAGTTAGCTGGCGATTCGCCATGAAGTTTAATGATATCGAGAGTGGACATGGCAAGACCCGCTCCGTTGACCAAGCAGCCGATATTTCCATCGAGCTTAATAAAGGCGAGATCATACTTAGAGGCCTCAATTTCAGAGGGCTCCTCTTCGGTTAAGTCACGATACTCAACAATATCTTTTTGTCGATAAAGGGAATTTGAGTCGAAATTCATTTTGGCATCAAGACAGAGAATGTCGCCTTCTCTAGTTAAAACAAGAGGGTTAATCTCGGCAATGGAACAATCTTTTTCAACAAAGGCTTTATACAAACCCATCATAAACTGAACAGCTTTATTTATGCTTTCATTGGGTATTCCAATAGCAAAAGCCAGCTCACGAGCTTGAAATGGAATGAGGCCAGTCACCGGATCAATATCAACTTTTATAATGGCTTCAGGCTTGTGCGCAGCCACTTCTTCAATGTCCATTCCGCCTTCGCTGGAAGCCATCATGGCAACACGACCTGTTGCTCTATCGACTAAACAGGCCACATAGTATTCTTTCGCTATGTTACAGCCCTGTTCGATATAAACTTTGTTGACCTTTTTTCCTTCGGGTCCAGTTTGATGGGTCACTAAATTCATGCCGATTATTTTCGATGACAGGTTTTTAACTTCCTCAAGAGATTTGGCAACTTTTACTCCGCCACCTTTTCCTCGACCTCCGGCATGAATCTGAGCCTTCACAACCCAAACCGAGCCACCCATTTCCTGTGCAATTTTTAAGGCTTCGTCGGCAGAATGGGCCAACCCTCCCTTGAGGGTGGCGACACCGTAGCGACGAAGTACTTCTTTAGCTTGATACTCGTGAATATTCATTGAAGATCCTTAATGGTAAGTGATTAAAAATTAGTACTGAAGTTTAGCAAGAGCCTCAACGAGTTCACGAACAGCTTTAGCTGATTTTTCTAGACCCGCGCGCTCAGTGTCGTTGAGTTTAATTTCAATGACAGACTCCATGCCGCGCCCCCCGAGTTTGCAAAGAACGCCAATGAAAAGCCCTTTCATGCCGTATTCGCCGTTTAATTCAACTGCACAGGGCAAGATGCGGTTTTGGTTTTTCAAAATAGCTTCTGCCATTTGAACGGCAGAGGCAGAAGGTGCGTAATAAGCGGAGCCTGTTTGAAGAAGCTTTACGATTTCAGCACCCCCGTTAACAGTTCTATTAACAAGAGCATCAATTTTATCTTGTGGTAAGAGCTCTGTTATGGGAACCCCTCCCACTGAACAATGTCGGGGCATGGGAACCATTGTGTCGCCGTGTCCGCCGAGCGTGAAACCAAATACATCTTTTACTGAAACATTAAGAGCTTCAGCAATAAAGCTGCGGAAGCGAGCAGAGTCCAATACGCCAGCCATTCCGATGACTCTTTCGCGAGGAAAGCCGAGAACCTGTTTGGCTACTGTGCACATGGCATCAAGTGGATTGGAAACAACAATGACGACCGAGTCTGGAGCATTTTGACGAATGCCTTCACAGCAGGCTTTTACAATTTTAGCATTGGTTTGCAAAAGATCATCACGACTCATTCCAGGTTTTCGAGGCATTCCCGCGGTCAGAATAACCACATCTGCACCCGCAATGTCTTTGTAGTCAGAAGTTCCCGTCACTTTGGAGTCAAATAACTCCACGGGTGAAGACTCAAATAGATCAAGAGCTTTTCCTTTGGCTGCGCCATCATTGATATCGAGAAGGACAACATCGCCCAGCTCTTTTTGGGCCGCCCAGTGAGCTGCAGTTGAACCCACAAAACCGGCACCAATAACAGCTATTTTTTTACGTTGATGAGAAGTTGACATGAAAGCCTCCAATTAAAATGAAAAATACGATTGCGTTTGAGGGCTCATTCAATCTTAAATTAGAGAGCGTGACAAGTCAGATTGCGAAGTCGCTCATCGAGGGCAGAAACATAACTCTCGAGCGAGGGCAGGCTAAAGTTTTAAAAGAAATTAATTTTGTTGTCGAACAAGACGAGCATATTGTTTTGGTTGGCCCCAGTGGCCACGGTAAGTCAGTTCTTCTAAAAATAATGGCTGGACTTTTAGAGGTCAGCAGTGGGGAGCTTTATTTTGAAGGTGATAGCTGGCGTGAACTTTCAATAACGCAACGCAACCCTCACTATTTAAAAAGAGGAATGGTGTTTCAAAAAAACGCCCTCTTTGATTCGATGACAGTGCGGGAAAATATTTTTTTTCCAATACATGAGGTGGAGTTTAATAATAGGTTAGAAGGTGAACAGCGAGCTTTAAATATCCTTGAAGAAGTCGGTTTATCCCAAGCCTTGGATCTTTATCCCCATGAGCTTAGCGGTGGTATGCAAAAGCGTCTTGGTCTGGCTCGAGCCCTAACACTGCGGCCACCCCTATTATTTTTAGATGATCCAGTGGCAGGTTTAGATCCCATTACTGCAAGAACAATCATCAAACTCATCAAAAAATTACAGTACGAATATAATGTGACATGTGTTTCAGTTTTGAACGATATGAATCGAGCCTTTGAGCTGGCCACTCGGATTTGGATTGTGATGGAAGGTTCAGTGACAGACTTGGGTTCTCCTGAAAAAGCTAAAAACGTGGAGCATGTCACATTCAAAAAATTTCTAAAAGGTCAGCCTGTGTGATCATTAAAATCAAAAATCTACAAAAAAGCTTTGGTGATAGGAGAATTCTCAACAATTTGAGCTTTGAAGTCAGAGCCTCGGAGATCGCCTTTATTCTTGGGCAATCGGGGACAGGTAAAAGTGTTTTACTCAAGTGTTTAGTGGGACTGCTCAAGGCCGATCAAGGGGAAATTTGGATTGATGGAGTCGAAGTGACACATTTTTCTGAAGAACAGATGTTGGGCGTAAGAAAAATGTGCGGAATGGTTTTTCAGCAACCTGCGCTGTTTGACTCATTAACTATTCAACAGAACCTGGAGTTTGGTTTAAAAAGACACTTCCAACTTTCACAAGTTGAGCAACTCTTGCGCTGCCAAAAAGCCATTGAAGCGGTTCATCTTGATCCACAGGTCCTTTCATTGAAGCCCTTTGATCTTTCTTATGGAATGCAAAAGCGTGCGAGCTTGGCAAGAACTCTAGTGCTAGAACCCAAAATTTTACTTTTTGATGAGCCCACAACTGGACTGGATCCCGTCGCTACGACGGCCATCAACAACCTCATTCAAGAAGTGTCGTTTCAGTTTAAAACGACATCTCTTGTTGTGAGTCATGACATGAAATGTGCCGTTGAAATTGCGAACCAAGTTATATTTCTTCAAAAGGGTGAAAAGATATTTGATGGCACAATTCACGATGTGAGAAATACAGAAGTGGAACTAGTTAAACAATTTTTTGAAGAAGTCAGGGGGGGCTGATGGGCTCTATCGACTCTCTATTTTATTCCTTCGGCCATCAGATTTTATTTACAAAAAAAGTCATTCAACAAATGCTAAGTGGGCAAGGTCGGCGCCAGGACATCTTAGAACAAATTTACCGAATGACCATCCAATCCCTACCGACAACGATGTTAGCAGGTTTTTTTGTTGGCGCTGTCATGACGGTGCAATTCACCTTACAAATGCGAGATTTTGGAGCACTGAGCTACTTGGGAGGTCTTGCAACGAGTGGAACTTTTAGAGAAGTCGGGCCTTTGTTAATTGGGTTCATGCTTTGCGGAAAAATTGGTGCTTTCACAGCTTCTGAACTTGGAACAATGAAAATTACTGAGCAGTTCGATGCCATTCGTTGCTTGGGTTCAGATCCCATAAGAGAAATTATTTTGCCAAGATTTGTTGGTATTATAGGGGCTTCACTGTTTTTGCTTATTGGGGGTTTATTTGCATCTGTTTTTGGGGGTTTATTTTTAGGCGTGATTTACGCAGGAGTATCTGCTGAAGAATACCTAAGGTACATACCTCGATTTCTGCTAGGTCCTTCTATTCTCAGTGGTTTATTTAAAAGTATTACATTTGCATTTTTACTCGCTTCCATTTGCACCTATCAAGGGTTTCACGTTACGGGTGGTTCACAAGGTGTTGGAAAGGCCGTGATTCGAACCGCAGTCATATCCATGGTGGCCATTGTTTTTTTTGATTGGCTCACAAGTTTTCTCATGGACATTGGTATGGATTGGACCTTAAGAAATTTATGATTCAATTTGTAACTCTATCTTTTTTAAGCCTTTTTAAAATTCATCAGCGTAAAAGCCAGGTTTTTCAACAGCTTGATATTTTAGCTGTGCAAAGCGCACCCATTATTCTGATATGTGTGTCTTTTGCTGCTGTTGTGACTGTTCTTGAATCCAGCTTTCATATGAAATTAGTGATTCAAAGTGATTCTATGGTGCCAGGTTTTTCTGCGTTGTTAATTTTGCGTGAACTGGGGGCCATCGTGACAGCTTTGCTTTTGACTTCACGTGCAGGTGCTGGGATTGCCTCAGAAGTGGCAAGTCAAAAAGTATCGGAACAAATCGAAGCTCTCAAATTGTTGGGTGTCAACCCCTACGAATATATAGTAGCGCCCAGATTAGTGGCTTCGGTTCTAGGCACCATTTTACTTGTGGCCACAGCCAACGTGGCGGCGCTTTTTATTTCAATGCTTGTAAGTGCTCATAAACTATCAATACAGCCAGAAATATTCTGGCAGATGATGAATCGATTTGTTGAGTTCAAAGACTTTATTTTATCCCTGTTAAAGGCGGCTTGTTTTGGAGCCATCATTCCATTGGTCAGTTGTTATTATGGCTTTCGATCGGATCCTGGAGCCGAGGGTGTTGGAAAAACAACCACTCAAAGTGTGGTGATGGCTTCTATTCTTATAATAATGTTTGATTTTATATTGTCCTCTGTATTCTCATACTTTTATTAGGTGGTCATTGTGAAGGTAGAAACAAAAGTTGGTATTCTTTCCCTTGTGGGTGTGATCTCAGTGCTTATTTTCGCTTACTGGATAGGTGTCTTGAGCCCGATCGGGGGGGATGTTGAACTGAAAATCATGTACAATTATGCTGGTGGTATTGAAGTGGGGTCACCTGTTCGGGTGATGGGAATAAAAGTAGGCAAAGTTAAGTCGATTGATTTTTATTCAGACTATAAAACAGAGTCTGGTGAAGAAGTTAAATTACAAGTGACAATTGTTGTATCACAAAAATCATGGAACTCCATACGATCTGACAGTAAGTTTTTTATAAATCTAGCAGGTGTTATTGGTGAAAAGTTTTTAGAAATTTCACCTGGATCTAACGAGTCCCCTGCATTGAGCCCAGGACAACGAGTTCGAGGTGAAGATCCACCACGCATTGATCAACTGATCTCTCAAAGCTACGGTTTGGCTGGTAAATTGATTGAAATCATAGAAAAAAATGAGGGCACCGTCGTCAATACCATTGGTCAAATTGACAAGTTACTAACAAACTTTAATAAAACCCTGCAGTTACTAGAAAAAACCAGACAGAATAAAGA
>JBKDFX010000026.1:0-47949 GCA_046336825.1 Bdellovibrionales bacterium | reverse complement strand
ATTTTCCATAGGGAATCCTTTTTCCCATTAAATACCGATGAAATTTTTCTTTACTGGCAGGAACTCTAGCTGATTCAACTAAATCTCTAAATTCAAAGTCTTTTGCAATTTCGATTAAAAATTGTTCAGCATCATTTACAGGTTTCCAAGTTAACCATAGATAGGGGTTGTCATCGGATTGTAAAAAAACAGTGGTCTCGTTGAAGGGACGAATAAGTTCAGGAGCTGGCAAAAGATTTTTTATCTCGTATTGCATCTTTTCAATGTTAGACGGACCACTGATAGGCTCTCCCTCTTCGTTTGATGCAAACACGCGGACATAATATTCTCCTGGCTGAGTCACTGAAACAGTCGCTGGAGCGCGCTCAGATTTAATTATTTTAGCGTCTTGAAAAGTGCCACTTTTTGACACTTCAATGCGGTACAGAGGTTTAGCTCGCGTTGTATGAAGCCATTTTAATGGAATTCTTTGGGGGCCCAAATTTTTATTTTCAGAGCGAATTGAAACTGCAGATATGGGTAATAGCTGTGGGGCTTGACTCGAAATTTCAAGAGTTCCGATATCGCTGGGCAAGCTCACATCCTCTCCATTTAAAGAGTAAACTCTGAAAAAGTACGATCCCGCTTGAACTCCTGGCCAAGTGACTTCTGAGCTGGCAGTTTCGGCCTTTACAGATTTTTCAAATCGGGGAGTGCGCGATAATTCAATTCGGTAATTAGCAGCTGATTCCACTTTCTCCCAAGCCATTTTCGGGGGGGCAATATCGCTATCTAAGTGTTTTATATTTTGTGTAATTAAAAGTGGCGGCGATAGTAGGCTTCTTTTAATATCGGTCAAGTTAAAGGAATGAACTGTAGAAGTGGCACTGAGTTCTCTATTTTTATTGTAGCCTTTCAGACGAACAAAGTATTGCCCTTGAGGAAGGGAGGTGGGAATGCCTGTGCTTAATTTTTTTGTTTTTACTACGGAATCAAGAATTTTAAAGTCAGAATTAGCTGATATTTCGATGAGAGTTTCATCCACATCGCCAACAGTTTTCCACTCTAAGTTGGTGTAGGTACGTGGATCTTGTTTATTCATTTTAAATTCGTTGGGGCTTCTCCAAATAATTTGAGCCTGACTAGCAGGTTTACGCTCTACTTTTTGAAGTGTTGCACCACTAAAACCCTTTTCAAGTCTTATTTGCCCCGAACGAGTTCCTCCAATTTTTTCAATTCCTTTTGGAGTTTTCACAAGCAATTGCGATTGGGGTGAGAGCTCTCCGGTTAGAGATCCTGACTTAAGATCTAAAATGAGTTGACCGTTTTCCACGGCCAAAATGACCAAGGACTGACCGTCAATTCTCAAAGTGCTGCCATCATTTAATTTTAAAATGGCTGTGGATTGCTCCCCAGTGAACAGGCTGTCAAATGCAAAAAGTGAATCTTGCTCTTGAGCTGATAACCAAGTGAAATTTTCGCTGGATTTAACACGGACATCTTGTTTTTTTTCAACCAGTTGGGCCACTTGAGGTTGAGAGCTGGATCTGGAAGTATTAAAAAGAGAGTCGTCGTACAAAAAGTACGAAAAAACGACAATCACTAAGCAGCAAAAGATGAGAAGTCTCTTCTCGAGTAATGTTAATTTCACCTGATTTCTTTTCGGAAATTATGCTCATAAAGTTGACAGCCCTAGGTCCAGGAGAGGTCGGGTCATAATGCCGGGTCATTAAGACTTGTGAGATCGTTAACATTGTGAATCTCAAGTCAATTTCCATTCGGTACAAAATATTAATTGCTTTAACTTTGATACCAGCGATAGCCTTGCTGGCCTTTGTGATGATTGCATTGCAAGTATTTCGAGAAGATAAGAAAGCCTACGTTTTTACCACCACTAGCCAAATCACAGTTTCCATCGCCAGCCAGTTAAAAAATAAACTGGATAATATAACCAAATTAACACAACCTATTTTGCTGGACTTGAGTCAATCCGAGGATTTCAGTCGTTTGTCTCGTGCCTTTTTGCAATTTGATGCCAATTTACAGTCCATGGCCATCATGCTTTGGGACAACAATAAAGCTAACTATCAAGTGGGCCCAGTTCTCGAAAAAACACCCTATACATTTGAAAAATTTTGGGAATCTTGGAGAGATCAATGGAATCCTTCTTTGGTTCAAGTTTTTATGAGCCAAACAGTCGTTACAAATCCATTTTTTGACAGTCGATTTGTTATTGTTCAAAAAATAGAAAGACCAGAAGGGCGACCCTATCTTGTCATACTACTTTTTGATTTGTCGGAGTTCTCTCAGCAGTTTGAAGCTTTGTCGGCACAGAGCTTTTATTTGATCAAACGTGATGGTCAAATCTTACTTGGTCCACAGGCTGATTTAAAAAAAAATCTGCGGGATGAAATTCCATTATCTTTTTTGGACTTAAGTAAAAAAATCTCAAGTATGGGAACTGAAACAGTCACTGATAAATCTGGTGTAGTTAAATTAGCTTCATTTGCTGCAGTGGAGTGGGGTGATTTATTTGTTGTGAGCACCGTTCCAGAGTCTCTGGCATTCTCAGCTGTTGCTGTTTTAAAAAGAAAATCACTTTTGTTTTTTGTCATTCTTCTCGCTTTTACCACTATCTTAAGTCTTTTAGTTTCAAGCACAGTAACTGCTGCACTGACACAGCTTTTTGAAGCCACTGGGCAAATTTCTCAAGGTCATTTTGATGTGGAAGTTAAAGTTGAGGGCCAGGATGAAGTGGGAGCACTGGCTCAGAATTTTAATCGTATGGCAGCTGAAGTTTCTCGTCTTATGGTTCAAACGGCAGAGAAAGCCAGAATGCAAAATGAACTCCAAACTGCACGTATGGTTCAGGAGACTCTTTTTCCTCCTCCCCGCGCTGACTTGGGGCCAGTTGAGATTGTCGGTTACTACGAACCCGCAAGTGAAGTGGGCGGTGATTGGTGGAGCTACACTCAAATTGGTGGCAGTGTTTATTTGTGGATTGGTGATGCCACTGGTCACGGTGCTGGAGCTGCACTGATCACCAGCGCCGCTAAGTCGGCAGCTGGCTTAATTGAATCTTTAGGTTTTTCACCTAGCCAAGCATTGGCCGCCCTTAATCGAAGTATTTATGATGTTTCTCACGGTAAAGTCATGATGACTTTTTTTCTTGGAAAACTAGATTTACGAACCTTAAAAATGTCCTATTGCAATGCCTCCCATGAAGCTCCCTTTTTATTTCGTCGTAAAGATGAGCCCTACAAGAAAAAAGATATCGAGTTTTTACAAGAAGTAAATAATCCTCGTCTCGGTCAAAGTCGAACATCCGAGTACAAAGAAACTACTGTTCAGTTGAGCCCAGGTGATCTTATTTACTTTTACACAGACGGAGTACCAGATATCCGAGACAAAAAAAATGAGGCCTGGGGTGAGCGAGAGTTCATTAAAAGTCTATTGTCATCTGTGAACTCTTCACCAAGTCCAGTGGAAGTTGTCAGCTCCTTTACGGATTACTTTCAGGCCTATCGTCAAGATGCTTCATTAGCAGATGACCTGACTTTTTTCTTAGTGAAAACTAAAGAGAATTACATACAAGAGGATAAGAATCATGAGCAAGTTCCAGTCTAAAGTTACAAAAGAGGGTTCAAAACTTGTTGTACAGTTAGGCGGTATCATTGATGAAGATGCTGACTTTTCTGTTGTAAATATTGCAGATGCACAGGAAATTCATATCGACATGGATTCAATTAAAAGTATTAACTCTTGTGGAATTCGCGAGTGGATTAAGTGGATTGGAGCAGGATCTAAGTCGAGAGTTGTCTATTCTAAATGTCCCAAAGTTATTGTGGATCAGATGAATATGGTGGATGGTTTTTTACCAGGATTTGCTTCAGTTGAATCTTTTTATGTCCCTTACTACAACGAAGATTCTGGGAGTGAAAAAAACGTTTTATTTCGATACGGAATTGAATACAAAGAGGGTCAAGTTCAAGCCCCTCAAGAAATTAAAGATGATTCTGGAAACACCATGGAAATGGATGTTATTGAAAGTAAATATTTTAAGTTCATTAAGTCCAAAGTCTAGTTCAAATTAAAGACCTTTGAGCCGATAAATACTTGTGGCTCAAGTTGGTCTAAAAATACTTATTGTTGAAGATGATGCCGTCCTAGGTGAGGCTTTGCGTGACTCTCTAACACGTAAAGGTCATTTTCCATTCCATGTCACGAAGCCGGATGAAGCCCTTCAGATGGTTGCACGCCAGGCCTTCGATTTGTTTCTATTGGATTGTTTACTGCCCAATATGACAGGTATTGATCTTTGCAAAAAAATCAAAGAAGAAGCCACTTTCAGCTTAGATTCAAAAATGGTTTTGATGAGTGGGATCTACACGGACAAAACATTCCAGCAGGACTCATTACAAGAGACCGGAGCCCATGGTTTTTTAAAAAAACCTTTCAAGCTTGAGGAAATTGATCAGTATCTTAACATGATCAAGGTTAAAAAGCCTCAATTGGATTCCTCTCCTCGCAAACAGTTGTATGAAATTTTTGAAAAAGAGAAAGTCTCACCAAGAGAAAAAAGAAAGTTAATTGAGTCGCTCGAAGAAGTTGATGGATATGATTTGCCATTTATTTACAGCTTACTTGCTGAAACTAAAAGCTCAGGTCATTTGAATATTTTTAATTCCTCTGGTTCTGTTTCAGGTGTTTCCTTTAGCAGCGGTGCTATTGTTGGTGTGGATGTGGATGATGAATCCACTTTCTTAGGACATATGCTTATTCAAAGTGGATACCTTGCTACAGATGATTTACAAGAAGTTTTGAAAGACAAAAGTCCTCGAAAAATTGGCCAAAAATTGATTGATTCTTGCAAATTGAGCCCCCATGCCTTTGATCTTATTTTGTCTGAACAGATGAATGTCCGTTTGACCCGAACAATCGTTGAAGGAAAAGTGAAAGTTAACTTTGTTGCGACAGAAGTCGAGCCCGTTGTTTCTGCCATTGATTCTGAAGCTTTGCTTCGCTATCTCCATGACTGGGTGGCTTCAAAGCTTCCAATGGCTTGGCTTGAATCCCTTTATTTAATGTGGTCAGGACAAAAAATTTTAAAAAGTTCATCGTGGAAAGCGGATCACCCTGTTTTTTCAACATCATTCGTTAAACGACTCGATCGCTTTCCCTCTCGTTTTGAAAATCCGATAACCCTGAATGAACTTTTAAGCATTGAAGGCTATGATGCCATCTCGGTGCATAAAGCCATGCATTTGATGTTACTAAAAGGTCTTATTATATTCTCTTCTGAAAAAACCAGTTTCGATGCCACCAGCCAGCGGCAGCACCTTAAAAAAATTCAAGGACAAATTGAAGGCAAGAGCAGTCAAGAGGTGCTTGAGCTCTTTCAAGAACTATTACGAGGAAAGCCTGATAACACATGGATTGATGAATTCATGAAATTTGTGGGACCGGCACCTCAGGATCCAGAAGTTTTAAAAATGTGGACTTCTATTCGTGATCGATTTGATAAAGCCATCCGTGTGCAGTGGGAACAATCAAACGAAGAAGTCACTCAGATTAAATTTAAAGAAAAAGGTGAATTGCGACTTTCAGGATTGCAAAAATTAGACGAAGTTAAAGCCCAACTTCAGCTGAATCAATTTCAAAAAGCTTCAGATATTTTTAATAAAATAAAGTACGCTGAAGAATTGCCTGGTGGTCGTACCTATCGAGTATGGATTCAGCTTGGGACTTTAGATCCTCAAAACCGTTTAGCTCAACTTAAAGACATCGAACTCGAATTGATGCAAATTCCTCCAGATGAAAGATACGATGCGCTTTATTTGTTCGTCGTGGGATTTTATCAAAAAGCAAAGGGTGATTTAATTGCGGCAAGAAAGTCCTTTGAAAAATCACTGGCCATCAACCCCTCGTTTATCATCGCTAAACGTGAATTAGCTATTATGGACAATGTCGTGAAAAAACCTGATCAAGATATATTTAATATGGACTTGAAGGATGTTATTGGCGGGTTTTTTAAGAAAAACAAAGCGGGATGACAATAATGAAAAAGCCACTAAAAAGTTTTAACCCAAGCGCCTTCAATATTTAAAAAAGAAGCCTTTCTTTCAGCAGTGGCTGTTAATATCTCAAGGGATTGCAAGCCCAATCCAAACTTAAATTTTTGAGTTTCTTCTATGGTTTTATATAATTTCCAACGCACCAAAAGAGCTTGTTTTAAATCGAGTGAGGAAGTGTTACCGGGTAGAGAATATTTCAAGTCAATTTCATTCCAATCAAAATAAGAGATTCGATTCCAGGCCGGACCAACCCAACCAACTCCAAGATTGAAGGATTGAAAAGATGAGGATTCGTAGGTCCAATTCTCAGGACCGAAAGTAAAGTAGAATGAGGGGTCCCAGTATTGTAATCCCGATTTAATACGAAAATAGAAGGATAAATTTGTTGATGATAAAAGATCGTCTCCTGAAACTTCTTGTATATGATGTAGTCCAATTCCCATTCTCTGAAAGGACCAAACTTGACTTTTGAAAGGATTCTCAAACCACAACTGAGCTTCTCCGTTGAAAGCCATTCGAGAGGCTTCTGTCGCCAATAATCCGCCTATCTCTATTCTCCCAGAATCTTGCCTGGATGTTTTGTAGGAAGCTGAAAATGTTTGCTCTCCATCAAAGACGCCCAAGTAAGATGTTTTTCCCATTCCCGTTGGAACATTTCGAACAATCCATTGAAAAGAGGATCCTAATTTTTTTACATCTGAACCTCGATCCACAGATTGGACAGTACCTTCACGAGGGTTATCACCAATAAGGGTCATTTGTGAGGAGTAAGACTTTTGATTGGGTTGGGTTTTTAAATAAATTCGGTTTGAACTTTTAGGAAGGGGACCGACGACAATGAACTCTTGCCGAAGAGGAACTTGACCTGCTCCCGAGATGTAGATTTGAGCTCTCTCTTTCAGCAGAGGAACTGTCCAACGATTTTCAGAAACTTTTTTGAAATTTGAGGGCGCAAGTGGAGTTGGACCTTCGACAGTCAACAGAAAAGATTTTTCATTAATATCAATGACATCTGGAAATTCGAGAACAGTTTTTTTAGTGTCAATCTTGAATTCGGCCCCTGATTTTGAAACGGCTCGAAATTGAAGTGTTTCTTTGTCGTCATTTAAGAAAACAATTCCATGTTGAGTCACTGTACGACCGTTAATTTGAACTTCGGGTCGCTGCTCCTGGTTGCGTGAAACAACCTGTAAATCTTCGGCAGTGCCCTTCAACATTAGTTCAGGAGAGCAGATGTCGAGGCCGGTATCCAGTTGAAAGTAACCCACGCAAAATCGAAAGAATGAAAAACTCGAAATTTTATTAAGTAGAGATGAGACCTCTTTTAATTCTATTTCTTTTTGCCCCTTAACGAATTCTCGAGACCATATTTCAAGACCGGAGGGATTGGTTAATAGCACTCGCCCCTCCTGAATAAGACCCTCTGGCCAAATAATTTTGATATTGGCTTTTGCATTATTATATTTGAATTCAAAACGAAATTGTTCCGAATCAATGATTCGATTTCCAAGTAGCAATTTTGTTGAATCTCGTAAGCTGTATTCGAATTTTTGCGGTAAAATTTGGATGTTGTTTTTTTCAGCACTAAAATCAAGAGGGAAGCTTGACCAAGCTAATGTCGATAAAAAAAATAAACTAAGGAAGATCTCTCTTGATGGATTCATAATCTCTGCCGTCAATAATACCCCGAATCAGATGAAGGCATAAAGCCATTTTTGAGAAAAAGTCAGAGTTAGCAGAAACAATAAGAACCTGTGGATGTTGAGACCAGGCCCATTTTATTCGCTCGTTGAGCTTCCAAGCCTCTTCATAATTTTCTGTCCGAACAGGGTTGGATAGATCATAAGATTGTGAGTGGGCCGTGTCGAGATGGAGAACCCAATCATATCTGGAAATTTCCTGGTTCAGATTCGTTTCGAGCTCTTCAAAATAATCCGTATGGTTTTCAGGCCAGTAAGCCAATCCATCTAAGGATCCCCGATCGCAGACCAAGGTCGAGGATCTGCTTTGATCCTGGGCAAGGCCTTCTAATTGTTCTTGCACGTAATAAATGGCTTTTTGAGTTCTCACTTGAGAGTGAGTGTCGCGCCCCCGTGGAAAACCACCACGATAGAGAAGACTTGCGGCCTCTGGCACTGTTATAACTTCTGGTGCCAGTTCTCTTTTTATGGCTTCAATCAATGTTGTTTTTCCGCCGGAGGGACCCCCTGTGATAACAATGACAGGCTGTCGTTTTTTCATCTAGGTTCGTCCCACTTCAAGAGAGGCCACTAAATCATGTCCAATCCATTGAGCTGCGGCTTGAGGTTGAAAAGAATCATGGAACATGGCCTTTCCGCAGGATCTGAAAACAATTTCACTTAAAAGAGCTGTCATTAGCTTTTTAGAGTCTGAATGACACTCCACAATCTGTTCAGAAATGCTCAGTAACTTTTCAAGTTGAGTTCTATTGCTGTGGGAGGGCCATTCGTCAAATTGAAGAGTCGCCATGACCTCGGGGTGAGCATAAAAACTATCAATCAAGGAATTGATTTCTTCCAACAGTTGGGGCTTCTTCAAAAGCTGAGTAGCTTCGGCCACTATTTGATGAGTTCGACCGTGGTCAGGAAAAGATTTTTGAAAAGCTCGGATAAGAGCATAGAGAGGCACTTCCACACCTTGAAAGATAGAACTGGAATTGGTCAAAATTTCAGGGCAATTGTAGACAGAGACAGCGACGTTTTCTTTCAACCATCGAGCCGCCACATCTTCAAGGGCCATTTTAGCCCAACCCTGCAAATACGGAGAGTAGCTTTGCCAATTGTACCCACCGCGATACCATATTTCAGTTCCGTGGTAGCCGTAGGCGACATAAGAAATATGTCCACCTGCAGATTTTATTTTTTTTCGAAGTTCTGAAGTTTCCTCAATCAGAATATCAAGAGTCTGGGCCGTCACTTCAATGAAATTCATTTCTGACAACTGTCCAATAGATGAAGACCAAAACTCCCGGCTAGGCATATAGCGGTCGCCGGTTCCTTTGAACACTCGATTCATCAAGGGCATTGCAATTTTTGCTCGAGGTACTCCCCCAGCCATGAGGTGGGCGATCAAAATTTGTCCCCCCAGTTGCCCCTCAAGTGTGTTTTCTAATTTTTTAACGTAGTCTTGTACTGATTTGCGGAATCGCTCTCGGCCTTTTTGTCGACAATAATCTAATTTTCCAGGTCGCCATTTGAACTCCGACCAATTTTTTAAGCCCAATTCCTTTAAGTCATCAACAGGACTGAGTCCGTGTTCGTCTTTTTCGAAATCAAAACCAGCCTCCAGGGGAACATTGATGAAATGATCGCAGTCAGTGGGGTACTCTGAAGTCTCGAGCGCACGTAAATTTTGGTCGGAATCCCGTCTACCCACAGTCGATTTTATGATCTTAAACTGAGCGGCTTGAGCTTCTTCCACAAGTCCATTGGCATAACCACGATTGAAGAGTTCTCCGAAAAGGACAAGGTGTCCCCTTTTTGTTGAAGGACGTCGCTGAATGATTTCACGCAGGGGATGAGCCACTTTTAAAAATGAATTTTGCATGGCTTAGGATTTAAATAGTCTCAAAAAATGGTCAAGAGCAAGCGCATCAAAAGATCTTTCGTTCCCTGAGAGCTTGAACAAGTTTATGTGTAGCTCCCCTGCGGTTTTTGATCTCAATCTTAAGGAGTTGAGTGATTTTATCATAATCCCTGTCGAGATTTTGAATTTGAGAAAGCAATTCACTCGATGTGCGAGCCACTTTAACGCATCCAAGCCTTTCAAATTCAATGGCCTCGCGATTGTTCAGGTAGTAAGGACCCACGAGGACAGGGGAGTGTGCGCCCAGAGGTTCCATAACTGAATGAACTTGTTGACGAAATGATCCGCCGACAAATGAAATTCGAGCTAAAGTATAAAGATAGGCCAGTAGACCCACTTGATCGATGATCAAAATATCATTTTTTTCCCAAAGGTGAGTATCCGGATTTTGGCTCAAACGCTGACTGTTTAAACCCATGGCTTTGAATTGGCCCTCTAAACCAAGAATTTCATCTGAATGAATTTCATGGGGAGTCCAAATTATTTTCCAACCCAGCTTTTTTAAATCAACCAGAATGGGTAAAAAAATTTTCGCATCCTCATGCCAAATACTTCCGAGAACTAAAATTTGATTGTGAGTGGGTAAGGAAATAGGGGCTGGTTTTGAAAGTTTATCAGCAACCCGGTCGTAGCGAGTGTCTCCAAGCGCCTCAACTTTAAGCTCAGAAAAAAGCTTTTCTGCATTTTGTTTATCGTCACGGCTCACAACAAAAACTTTATTCATTTGAGTTAAGGCCTGAGAAATAAAAAGACGAGAGAACAATCCCATTTTTTTAGATCCGGGTGCAAAAGTGGCCGAAAATAAAAAACTGGGAATTTCGCGCTCATGCAATTGATGAATCAGCTCTGGCCAAATCTCAGTTCGACTTATCAAAAGTGCACGTGGGCGAACTAAATTTAAAAAGTTTGAAACGTCATAGTAGGAGTCTAAGGGAATAACTCCAGTCATGGCCACGGGAAGTTGATCTAAATTATTTTTTGAGGATAAAGAGGAATGGGTCACCAGCAGTGGAATGTGGGAAAAATTTTTTGATAATTCCTCAATGAGGGGAATGGCATATTCCAACTCACCGCTGGTGGCATGAATCCAAAGGGGGCTTGAGTCGGGATTTGAATTTTTAAAAAGCTTTCCTTGGTTTTGATAGAAGTACATTATTTTTTTATTTAAAAAAGGCTGACAAAGTTTCAGGGCCACCTGAATCAAAAACATGAGAATTCGATACACCCAAATCAAGATATCACCTCTCTTGATTTGAGAGTTTTTAAAACCAATTGTGGGGAAAGACCTTTCAGACACTGGTGGTAGTTGGCATTAATGCAGGGACCTTGCCCATGCTTACTGCAGGGGCGGCAGGGGAGATCGAGCTCTAAAATACTAGTCAATGGCCGAGAGGGAAAACCAAAGGGGGCGGGCCCCATCAAGGCAATAGAAGGATGCCCTAACTGTTCGGCGGTGTGGAGTATTCCAGTATCATTTGAAATTAAAATTTTTGATAACTTAACGACAGCAGAAGTCTCTCGTAAATTTGTTTTTCCAGCCCAATTGTAGACTCGATCAGGAGCTGTTTTTCGAATCTCTTCAAGAAAGAAATCTTCAGGACCGCCCAGTAAAATAAATTTTTCTTGGGGCAGAGCATGGATGAGTTCCACCCAATAGTCTCGAGGCCAACGTTTTAACTCAAAGGCGGCAGAGGCGGCAAGAGCAATAAATTGATTTGTAGGTAATTTCTTTCGAACACTTTCAATTTCATCACTTAATAAAAAAAGTTGGGGAGGAGGGGGAAGAGTATCAGAAATCCCCCAAGCTTTAAGGGGTTCGATTAAATCACGTTGCCCACTGCGAGGTTTTTGATACAAATCAATTCGCAATTTAAACAATAAAAATCGAAGTATTCTTTTCTGACTTTTTCGCAGCACAAGAGCTGAGGATGTAAATTGCAAAATCAATCCTATCACCCATGATCTTGTGCTGTTGTGAGCATCATAAACCCGAGTGAATTTTTGGCGCCGCATTAGCCAAGAAAAACGAAAGAGCTCGAGGAGTCCTGCTCGGCGTGGAAAGCTCCATATTTTTTGAATGTCGGGGTGATTATTCAATAAAATGGCCAGGTCATCACGCACAGCCCAATGGATTTCGCTATCTGGCCATTTTTGACGTAATTTTGCTGGAACACTCAGGCATTGTGTGACATCACCAAAGCTCGAAAAACGAAGGATGAGAATTCTTTCTTTTGGTTGTTTTGTCACCGATCAAATGCTGTCACAAACAGCCTAACTTTGGCAAGTGACCAAAACTTATACGCAGAAAGGGACTGTTTGACGAACCATTCACGGCATGAAACTTGGACACTTCTACTTATAATGGTACGTTTCAGTGGTTTTTCTATTGGTTATTTCATTTTTATTTTGGGCTTTTTGAACCCTTGGGCTCAAGCTCAAATCAGTTCCTCACTTTTACTGCAAAACGACTCTTTTATTTCTCCTGACTTTCAAGCCACTGACCAAACCCAGTACCAATATTTTGGTTGGAGAGCTCAAAATGTCGACGACAGGGATCCTTTGGGAGTAGAGGCGGAAGCTGTTATCGCCATGGGAGCCCCCATTTTAAATTATATCAAGGTCAAAGAATTTTCTTATAAGTTTCAAACCAGCGAAAAAGAATTTTTTACTCTGGGGAGGCATCATCATCCTTGGTCAGAATTGGACTCCAGGTGGGCTTTTGGAGTGGTAGAACCCACTTTTGAATGGAATCCTTTGAATAGGGAAAGCCTATCCTTAACTGGAATTTCTTGGCTGAGAGCTGAATCAGATTATACATTGGCAGCTTTTTGGTCTCCCCTTTTTATACCTGATCAAGGGCCCAGTTTTGAAATCACCAATGAGGGGCGTTTTTCTCGCAAAAACCCATGGTTTCAAACTCCGCCGGAAACTTTTCGTCCTTTCCCCAACGCCACCTCTGATTCGAAAATTCAATATCGCTTGGAAAGACCTCCTGACTCTGAAATTGTGAGCCAAAATACTTTAGGAGCTTCCATTGAAAAAAATTGGTCGTCCCAAGTGCTCACTCGGTTGACTTATTTTTACAAACCTATGAATCAGTTAAGTCTTTCTTATAAAGGTTACTACGTTCTTTCTACCGATGAAGGATTGGTGGATATTTTGCCTCAAGTGACTCTACATCGAATCATTTCCGGAGATTTAATTTGGAAATCTGGATTGCTGGAATTGGGATTCTCCTACATCAGTGACCAGCCCACCAACAATCCAGAATCTGATCCTGAGTGGACAAATCCCAACTTCGCCGAAGCTCAAATCTTGGCTGTTTACGCTCAGCTTAATTTATCTCAACAAAAATTGAGTTTGGAATCTCTAAATGTTGAGGGGGGAGAGGTGACGGAAGTGGGTGATCTTGCCAGCCCTGATCGTGCTGCCATTTCCAGTCGTTATCCCATGACTCAAGCAATAAAATTACGTCATCAACTGAATTTTCCGTTAAAGAAGATGCAAAAAATTACCTGGGACACTTCGTGGACATCCAGCCAAAAAAATGAATTTGAACTGATTCAATTCAGAGGAACATTTCACATGAATCGCAGGTGGCAAGTTTATGCCGATATGCAGTTTGTAAAGGCCGAGCCTCTGAGTGCTGAAAACGTGAACGACGTGGCTTCTTTTGCAGACAATGATCGACTTTTAGTGGGAATTGCCCATGCGCTCTAAATTAATAACTCTTCTGACTTTATCAATCTTTCTTATGAATACTTCTTGTTCTGATTTTTTATCAGGAAAGAAAAAAGAAGATGATGTGATTGAGCTGCAAGGCACGGATTTAGATTGCCTTGAGCCTGCGGCAGAGACTCTTAGAAAGTTTGATCGACAAACTTCAACTGTTGAAAATTTGGATGAGGCCTTGGGATGTTTCCAATCCAGTCTCAGTTATTTCAAATCAAAAACCAAGGGATCTGTCCAAGACCCAGATAATTACACCATAGAAAACTTGCGTACTTTTTTTGGTAAATTTTTAGGAGATCAAAATCGAGTTTCGGTTCAACTTGGAAATGAAATGATGAGAATGAAAGCTGCCGTTTTCGGCGGAGACTCAGAATCCATGTCCAAAATTGAATTGCAAAAGTTGATTGATTTTTTTGCACTTTTTCGTCGAGAAATTATTTCATTAAAGCCGCATTGGAAAACCCTTTTGGTCAGTGAACAAAATCGTAAAATAAACTTAGCTGAAATCAACGAGGCTCATGCCGCTTTTATGAAATCCATTCAAAGGCTTCTTGCGGTTACTCAACTTTCTCGAGCTGATTATGAGCTGAATAATTTTAAGAACCTGGTGGCTGAGGTCGAAAGATTCACTCTTGAAGATCAAGGTGAGACCCCGATCTCTGGATTGAATTTTACTAAGTATGTCCCACTTTTTGAAAGCTTAAAAAATCTTCTTTTTGGTCCCCGTTTAGAAATGAACTCAATGTCAAAATGGCGTGAAGCATTTCGCATGGCAGGTGAACTTCATCGAGCCTATATGATCTACCACTATGAGTTGCAGCCCTATGACTTTTATTCTCGGCAAGGGATGAAGTCCGTGGACCAATTACTTGTGGTTCTCATAAAATTATTGGATTCCTCTTGGGCTTTAAATTCTTCTGGCATTTCATTTGAAGTGACAGCTGAGTTGTTCAATGCCCTAAAACAATTGGACATGCTCCCCAGCCACATCACAGGCAAAGGATTTGATGAGACCTACCGTGCGATCATTGCTCGAGTTTTTGAACGAGAATCTCGATTTCCAAAAGAGTCAGTAACAGCTCTTGAAAAAAGACACCTCACATTTTTAAAAGTTGAGTATGAAATTTGGAAAACTTCACTTAGTTTTGTGGAAGAATTTCCTGATTACTTTGAAGCTAAAACTGTGGATCAAAAGCTCAAGGACTATAAACCCAAATTCAGTCATCATTTTCCAGTCCCTAATCAGCAGACTCTTATAGATGCTTGGGACGACTGGAAGTTTCATTTGTCCCAGGAGATTCCTCTGCTTTACATCAATACGGGCGAAATCGTGATTTCACCCTATGTTCGCGAGATGAAGCGATGGCCTTGGTACACTTTGGCCCGTCAAAACATCATGCGAACACTCTCTCGCTCATTACTTTTGGGTTATGGGGTCAAAAGGACCACCAAACTCAAAGACACAGGAATCAATGAACAGTCATTATTAGATTGGTACATGGACAACACAACATTGGGGGTTGAGATCAAGGCTTTTGACCCTCGTTCTCCAAACTCAGGGACTCGATCCTTTTTTGAAGCCAATCATTTCGTTTATTCAGGGAATGGAGACGAAATAGCGGATCGACAAGAGGTGTACGAATTCGTCAATATCATATTTTCCTCTGGGTTGGCTGGACTCAGTTCCATTCAAGATAAGTTAAAGCAGGCGGGCTGTGCCACTCCAGTTATAGATATTTTTGGTCAACCTTGGTTCAATGAAAATTGTTTTAAAAACACCCTTCGAAGCCAGTTTCATGTTCTGTTTAAAAACCTTCCAGGTTTCGTTTATTACGTAAGAGCTCTCAACGATGCACAGTGGGATTCTTTTTACCAAGATTTGATTTCATTTTCGCGAAATGACCCTAAAGAAACAGGAAGAATTGAAACCGCTGATTTGCGAACTTTGGTTGTTATTCTTCATTATATTGAGAGTATGTATATAAAAATTGACAAGGATCGTGATGATCGCCTCTCAAAAGAAGAACTCATTTTAGGTTCAAAAAGATTTGTTAATTTTTTCAAAAAACAATTCAATCTATCCGCAACTCCTGGTGGCCTTTGGGATCGTACCTACAACTTTCTAGTGCCTCAAGGTTTTGCATGTCTTGTTTTAACAGGAGATATGCCTACTCCATCAAGTTGCACAAAAGTTTTCTTGCAAGATGCTTGGAGTGATCGCTACTCTGATCGACAAAGAATCATTAAAACTTTCAACCAACTTCAATCTGCACTCAAGTAATCGGGGACTCCAAGATGATAATTGTTCTTTGCTATCTCAGTATGCTCGTTTTGGGCTTCAGCGATAACTTAAGAGGCCCCCTATTCTTTGAAATTCTTAAGTCCTATGGAGTTTCTGATTCCTTTGGGGCTCTTATTTTTTCTGGTTCTTCTGTATGTGGTTTTTTTACAAGTTTATTGTCCATTCGGCTATTAAAACGGTTAACCCTCAATCACCTATTATCATTGTCACTTTTTTTATTTGCTGTGAGTCTTTTTGGAATTTCACAGAGTCATGAGTTTTGGTTGGCCCTTTGTTTTTTTGGTCTCATGGGAGCCTCCATGGGGTTTATGGGTGTGGCTCAAAACTCTCTGGTTTCTTTAACTTCTGAAAAAATTCGAGTGCGTGCCATGTCGGGTTTGCATGCTATGTATGGCTTAGCCAGTTTGCTGGCGCCTCTCATGGTTGGAATCGGATTGCAAAATGGATGGCATTGGTCTCAATTTTTTCAAATAGCCGCCTGTCTGCCTCTTGTGCTTTTCATTTCAAGTTTTTTTTGGGTCAAAAAGCGAAAGCTCAAGGTTGAGACTGACAATTCACATCCGCCACCCAAGTTAAAGTTTAATACTTCTGTAGCATGGGCTTGCGGTCTTTTAGCCTCCTACGTGATTGCTGAAATATTAGTGGCCTCACGTCTGTCACTTTACTCCATACGTGAGTTCAATATAACCAGTAGTGAAGCCAGTCGTTTTGTCACTGGATTTTTTGTGGGTCTGTTAAGTGGTCGACTTTTGGGAGCCTTTATTAAATGGCCGGGTGTTTTTCAAACTCAGTTGTTTGTTTCTTTATTGTCCAGTTTTGTTTTTACAGCTCTTGGATTGTATATGAGCCCTTGGTACTTTATTTTAACAGGTTTTGCCATGTCAGTTTTTTATCCCGTTTGCAGTTCTTTTTTAGCTGAAAAGTTTAAGGGGCAAGAGGGTTTTATTTTTTCTTACGCAACGGCGGCTCAAGCGATATCGATTGTCGTCATGCAATCAATTGTGGGTTGGATCTCAGACCAACATGGAATTCGATATGCTATGCATCTCACTTTTGTCTTTATATTGATCAGTCTAGTTTGTCTTTGGAGGCTGTCTTTTGACCGACACAAAAAAACTTGAGAATTTTTTCATTATAGTGCCTGTGGGTTTTGAGCCAGATCTCATCAATGAAATCAATTACGTAAAACCTCGACTACTTGGTTCAGATCTTTATCCCAACACTCAATCCATAGAAGTTGTTCTTAAAACCAGAGGCGGGGTGGAAATCTCAACAAGTCGGGAAGTGGGATTTCAGCTCAATCATTTACTCAAAACACCTGTGCGCATTTTATGGCGATGGAAATCAAAAAAGATTTCTCACGTGAGTGAATTCAAATCCTGGATTCGAGGTCTTAAGCCACAAGACTTTACAGATAAACCTTTCGGAGTGAGTCTTTCTGCCAAAAAATCTCGGCTACAAAATGAAAAGATGTTGATGCGTGTTCTGATGGAAGATTGGAAGTTAGTGGATCCTAACTTAGAAGAGTCTCTCTATTTACACGTTTTTGATGATCAAATGACATTGAGCTGGGATCTTTCTGGCGATGCGCTTTATAAAAGGGGATGGTCTGATATTAAAGGTCCAGCGCCCCTAAGAGAAAACTTGGCCCACCTACTTCTTTATGATTTAAGTCAAAGTCTCACGGGGCCCGAATTAAGAGAAGCGACCTTAATTGATCCTATGATGGGTTCTGGCACTTTTCTTTCCGAGAGTTTGAGCTGGAATTTGCCTGTGATTGACCGTCCCTTTCGCTATCAAAACTTTAAGGGTCTACCTGGATTTTTAAAAATTCCCTGGTGGAAAAATCTACATGCACCTCAAGACTCATTATTCGGTCATCATCTTGGCTTTGATAAAGAGGAAGCTGTGGTTAAAATGGCTCAACAAAATCTTTCAAAGTTCGAATCTTCTAATAATATAATTTTAGAAAAGCGAGATGTCTTTTCCACAAAAAAACAGGATGGCTTTATGGGCAGAAAATTTATGATTTCAAATCCCCCTTACGGTGAACGACTTAAGGTGGATGATCTTCAGTTGCTTTTGCAAGCCTCATTGAACCACTATTTGCCAGAAAGAGCCTTATTTATTGTACCACGTGAAGCTCGGTTGAATTTTCCCCAATATTCCCTCAAGTTCAGTCGTGAGTTTTCTAATGGCGGTTTGGATGTGAAGTCTTTGGTTTTTTATCGCGAAGCTTGAGAATTCCAACCATGGGGAGATGATCTGAAACTCCAGTGCCAGAATCAGGATTAAATCTTTGGGGCTGTCCTTTTCTTATGTGATTTGTATCTTTTGAATGCACCTGAAGGCTGGACTTATCTAAGATATAGGGTGAATTTTCATCTTCACCTAGGTTTTTCGAAAATATGAGAGTATCTAGAAAAGACCACTGACCACGATACTTATGGGTTCCAGAACAATTCTGACAGGCCACCAAATGTCCCACAAGTCCTACCTTTGAAAAGTGTTTTCTAAAAAAGCCAGTTTCCTTTTCTTCATGAGCTGAGATGTTTAAATCACCACCCAAAATATACATTTGATTTTCGAGTTGAGATAAGATTTCAACGCTTTTTTCAACATGTTGTTGTCTTGAGCTTCGAGGGTTACGCTGGGAAGGAAAATGTCCGACAAAGACTTTAAGAATTGAGCCTTCAGGAGTTCTGAGGTGAACCTCCAGCAAACCTCGTGAATTTTTAGTCAATAAATGGAGCTCAGGTTTATTATCCATTTTTAGACGTGATAGAAGGGCCACATCAATGCCTCGCGGATCGGGTCCTTCAACAATCACTTGAGTTTGATAGCCCGCAGCCTTCAGAAAATTGTTGTTCAGTTGAGTTAAGACAGAATTATTTTCCACTTCAGTTAGCATGAGCACATCAGGACCTCTGCCATTGTTATAGCTTAATATAACTCGGCTCAGATTTTTCATTTTTTGAGCTAAGACTTGTTGGTCCCAATCGAGATTGTAGCACTCTTTTTTGTAGTGACCTTTTAATTTTTGGCAAAAACTTTTGATTTCATTTGTGGATTTAACTTCAATTGGCAAAAAAGTGTGATCCTCTTTTCCTGGATCTTTCTTTGTATCAAATAAATTTTCAACATTAAAAGTCATGACAGAAATTTCAGAACTCAAAGCATAAGGGGAAAGGGTCAGAATCAAACTAAAAAATATATTTTTCATTCTCTTGATCTTTGCAAATTTTGTAGCCAATCCTACTCAGTTTTTTGTGACTCATCATTTTTAGTTAGATCCGAAATACGGAAATCCATTTTTTTGTCTTTCCATCTAAAACCTAGCTGCACACACCTCAGTGAGATCTGCTCATCAGGTTGACGATTGGAACCTGTTAAATAGAGTTGATCATCAATAATTGGAAATTCCATAAAAGCCAATTGAGCACGAATTTGATGGGTCCGTCCTGTTAAAAGTTCAATTTCTAATTTGGACCATTCTTTGTATTTTTCTGATTTTAAAATTTGGAGAAGACAGTTTTGAGTTTGTTCTGAGGGTGTGGAGCGAATTTCTTTTGGAGCCCAGTCTGTTTTGAGCATGTGATGCTCATAGAGACCTAGATTCGGTCCAGGGAATTTAACTAGAGCCTGATACACTTTTTTCACTTGTCTGGTTTTAAGCAACTCATGAAAGATATTTTGGGCCGTAAGACTTTTAGCAAAAACAAGGAGTCCTGAGGTGGCCACGTCTAACCTATGGGTCAGTCTCACTTCATTTGAAATCTGATCTTTTAATATAGAAACTAAATTTTCTTTTGTATTATCCACGGTGGGGTGGCAGGGGAGCCCTGCGGGTTTATCCACAATGATTAGATCTTCGCATTCATGTTGGATGATTTTATGAGCTAAAATTTGATGGGACTTTGGGTATCTTCTGGGTTGGGTGTGAATTCGTAAATATTCCTCATGTTGAACTTCAAAATCCTCATTTAGTCGACGCTCACCTCGGTAAATAGCCCCCAAATCTTTTAGGGACTGCAGTTGCCCTACTGTCAAACCTGTGGCTTTGGAAACCACATCTGACCAAAGTCCTTGTTCTTCACTTATAAAATGAATGACACCCGTATCTGTTTTTTTCCAAGGCATACAGGGCCCTTAGCACGGTGTATTGGAGATGTTCAAGGGAATCAGACCAGTTCAAGATAACTTATTATGGATTTCATGAATCAGCCTGTATTTGAGTATTTGGTTCAGTATGCTTACCAACCTGGTTGGGTTTACACAGCCGTGGTTTTATTAATGGTGGCCAGCAGTTTTGGCTTACCTCTACCTGAAGAAATCACACTGCTGTCATTGGGGTGGTTGGCTTTTATGGGATCTCGTCCTGATTTATTTCCTCCACCAGCTTCGGGGGGTGAGCCGATCAATGTTTATACAGCTTGCACAGTGGCCTTTGTTGCCATCATAGCCTCTGATTTTGCTATTTTTAATATGGGTAGAATTTGGGGCCGAAAGATTTTATATCATGAAAAAATTCAGAAAGTTATCAAGCGCGAATCGCTACAAAAAGTTGAATCTTGGACAAAAAAATATGGAGTGTTCGCGGCCTTTATTTTTAGATTCACTCCCGGTTTACGATTCCCAGGACATTTGGCCTGTGGATCCATGGGGATGTCTCCAGTCAAATTTTTAGCTGTGGATTTTTTTGCTGCTGGGATCAGTGTTCCTACTCAAATTTATTTACTCGCCACTTACGGAGAGCCCATTTTAAGGGCTCTTCAAGAAGCTAAGTTTATATTTTTTGGAATTATTGGAGTTTTGATTCTCGTCGTTCTGATCCTCAAGTGGACTAAAAAAACACCCCAAACCTCTTAAGCCGCCCGTTTTCTGAACATGGACTCACTCATTTCGCAAGAAATGCTCAAACGAGTCGGTTGTGTCCAATCCCTGTCTTGATGCTCATGCCAGAAGACTTTCTCATAGCCGTGTTCGACACCATAAATTTCTTCACGAATTTTAAATAAGAGTCCTGAGCCGGTGCCCATCAGCCAGTCCATTTGAACATGGTACAGGGCCTCCTCTAAATCATCGGGTCCCATTTGGCTTAAAAAACTTTCAGGTAAATGATCCACAAGAAAGCAAGCATTGTGCACGTGTTTTTTGAAGGCCTTAAACATCGGGTCCACAAGAAGCTTTTCCACTCGAATGTCACTTTTTGGTCCTGAGGCCCAAGGCTGAGACCATTTTTTAAAATTCAAATATAAGAGGGCATCTCGAACCACGTAGTCAGCACGAGGTAAATAATCTTGAACCGAGTCGACTTTTAAGCCCTCAAAAGCAGGCTCTTTAACGTGAGCATTGTGATCAAGAGCCACAACAGATCGCATATGAAAAAGGAATGAATCAAGAGCTAAAAGTTTTTCTTCAAAGCTTTTAGAGAAGTGAGTTCTAAAATTGTAAATGAGAGGGAATCCAGTGTCGATTTCGAATTTCTCGATTAATGAAACCAACTCGGTGAGATCTCTGAGTTCCAGGCCCCAAGGTTTTTGAATTTTTGTTAAACATTTTGAAAAATCAGATTCAAATTGTTGAACCAGCTCTGGGTTTGTAGGTCGTAATTGTTGGTGCAAAGCCTGAACTCTTTTTTGTGACATTTGAAACAACTCTCTGTGAGGTTCAAACTCATTCCAAATATCCATAGCTAAATTATAGTTTAAAAATGGGACAGCTAAAGGAGAAGAGCAATAACTGTTCAGCTTCAAAAACGACACCCCTAAAAGAAGATCCGACAAGTACTGGCTAGGAGGTGTGGGAGGAGCTTTATCAAAGTGTTGAGAGTCCTTCCAAAAGTGAAATTGCAGAGGATGAAATGTAGAACCTTTTTCTAAAACTAAGTGGTAACCCAATCGAATTCCATCTCGCTTCATGGTATCTCCTTAAGACTGTAAGATCTTATTCTGAATCGGATCATTTCGTGTTACACTCAAGGTCCAATGATAAAATGGTGGGATGCCCACGCCCACTGGGCGGACAAACGACTGGATTTTAAGCGCGAAGAGTGGCTGAAACAGGCTCAAAGCCTGGGTTTAGAATTCTCTCTTTTAGGGGGAGTTTGTCCTGAGGATTGGAAAAATCAGCTTCAAATCAGTGCTCAATTTCCAAACAGTTTTGGACTGTGTTTTGGTCTCCACCCGGAGTGGGTGGCCACTCAAGAATTGACTGAAGTTGATGCGGCCATGAATGAGTTGTCTAAAGTGGCTCAACAGTCCTTGATTTTGGGTGAAATGGGACTGGATCTGCGACCTCAATACGATGAAAAGCTTGATCAACAGATGGAGTTTTTTGAAGCGCAAGTTGAATTGGCCTGTGTTTTACAAAAACCCGTGGTCTTGCATCTGGTGCGGGCTTTTGATGAAGCCATGAAAGCTTTTCATTTTTTTCCTCAATTGCCGAAAGGGGCCCTTGTTCATTCCTTCAATGGAAGTTGGCCCCAGGCCCAAAAATATTTGGATCTGGGGTTTTTGATCAGTGTGGGGGGACCTGTTTTAAAAGCAGATAATCACAAACTTTTCGAGGTGATACGCCATATTCCAGAAACTGATTTAGTGATTGAAACAGATCTACCAGACCAAGCCTGGGGCCCCTACCGTGGGGATCTCAATCCCCCTGAAAGTGCACTGGCCGTGGCGAGCAGAGTGGCTGAATTACGCAAATGCAGTTTAGAGCAAGTCTTGCTTTTCTCGACCCAAAACCTTAAAAGATGGGTCTATGGAAAATCAGCCGCAAATCCCATCAATTTCAATTCCTGAAACACCTCTTGTTCTCCACAGGCGCTTTGACAGAATGGGGAGGCTTGTTGGGGATTCCGTCATGACACAACTTAAAAATACTCATGTCATGGTGATCGGCCTTGGGGGAGTGGGGTCCTGGGCGGCTGAAAGTCTTATTCGCAGCGGTGTGGGTAAAATGACCGTGGTTGATTTTGATGAAGTTTGCATCACAAATGCCAATCGTCAGCTGCATGCCATTCAAGGCATGGTGGGGCAAAAAAAAGCTCTCGTGATGGGTGAACGTTTGAAAAAAATCAATCCTCAGGCTGAAATTGTGATCAAGCCCATGTTTTATAATGAGGAAAATCAAAATCAAATCATGCAGGATAAACCAGATTATGTTTTAGATGCCATTGATAATTTGACGGCAAAATGTCACCTACTTAACTTTTGTCGTCAGCAGGGAATCAAAGTCATCACCAGCGCAGGCTCAGGAGCTAAGCTAGATCCCGCTCGGGCCCGAATTGTCGATTTGTCTCAAACTCACACAGACCCCATGGCCCACCAAGTGAGAAAAATTTTAAGGCAAAAATATGATTTCCCACAGGAAGGAACCTTCGGGATTCCTTGCGTGTTTTCTGACGAAACACCCCTGCCTTCCTTGGAATTGCTTTATGACAAAGGAGAAGGCTTTAAATGTGTATGCCCACAAGGTCAGAACAATCTTCACTCCTGTGAACACCGTCCTGTGATCTGGGGAAATGCCAGTTTTGTGACAGGGGCTTTTGGACTTAATATGGCGTCATGGGTTGTACGTGATGTACGAGGTGATTTTTTATGATAGGATATTCTCTATTGGTGTTCATCGCGTTTTTAGTTCTCGTGATTGGTTTTATTATCGTCGGTGTCGCCATCAAAGGATGGAGAGATGAAGCAAAACTTGATAGAAAAAGCAGCCCTCAGTTACAGTCTTCTTCGAAGTCTTAATTTTACGGGTCAGTTTTTGACCCTGCCCGCTATAGAGCGAATGGCGACAGGACAAAAAAAGCCAAGCCCAGAAAACTTTCCCAACAAGATTCGTTATTCTCTTGAGCAGATTTTTAAACTGGCCCAAAACGATGCTAAAAATATTTCCCACGGTTTGTACCCCCTGGAAGTCCTAAAACCGCAAAGCCCCCTCCAGCATGCTCAGTCTTTATTTAAAGTTTGGAAAGATGGTTTTCAAATAGCTCGTCGTCGACAGTTACAGGAAAGCCATGATTTCCAAGCCAACGATCAAGAAAATCTAAAAGACTTGCCCGAGTACGCTCGCCGTAATTTTCACTTCCAAAGCGGCGGATACGCCAATTATGAGTCGGCAGAATTGTATGAGCATCAAGTTGAGATTCTTTTTACAGGCAGTGCTGACATGATGCGGAGGCTGATCATAGCCCCTTTGAAACAGGCGACGGGTTGGACAGACGGCGAGGGTTTGGAATTTCTTGAGTTGGGTTGCGGAACGGGTCGATTGACTAAGTTTATGAAGTTGGCATTTCCTAAAGCGAAAATTTTAGCCACCGACATGAGTGCCTCTTATTTGAAAAAATCTCGAGAGCAGTTATCAGAATTTGAAAAAATTGATTTCTTACAAACTCCCGCTGAGAATTTGAGTATTGGGGATAAAAAATTTGACCTGGTTTACAGTTGTTTTTTATTTCACGAAGTTCCCTTAGAAATTAGAAAAGAAATTATGGGCGCTTCCCGCCGTGTTTTAAAGCCAGATGGCTTTATGGGATTGGTGGACTCATTACAATGGGATGACAATCCCGAACTCAATTGGGCTCTGGACTTGTTTCCGCGGGATTTTCATGAGCCCTTCTACAAAAACTACATCAAAAATCCATTGGCCTCTTTGGTTTCTGATGCCGGATTTGAATTGGTCAGTGAGTCCCAGGCCTTTCTTTCTAAATGCCTTCTTTCCCAAGCTGGAAAAGGTTGAGGGTATGAATCTCTTACTGGCCACTTGAGCTCAACAAAATGGCAGTAATTAATAGATTGGCGATTTTCCTTGTAATGCCGTGAAAATCCTGATTAAAAACGGTTCGATCCGGAGATTAAATCTATGTCTATTTCCCAATTTATTGATCATAACTACCGCCACTTTAATGCCAGCGCTTTGAAAATGGCTGCTCACGGCTACAAAGCTCATATGGAAAAGGGTGGCGAAATGCTGGTGACTTTGGCAGGAGCCATGAGCACTGCTGAAATTGGAATTTCTTTGGCTGAAATGATTCGCCAAGGAAAAGTTCACGCCATTTCCTGTACGGGTGCCAATCTCGAAGAAGATATTTTTAACCTGGTGGCTCACGATCATTACGAACTTATTCCCAATTACCGAGATCTTACACCCCAAGATGAACAAAAACTTTTAGAAAAACATCTCAATCGTGTGACCGACACTTGTATTCCTGAAGGGGAAGCCATCCGTCGTATTGAAAAAGTGGTCCTTGAAGAATGGCAAAAGGCCGATCAAAGTGGACAAAGATTCTTCCCCCATGAATTCATGTATAAGATTCTTCTCTCTGGTAAGCTTGAACAGTACTACCAAATCGATCCTAAGGATTCCTGGATGTTAGCGGCAGCTCAAAAAAATATTCCAATGATTGTTCCTGGTTGGGAAGATTCGACCCTGGGTAATATCTTCGCTGGACACATCATCAAGGGAGATATTAAAAAGGTCCACACCGTAAAAACTGGCATTGAATACATGACTTACTTTGCTGAGTGGTACATGGGCACTGCAACTAAAAAACCTGTGGGTTTCTTTCAAATTGGTGGCGGAATCGCAGGTGATTTTCCTATTTGTGTTGTTCCCATGCTCGACCAAGACCTGGAATACGATAATGTCCCTCTTTGGAGCTACTTTGCTCAAATTTCTGATTCCACGACTTCTTACGGGTCCTATTCTGGTGCGGTTCCCAATGAAAAAATCACTTGGGGTAAGTTAGCCGTGGAAACCCCTAAATTTGTTGTGGAAAGTGACGCTTCCATCGTGGCACCCCTTATTTTTGCCTACGTCTTAGGTCAATAAGGTTTTGTTTTAGGATGGACGAAGTTAAAAGAAGAATTTAATATTAAAAAAGTTTTGAGCTACCGTTCCAGTTAGGGTCCCTTGTTAGTTTTTAAGTGTCCCCGGTGGTCTCGCGAAAGGAAAAGTATGAACAAGAAAATTTATGTAGGAAACCTTCCCTACTCAGCCGGCGATGCAGATCTTGCTGACACCTTTGGTGCTTATGGCACTGTGGAATCAGCACGAATCGTGACAGATCGCGATTCAGGTCGATCAAAAGGCTTTGGATTTGTCGAAATGGCAACTCCTGAAGAAGCTGGCAAAGCTATCGAAGCTTTGAACGGTCAAGATTTCATGGGCCGAAAACTCATGGTATCTGAAGCACGTCCCCAAGAGCCTCGCACAGGTGGTGGCGGCGGTGGCCGTGGTGGATTTGGTGGCGGACGCGGCGGCGGTGGCGGCGGCGGTCGTGGTGGTTTCGGCGGTGGACGCGGCGGTGGCGGCGGCGGACGTCGAGACGAATACTAGATTTAGGTTTTCAAATATAAATAAAAAAGCCAGGATTAATTCTCCTGGCTTTTTTTTCAGAGTCTCAAAAAAAATAAGATCCTTAGACGGAAACAACTTCCTTAATCTGAGGAAAGGCTTGTCGTACTCGGACTTCCACTCCCTCTTTGAGGGTCGCTTGAGAGCTAGGACAGCCAGAACACGCACCCATCATATTTAAATAAAGCACGTCGTTTTCAATTCGATTAAAGGTGATATCTCCTCCATCGAGTGCGACAACAGGGCGAATTTCTTTGTTCAGTAAAGACTTAATGGATTTAACCAAATCAGAGTCGTTTGAATTTTGCTCTTCTGAAATTTCCACTAAATCAATAACAACGGGTTCACCCTTGTCGAGGTGTTCTTGGATCAAACCAGCCAGGGGGTTGGCCAGGACCTTCCAATCGACCCAGTCCTGTTTTGTTACAGTGAGGTAATTGGGACCAATAAAAAGACTCTGAGTCCAAGGAAAACCAAAAATTTTACTCGCCAAAGGGGAGCGTTCTGCTTCAAGAGCACTCTTGATTTCAAATCCCACAGAGACAATTTCCATGGGTAAATTAAATTTGAGTGTGGAGGGATTGGGAGTGGGTTCAAAGGATACTTTCATAGGGATCTCCTTAAGAGCTATTGACGCGACAGCTCGAGCTGAAGCCAAATCGATGATTTCACTTTGTTTATAGGGTAGTTTCCTGCTTTTAAAAAGGAGAATTTCAAATGACCCCTCGAGTGCGTGAAATTTTGAGCTGGTACGGTGCTGACAACCCTGGAACTTTGTCAAATCTTGCAAAAATTATGAACCATGGTCGTCTCAAGGGAACTGGCAAGATGGTCATCTTACCCGTGGATCAGGGCTTTGAGCATGGGGCCACTCGATCATTTGCTAAAAATCCGGATGGATATGATCCCAACTACCATATTGAACTGGCTATTGAGTCAGGATGTAATGCCTACGCAGCTCCTTTGGGGATGATCGAAGCTGTGGCTCGAGATTATGCGGGTGAAATTCCATTGATCTTGAAAATCAACAATTCAGATTCTCTGTACTCTTCTAAATCCCCAATTTCAGCACTCACCAGTAATATTGAAGATGCTTTGAAACTGGGTTGTTCTGCCATTGGTTTTACAATTTATCCGGGTTCACCTGAAAGAAAGCAAATGTATGAAGAGATTGCATTCGCTTCTCGAGAAGCTAAAAAAGCAGGGCTGGCGGTAATCATTTGGTCTTATCCGCGAGGTGAGCAGTTGTCCAAAGAAGGAGAAACGGCAGTTGACGTTGTGGCCTACGCAGCTCAAATCGCCTGTCAATTAGGAGCTCACATCGTAAAAGTAAAACCTCCGACTGCACATCTGGAGCAGGAAGCGGCTAAAAAAGTCTACGAAACTTACGGTGTTAAGGTGAGCTCCATGGCCGATCGAACTCGCAACGTAGTGAACGCCTGCTTTAATGGAAAGCGTATTGTGATTTTCTCTGGTGGAGAGGCTAAAAGTACGGAAGATTTAATTAAGGAAGTAAAAGAGCTCGCTTTAGGTGGAGCCTTTGGATCTATTATGGGAAGAAATGCATTTCAACGGCCCAAAAAAGAATCCATCGAACTTTTACATCAAGTGATGGATGCTTTCCGTGGCTGATCAACACGACAATCCCATCAAAGCTGAAAAAAGAAAAAAACTCCACGCACTTAGAGAAAAAGGAGTGAATCCTTACCCGTATTCCTTTGACCGTAAAGGCACTTGCTCACAGGTAAAGACGGATTTCTATGGACTCAATGCAGGTGAAAAAGATGAAGCCCATCAGTTTCGTCTAGCTGGACGAGTGATGACATTGAGATCCATGGGGAAAGCCGTTTTTTTCAATTTGCAGGATCAAACAGAAACCTTACAAGTTTACGTAAAGTTAGAGGAATTGGCTCAGGCAGATCGAACTGCCTTTGATCATTTAGATTTAGGCGATATCGTGGGAATTGAAGGTTACCCCTTTAGAACGCAAAAGGGTGAACTCTCACTTTATGCAAAAAAATTTCAAATGCTGACGAAAACCTTAGAACCCCTGCCAGAGAAATTCCATGGAATACAAGACGTCGAAATAAAGTATCGCCATCGCCATTTGGATTTGATCAGTGATTCAGATTCTCGAAAAGTTTTTTTAACTCGTTCAAAAATCATCTCTGAAATTCGAAGATTTTTAGATTCCAGAGGTTTTTTGGAAGTGGAAACTCCTACACTTCAGCCTCTTTACGGGGGAGCCGCGGCTAAGCCTTTTCACACCCATCATAATGCCCTTGATATGAAGCTCTTCATGAAAATATCTCCTGAGCTTTATTTGAAAAGATTAATTGTGGGTGGCTTCGAAAAAGTTTACGAGATTGGAAAAAATTTTCGCAATGAAGGTATTGATCGATCTCATAATCCTGAATTCACCATGCTTGAATTTTATGAGGCCTATACGGACTACAACTATCAGATGAAGCAGTTTGAAGATCTTATCACCCATGTCATTCGTGAGGTCAGAGGAACTTTAAAATTTGAATACCAAGGCAAAGAAATTGATTTTACAACACCCTGGAAAAGAATCACTGTTTTAGATGGGATTCGTGAATATGCCAAAATTGATCCTATGAGCGAAGTGGAGCTTTTGCAGTATTTAGAAAAAAATGGTGAAAGCAAAAAACAGTACGACAAGATGAACCGGGGAGAAAAACAAATGGCTGTTTTCGAATTAGCTGTTGAGCCCCATATTTGGAATCCTGTTTTTGTTATGGATCATCCTGTTGAGATTTCCCCTTTGACGAAAGTACACCGATCCAACCCTAATTTAGTTGAACGTTTTGAGCCCTTTGCTGCGGGAATGGAAATTGGTAACTCTTATTCAGAGTTGAATGATCCTGAAGAGCAAAGAATGCGATTGAAGCAGCAAGAAGCTCACCGAACTGTGAATGACGAAGCTCACCCTATGGATGAAGACTTTTTGCATGCCATCGAAACTGGAATGCCTCCGACAGGTGGAGTGGGAATTGGTATTGAACGAATTGTGATGATCATCACGAATCAAGCCAGTATTCGGGATATTTTATTTTTTCCAACGATGAAGCGCACATGATATTGAGATGTCTGACTCCCTTTTTTCTTTTGTTTTTGCTGGGATGTCAGACGAATCCAACGAATGTGAATCAGAATATGCAGGCAGCTTCAGTTCAAAGTGAGCTTCGTGGTTGGCTCAAATCCAACACTGTCATTTTTGATACTAGATCGACTTTTGATTTTAATCTTCATCGAGTGGCTGGATCAATTAATTTACCCCCTCGAGATTTTAAAGTGGCTGCAGATCCTTTGTCAGCTTCCCGACGGTTGTCACTTTGGGGTGTTATACCTGAAACTCCTACTCTGGTGGTGGGATCCGATCTTGATAGCGTAACAAGTTTAGCCTGGGAGCTGGCACAGGCTGGAATTGTGAATATTGAAACATACAGCCTAGAGAAACTCAGGACATTAAATGTTTTTCCAGAGCCTTCACGGCAAAACTCAGTTTTGTGGGTGCCGAATAAAAATTATCAAGTTTTTTCGAGGGCTGAATTTGATAAACTATCTCAAGAAGAACTAAGTAAGTGGGGTCTGACAAGGGTTCTGCAAGTGGGTGAGGCTTCAATTCCTCAAAATTTAAAAAAAACACCCATTTCTAAATGGGAAGATAATTTTAAGTTCAATTCTTCTTTTTTATTGGTTTCGCAGCAAAAATTTGAATTTCAAATAAGATCTAATGACTCTTTTGTTTTGATTGATTCAAGCTCCTTAGCTTCTCGGCGAGCCTATGTGGTTGCAAAAAGTGGAATTCGAAAACTCATTTTGGTTAAATAAAAACTGGGGTATTTGAGTGTTGTTGCTTTTAAATAAACAACAAAAATATCAGATATTTAGAAATAGATTTCACCCTCGAAGTTGAGTTTTAATTGATTCAACAAATGGATATTTAAATAATCTATAAATTTCAATAACTTAATTATATAAAGCTAATATAAAACAACAATTTAAGGGCCCAGTTTTTATTGAGCAGAGCCCGCAAAGTTGAGCATCCATCGAGTCAAAGTTCCCGTGGGATTTCCAGTTTTTAAATCAACCACTCGAAGTGTCCAAATTCCGGTTATCAACTCACGGTAAAAAGCATTACTTAAAAAAAGTTCGCCTTGGTAATTTGGCAGACCTCTTAGAGAGTTTCGTCCATTGATGAGAATACTTTTTGTTCCCGTGGGTGAGGTCAGCTCAAGTGCCAGTTCTGAAACATCATTGTGAGTGATCCATACACGAAGTTGAACAGCCTCAGCTCGTAGAGATTGATTAACGCTGAGAGTGCTCACCGCTCCAGCAGCGGTGAAATCTGGTACAGTCACATTGAGTCCCGCAGCCTCATGGGCCCAGTTGGTTTCCTGATAGGGACCGAATGGAGAAACATAGCTTTGAGTAAAATTAATAGCAGCAGTGGCATCAACTTTTCCAAATCCAAACCAATTGTGAAATCGAATTCCGGCGGAGTTGACAATCCAAGGTTGTTCCCAAACATAACCGGCGGGGACTGGCTCACCTAAGGGATGATTGATGGGATTCACAGTTTGGAAAGCAGGCTGCCTGGCTGAACGTGCGAGAATATATTTGATATCCCTCCATGTGAGTTCAGGTTTTAACTGCAATAAGAGCGCAACTGTGCCACTCACAAGTGGGGCGGCTGAGGAAGTTCCATTAAATGTGGAAGTGTAATTACATCCCGTGTTTCCATTTTGCCCGCGCTCAAAAACCAAAGGACTGGTAGATTGGCTTCGTGCGTATCCCACGTCACAGGTGGATCGATCTGCAGTTATCATGGCGGGGCTGTCAGTTCCAAAAGCTCCACCGAAAGAAGTGACCCAAGTGTTAGAACCGGGAGAAGAATAACTGGCCGTTAAACCAGTGGAATCAAGGGCTCCCACATTTATTGTGTATGGGGTATTGGCATCAGGATCAAATCCAGCATTTCCAACACAGGGGACGTTGGTGGTACCTCGGCATGCGACTAAAAAATCATTACCTGCAGCTTTGACATAAATTTTTCCTCGATTCGATCGCCCTGTCTGAACCTGGTTTCTTAAAATGGTTTCCCAACTTGTATTGCGTAGACCAAAAGTGTTTTGTCGAATGCCCCAGCTCATATTGGAAATATCAAAAGTTCCTTGCAGCTGGTCTAAATAAACAGCATCCGATTGGACCACAGAGCCTGAAAGAAAATTAGCATTGGTCAAAGTGGCTTGTGAGGCCACTCCACGCGAACCTAAACTGTTATTGTGAACAGCTGCAATCAGACCAGCCACAGATGTGCCATGGTTGTCGCCAGCTAAACGAGGTCGGGAGGTCGCAGACAGGTAGGGAGCTGCCAGAGTATAATCTTTGGAATCCGTTTGAGTGGAGTAGTTGATTCTTAAGTCTTCATGGAGATCTTCCACTCCCGTGTCTGAAACCTGAATTCGAATTCCTTGGCCAAAAAGATTTTGTTGCCATACGGGAATGACATTTAAATCTTCACCAATTGTTCCACCCCGTGGTGAAAAAACAGATTGTCCTGTGTTTTCAAAAAACCAAGAGAGTGAAAATAGCGGATCTGCACCTTGAAGCTGACTGTTGCCAGTGACAGAATTTACTCCCGTGCTTGCTAAATTAAGTTGAAAAGAATCTGCTCCACAATTGGTAAAGCTAAGACTTAACACCAAACCTGCCGTGAGCGCTAAAAATATTTTCAAAGGTCGCTTATTGAACATATTGGCGACTCACAATCTCAAGTTCAGCTTTTTGAACTTGTGAATTTGATTTTAGCAATTCATAAGTATTGAGAAGATCAAATCGTTGGTTCATGGCGGTCACAAGGAACAGGCCCACTTCAGGAAATCCATGAATCAGTCTTAAATTAAATTGCTCTTGCAGAGACTCCCAATTTTCAGGGTTGTGCAATTGCAGACTTATTGTACCTGTGAGCACTCCCACTGTATTGAGCCTTTCATTAAAAACAACCCAAGGCTGTTCCAACGAAAAATCATCCAAACGGTGATTTTTATCGGCAGAATCAAACAGAAGATAATTACCAACTTTTTGAATTTGAGAACTTTGGCTAGAATCAACAATTGAAGAATCTTGAGGCAAGACTGCTCTTTTATTTTGCCAGAGCTTCCAGCTGTCTTTGATATCTTGGATTTCAATTTCTTTGAGGTCAATTTGACGAGGTTGAGCTGGAAAAACTTCGATGAGTTTGCTTTTGTAATGACTGCGAGGAGCGCCCAAGGTCTTTTCTTCAGCTTGAGCGACATCTCTTATTTTTTGATTGGAATTTTGGATTTGATTTGTTGCAAGTTTATCTTTTTCATAGTCTTCTGAGGTTCCTTGAGCTTGAATTGAAAGAGAATTTGATTTCCAAAAAGCTAAAGCTAGCAGAAAAAATAAAGCAGCCCCTGCCAATATCTGACGAAAATTCCCCATATCCTATGATATCGGAAAAAAGATTCCCTGACTTCTGTTCTAAAATTGAAACGTTTTATTTTGTTCCGTTATTATTTGTGTTTGCTTTTTATTTTCAAGCTTTGAAATGCGCCTTTCGAAGCAGGACTGCGTTTGTCTTTAAGTGAAACAATGCAAGACAAAATGGAGTCATCTGAGTTGTCAATATTTTCAACACATCGACTGAGGTCATCCGTATTGAATTCTCCACCTGCAATTTTCTGCCAACAGTTGAGAAATTTTTTATTATCATTGATGGCTTGGCAGGCTGTGGCTGCGTACCAATCTAATTTGAGGTTATTTGCGAGCGAAGTGCATTTGAGTCTTTCCTCTTGGGCCACCATTCGTTCCGAGCACATGGCCCGTGGATCCATGGGCTCAATGGCCTCTAGACTTAGGCCCAGCATGAAAGTCAAAAAGAATAGAACTAACCAATTCATACGAATTGTCATTTTAACTCCTTCTTTATTACGGTTAAGCAGCCCTCATTTTAAAGAGGACAGAGAACATGGCTTTGAGCATTTCAGGATCGTATCGTCCTGCTAATTTTTCTTTCATCATGGTCAAAGCGTCCAGTGGAGACATGGGTTTATTATAAGATCTTTGTGTGGTCATCGCATCGTAAGTGTCAGTCAAGGCAACTATTCGAGCAAAGGGGTGGATTTCTTGACCTCGAAGTTGCTGAGGATATCCATTTCCCTCAAAGGATTCATGATGTTCAAAAGCAGCAGCTTTAACAGCATCAGAGATATCAGGGTGATTATTAAGAATTTGCAAACCATAGGCGGCATGCATTTTCATTTGAGCCCATTCGGCTTCGTCGAGGGGGCCTTTTTTACAAAGAATATCGAGGCTTACATTTCTTTTACCGACGTCGTGAAACAAAGATCCGATCCCTAGTTCTTGAAGAGTGTTTTTATCATAACCCAGTACAGCTCCCAGTCCGAGAGCATAAATGCTGACATCCAAGCTGTGATTGTAAGTGTAAAAATCATGACCTGATAGTGAGAGCATAAAATGCATACTCTCAGGGTGAGCTTCCATGAAATTGATAAAGTCAGTGACGATAGGTTTGGCTTCATCCAGAGCCCGATTGACATCGGGGACTTCAAAAAGATCTTCCATCATGGCTAATGAGGATTCCCGTAGGATTTTAGCTTTTTGATGGGGGGCAACCAAATCAGAGTTGATTTCTTCTTTGACCCAAGATCGGTAGGTTTCCTTATCTGAGACTTTAACGAAAAAAGAGCCACCATTATCTTTTACGTGTAGATTCTCGATCTTTCCATCAGAAAGCTGAGCCCCTTCCTTCAAGTAAAGATAAAACTTTTGATCGATTAATATGTAAATATTAAAGGTCGTCACCTTTTCAGGGCGTAAAGTAGAAAGTCGAATGCGGAAGTAATTGCTCATGCTGTCCATATCTTACTTTGTCATATCGGAGATTGATGTTGGAGCACTTAATAGGTAAAAATGAGACAAACCATGGCCCTACGTCCAGATACAGCTCTTCAATATTTAAAAGGTGTCGGCCCCAAGCTGAGTGAGATCTTTTCACGAAAAGGACTCAAAACGGTACAGGAACTGGCAGAATTCTTTCCTCGATCCTACGAGGATCAACGCCATGCTCGAAATTTAGCCTCACTCAAAGAAGGTGAAACCGTTCGAGTCAAAGCCACCGTTGTCAAGGTGGCCAGTGTGCCCCTGGGGCGCTCAAAAAGAAGAATTTATGATCTCACCCTCAAGGATGCTTCTGGAATTATCCATTGCAAATTTTTTCGAGTGCCTTTCAAAGGGTATTTTGAAAGATTGGCTTCTGGTAAAGAAGTTCAAGTTGTGGGCGAAGTGAAAAACTACCGCGGAAGGCTGGAATTTCATCATCCAGACCTATTGGACATCGAACAGCTTGATGAGCAAAAAGATGTAGTTGTTCCTTTGTACACAGAAATCGAAGGATTGAGTTCTCAAAAAATCAGTAAATTAATAAAATCTCTGTTTTCTGAAATCAAAGACTTAGGAGAAGAGTTGCTGCCAGAGTGGTTGAGGAGAGATTACAGCCTGGTATCAAGGTCAGAAGCTCTTTATAAAATTCATCACCCCACACCCGAGGAGAGCAGCTCTCTTTTGGAATTTCGTTCCTCAGCTCAGAAAAGAATAATTTTTGAAGAGTTTTTTTGGATGGAACTTTTGTTAGCAGTTAAAAAGTCTGGATTACAGCGAGAAAAAGGACCGCAGATTATCAACGAAGGACAGCGTGTTAAAAAAATCCGAAGCCAATTGCCTTTTCGTTTGACGGTGGCTCAGGAAAGGGCCATTTCGGAAATTGAGAGGGATTTGACTCTGAATCACCCCATGAACCGGTTGGTTCAAGGGGATGTGGGAAGTGGAAAAACATTGGTATGTTTACTAGCGGCAGTTAAGGCTGCTGAGAGTCGTTACCAGAGTTGTTTGATGGTTCCCACGGAAATACTGGCTGAACAACATTACAAATCAGCTTCTCAATTTTTGGGAGATAACATCAAAGTAGCACTCCTGACTGGCAAAACTAAATCCAGCGAAAGAAATGAAATTCTAGAAAAACTCATTCAAGGTGAGATTGATTTGTTAGTGGGAACTCATGCTTTGATCGAAAATCCTGTTCAATTTAAATCCCTGGGGCTTGTTATTGTTGATGAACAACATCGATTTGGAGTGGACCAAAGAGGTCTTCTTAAATCTAAGGGTTCCAATCCCCACTTTTTACTTTTAACGGCTACGCCAATTCCACGTACACTTGCGATGACTGTCTATGGCGATTTGGAAGTTTCCATCATTGACGAATTACCGCCGGGGCGAACGCCCATTCAGACCCGAGTGGCTTATCCTTCAAAAAGAGCGGCAGCCTTTGATTTTATGAGTGAACAAATTAAAAAAGGCAGACAGGCCTATATTGTTTATCCACTTGTTGAAGAAAGTGAAAAAATAGATCTTAAGAATGCCGTGGATGAATTTGATCGTCTTCAGAAATTATATCCAGATATTCGATTTGGTCTTTTGCATGGAAAAATGAAACCTGTTGAAAAAGAAGAGGTCATGCAAAAGTTTCGTCAAAATGAATTTCAAGTTTTAGTGTCGACAACAGTCATTGAAGTGGGTGTGGATGTGCCCAATGCCAATGTGATGATTGTTGAACATGCGGAAAGATTTGGGCTTTCTCAATTACATCAATTGAGAGGGCGAGTGGGACGGGGGGAGCATAAGAGTTTTTGTATTCTTTCATTAGGTTACGCGGTCAGTGATGAAGCCAGGTCCCGTGTTGAATTTATGGAAAAAACTCAAGATGGTTTCAAAATTGCTGAATTTGACCTGGAGATGCGAGGTCCAGGTGAGTTTATGGGGCGACGTCAAAGCGGACTGACCGGTTTTAAAATGGCCAATTTGGTTCGGGACCTGGACCTGCTATTAAAGGCGCGAGAAGCTGCTTTTTTAGTGCTTAAAAAGGATCCCATGCTAAATAATCAAGAAAATCAGGGTCTCAAAAAAGAACTTTTTCGTACACATGGTCCAGTTTCTCTGGCGAACATAAGCTGATAAATATTTCTTACAATCTTCCGATAAGAATTGAGCTGGAGTTTTGATGCCCATAAGTTTGGCCAAGGACAAAAATTTATATTTAAAAGAAAATCTCGAGTCTGTTCTGGCCAGTAACACGCGTATTGCCAGTCCCTTAAGTTTTTTCCTGGCATTTATTTTTATTTTTACAGTCTCTCAACTTAAGGAATTAAATCTTTACCAGTGGATCAGTGGAGTTGTGCTTTTTGTAGGGCTAGGGTTGAGAACTTGGTGGGGTTTTCATATTTCAAAAAATTGGCATTTTATTTTCACTGGAATTAATTTAATTGTTTCCTTAGGTTGGTCCTCAACTTTGACCTTAGCATTTTTAGCAGCCGATGATTCCATGGCTATTTCCAACTTAACCTATGCGGTGACAGCAGGCCTGGTAGCATCAACGCCTCATTCCCTGTCACTTTCTAGGCGAGATTTTTTAGTTTTTTTATCTTTTATTTTGTCTCCGTTACTTGTTGGTTTTTATTTAGCTAGTCAAGGTTCACTCTATTTATTTTCAGGGATTTTTATTGTTTCTTTATTTGCCCTATTTTTGATTAAACAAAGAACACAGCAGGAAAAAGTTTGGAAAGAATTGCAACTCTTCAACTATGAACTTCAAATTCTTTTGGACAAATTACCGGTGGGAGTGGCAGTTGTAAAAGAAGGTTTGCTGACTCGTACCAACGCTCTTTTTAATCGTGTTTTACAGCTGAGTAAAAACGATCCATTCTCTAGGGCAGCACTGCAAAATTTAATTGAGCATTCATGTCGACAGCCCAGTGAAAGAATGAGCTCTGAGATTCTTCTTCCTGTGGATGGCAATCAAAAAGAAATTCACTTGTCCGTGGCTCACACTGTTCAAGGTCATCATCATCATGAAACAATTATCACTTTGGTCAATGTAAATGATAATCGCTCACTCGAAATTGAAATCCAAAAACAAAAAATGCAAATTGAGCAAAGTGCTAAAATGGCAGCCCTGGGTGTGATGTCCAGCGGATTAGCCCATGAAATAAATAACCCCTTGGCGACCATCAGTGGGCGTGTCCAGTTGATGCACATGGTGCTGCATAAGATAGAGAGTCAGATAGACTCCTCTACTTACGAGAAGTTAACCAAATCTTTAGAGGTTATGCAGAAAACTGTCCTTCGAATTTCTAAAATTATTAAGGGCCTTAGAAGTTTTGCGAGAGAAACAGAGGGTGATCCCTTTGAAACTGTTTCAATGAAGGATGTTGTTGAGAGTACGTTGAGTTTTTGTGAATCTCGATTTTCAAGTCGTGGTATTGAAGTTCAAGTTAATGTAGGCGCAGAACTTGAGTTTCATGGTCGAGGCACCGAAATCTCTCAAGTTTTGCTCAATGCTTTAAACAACTCATTCGATGCCATTGAAAACAGCCCCGAAAAATGGATCAAACTCGTGGCACAAAAAGTCGCAGACAAAATTATTATTAAAATTCAGGATTCAGGTCCTGGAATCCCTCAGGCTCTGAGAGATAAAGTGATGATTCCTTTTTTTACGACAAAAGAGGTGGGTAAAGGCACGGGGCTGGGATTGAGCCTCTCCCGTGGACTCGTGGAAACCCACGGAGGTCGAATGTACTTTGATTTTTCTAGTTCATGCACAGAGCTGGTTATTGAGCTCCCCGTGATTCAAAACCCGACTAAGGCTCAACAAGTTAAAGCCTCCTGAAGACTCTGACGCAATTTGTTAGCCCGTGTAATTAATATAAGGTTTCAGTCGTTATTCATAGCGAACATTGTTCCAGTCTTTGAAATGATTTCCGCCTGCCTGCGTTTTTACGCCCCATTCATTGCGACTTCGCGTCAAATTTGCTATATATCTAAGGCTTCTTGGTCCTTAGTGAAAGGGGTCGTTCGTGATGACATTCAAAGTGGGTGACAATGCAGTTTACCCGGGACACGGTGTAGGACGTATTACCGCCATCGAAACCAAGGAAATTCTCGGAAATAAACAGACTTTTTATTCCATTCAAATCATTGAAACAGGTATGAAGATCATGATTCCCAGTCACAATGTGGCTTCAGTTGGTCTCAGACCTATTATATCCGTTGAGGAAGCTCAAAAAGTGCTTGGTATTCTGAAAGAAAAAAACGTCAAAATCGACAATCAAACCTGGAATCGTCGTTATCGTGAATACATGGAAAAAATCAAAACAGGTTCTGTTTATGAAATTGCAGAAGTGCTTCGCGATCTTTTTGTTCTTAAAGTAGACAAAGAGCTTTCATTCGGTGAGAGAAAAATGCTCGACACGGCTCGCAATCTTTTGCTCAAAGAGCTGTCCTTAGCAACTGACAAAGAAAAACTTTTTCAAGAAGATGAAGTTAAGCAGATCTTTGGTGTTCCCTAAGGTAATTTACTAAAATCCATTCCCTAGAAATTAAAATTGAGGCAATCTAAGCCTCTATGATTTCTCCAAAACCTCGAGTTCGATTCGCCCCCAGTCCCACTGGCTATTTGCATGTTGGTGGGGCTCGGACAGCCTTTTACAATTACCTCTTTGCTAAAAACAAAGGGGGATCATTTATTCTTCGAATTGAAGATACAGATGAAGCTAGATCCACTGAAGAGTCCCTCAAAATGGTTCTTCATGATCTTAAGTGGTTGGGGCTTGATTGGGATGAGGGTCCCCATGCAGATTCACTTTCCGATGTGGGTCCCTTTGGTCCCTACAAGCAATCACAAAGACTGTCCATTTATAAACAAGTGGCTGATGAGCTGATTCAAAAAGGATTGGCCTACTACTGCTTTATGACGGATCAAGAAATTGAGGAGCAGAAAAAGAAGGCTGAAAGCGAAGGTAAAATGGGGGGACATTTACAATCTCCCTATGAGTCTTGGTCCCTCGTTAAAGCACAAGAACTTCTTAGCTCAGGTAAAAAAGCAGTTGTGAGATTTAAAACTCGCGGACTTAAAAAAGATTTTCACTTTAAAGATTTAGTCCGGGGAGACATCACTTTTCCATCTGATATGGTGGGTGATTGGGTTCTTTTAAGATCTGATGGAATGCCTGTTTATAATTTTTGCTGTGCGGTGGATGATTTTAAAATGAAAATCACCCATGTTTTGCGAGCCGAAGAACATCTTTCCAATACACTCCGGCAGCTGATGATTTTTGAAGCGATGAATTGGGAAAAACCTGAATTCGGTCATCTTTCAGTGGTTTTGGATGAAGACAAACAAAAGATGAGTAAACGAAAAGGGGCCACTTCTTGCTTCCAATTTATGGAAGAGGGCTACTTACCCGAGGCTTTACTTAATTTTATCGCTCTTTTGGGTTGGTCCCATCCTGAGGAAAAAGAAATTTTATCACGTGATGAAATGATTCGTGCTTTTTCAACAGATCGCCTAAATCCATCAGGAGCTGTTTTCGATGGTGTTAAATTAAAGTGGATGAATGCCCAGTACTTAAGGGCACTTCCTGAGGCTGAACTTTGGCGGCATGTGGAAAAGTTTTTGAAAAATGCGGGATTGGTTTTGCCCTATGAAAATAAAGAGTGGGCCTATCAGTCTTTGCAAACATTTAAAACTCACATGGAAGTCTTTAGTGATGCTCCCCAGCTGTACTCACCACTCGATGATACTAAGTTTTTAATTGCACCTGAAGCCGTGGAAGTTCTGAGTTGGGAGCCCACAAAAGCTGTTCTTGAAAAGTGGTTGTCTCTTCTTGAGGGTCATTCTGGCGAGAAACTCACCGAAGCTGATTTTTTAAAAATGGAAGCAGAAGTTAAAACCTCAACGGGAGCTAAAGGTAAGAATCTTTTTCAACCCGTACGTGTGGCTGTTATCGGCAAACCCCATGGACCCGAACTAAAAATACTCGTTCCTCTGATGAGTCGGTCATCACTGATTAAAAGGGCTCAATCCGTTTTGGGTTTTAAACGATGAGTTTAAAACTCTACAACACATTAGCCCGCGAAAAACAAACTTTTCGCCCTCGAGAAGAAGGGCGAGTGAGAATGTATGTTTGCGGACCCACTGTTTATAATTTTTTACATGTGGGGAACTTCCGCGGCCCCGTGGTTTTTAACATGCTTCGCAACTGGCTTGAAAAAAGTGGTTACAAAGTTGAGTACGCTCTTAATTTTACTGATATCGATGATCGAATATTGGATCGAGCTGAAAAAGAAAAAGTCACACCTCTTGAAATCTCTGAACGCTATATTGCTGAATACAAAACTGATTTTCACAAGCTGGGATTGAAAGCGCATGAGTACAATCCCAAAGTGACAGAAAGCTTAGACAGTATCGAAGAGATCATTCAAAAGTTATTAGATCAAAAAAAAGCCTACAATGTTGAGGGTGATATTTATTTCCAAGTGGATCAGTTCCCTCAGTATGGTCAGCTGAGTGGTCGAAATTTAGACGAGCTGATCACAGGGACACGGGTGGATACCATTGAATCCAAAAAAGCGCCCATGGACTTTGCGCTGTGGAAAAAAGCAAAGCCGGGAGAAGCTTCCTGGGGATCACGATGGGGAGCCGGTCGACCTGGGTGGCATATTGAATGCTCGGCCATGATTGATAAAATATTTAACGGACAAGTGGATATTCATGGTGGTGGAATTGATCTTGTATTTCCCCACCATGAAAATGAAATTGCTCAAAGTGAAGGGGCTTCACCAAAAGAATTTGTCAGATGTTGGATGCACGTCAACATGCTCAACTTTGGTGGCCAAAAAATGAGTAAGTCACTGGGTAACATCGTATCTCTGCGAGAATTCGCTGAGAAATATCCGGTCGAACTTTACAAGTGGCTGATTTTGTCTTCCCATTACCGGTCAGTTCTAGACTTTGGAGATGAGTCCTTGGAGCGAGCCCTGCGATCCTTAGCAAGAATTTATTCTGCATTGGCGGTGGCCGAAAGTTTTTTAGTTGAAGAGGTTAATTTACAGAACATTCCTGAAGTGGAGCTTGTAAAAGCGAAAGAAAGCTTGGGTATCAACAAGGCCTCTTTGAAGGTCAAAGAAAGTTTCGATGACGACTTGAACACACCTGAAGTTTGGGCTCAGGTTTTTGAAGTGGTTCGACAATTTAATTCACAACTCAAAAGGGGAATTAAAATATCTCCAACAGTTTTGGCAAAAGCTTACGAGTTTCGAAATTGGATTCGAAATTTGGGTGAGGTGATGAGTCTATTTCAATTGCCAGCTCAAAAATTTCTTATGGAAATGGATGATCTGATTTTGGCAAAAAAAGAATTGAAGCGTTCTGATATTGAAAAGCTTGTTCAAGAACGATCTCAAGCTCGTGTGAATAAAGATTTTGCTAAATCCGATGAGCTGCGGAAAAAACTGGATGAAATGGGGATTGCTGTCATGGATTCACCCACGGGCACCTACTGGGAGACTATAAAGTGACACGCCGTCACGACTCACGTACCTGTCACCTATGAAAGTGGTTTATGAAAAAGCCGTTTAAACTGGTTTCACAGTTTCAGCCAGCAGGGGATCAACCCAAAGCCATTGAAGAGATGGTTTCTAATTTTAAACAAGGACTGAAACATCAAACACTTTTGGGTGTGACGGGATCAGGTAAAACTTTTTCAATGGCCCACACTATTTCTCAAATGGGTCAACCCGCTTTGGTTTTAGCTCCCAATAAAACTTTAGCAGCTCAACTGTATGAGGAATTCAAAGAACTTTTTCCTCATAATGCTGTGGAGTATTTTGTCTCCTACTACGATTATTATCAACCCGAAGCCTACATTCCCTCGACAGACACCTTTATCGAAAAAGACTCGGCCATCAATGAACAGATCGATCGCATGCGACACTCGGCCACAAGATCCCTGTTTGACCGCAAAGATGTGATTATTGTGAGCTCTGTTTCCTGTATTTATGGTTTGGGAAGTCCTGAAGCCTACGAAGGTATGATGGTGCAAGTGGTGAATGGAGCCGCTCTGAAGCGAGACCATTTACTAAAAGAGTTGGTTCGCATTCAGTATCAACGTAATAACGTGGATTTTTCTCGAGGCAACATTCGAGTTCGTGGGGATATCGTCGAAATTTTTCCACCCTATGAAGAACAAAGAGCTCTTCGTATCGAATTTTTTGGGGATTTTGTGGATCGACTCAGTTGGGTAGATCCTTTGACCGGGGAAAGGCTTGAGGATCTGGATCAAGTGGGAATTTATCCAGGATCCCATTACGCCACTCCGGAAGAAACGGTGAAAAAAGCCATTGCCAGTATCCAAGAAGAGTTGCGTGAAAGAATTCAGCATTTTAATAACGAAATCAAACCCCTTGAGGCTCAGCGAATTGAGCAGCGGACCTATTACGATATTGAGATGATGGATCAGATGGGGTTTTGTCCTGGAATTGAAAATTACTCTCGACACTTCACGGGTCGTGGAGTGAATGAGCCACCACCGACACTTCTCGAGTATTTCCCCAAAGAATTTATTACTTTCGTGGATGAATCTCACCTGACCATTCCTCAGATCGGAGGCATGTACCGTGGAGATCGAGCTCGTAAATCCACACTGGTGGAGCATGGGTTTCGACTTCCGTCTGCTTTGGACAATCGTCCTCTGAATTTTCAAGAATTTGAACGTATGATGGATAAAGTGGTGTACGTGTCAGCGACACCCGGTCCTTATGAACTTCAGAAGTCTGAAGGCGTGATCGTTGAGCAAATTATTCGTCCCACTGGCCTTGTGGACCCTGTGGTTGAAATCAGACCTGTGAAGCATCAAGTGGACGATTTGTTATTTGAAATTCGCGAACGCATAAAAAGAAAAGAACGAGTCCTAATCACTACTTTAACCAAGAGAAGTTCCGAGGACTTAACTGAATATTATGAGTCTCTGGGCATTAAAGTTAAATATTTACACTCTGAAATTCACACCCTGGAGCGCATCGAAATTATTCGAGATCTCAGGCTAGGAGTATTTGATGTTTTAATTGGCATTAATTTACTCAGAGAAGGTCTCGATATTCCCGAAGTGAGTTTGGTGGGAATCACAGATGCTGATAAGGAAGGATTTTTAAGATCGGAAAGATCACTCATTCAAACCATCGGTCGTGCGGCTAGAAATGCTCAAGGTAGAGTAATTTTGTACGCAGATGTGCAAACCGAATCCATAAAAAAAGCACTGTCTGAAACTGAACGCCGAAGACAAATTCAGCAGGACTACAATAAAAAACATGGGATCACTCCAGCCACCATTATCAAACGAATTCGTGAGGGCATGGGTGATTTGTTTGATGGTTCCCTGGGAGCCCATCTTTCAGTTCATAAAAAAGATGAAACTTTAGAAAAAATTAAAAAGCTCAAAGGCCAGCCTGAAAAAATTGAAGCTGAGATTGAAAAGCTGCGAACCAAAATGCGTAAACTTTCTCAGAGCCTGGAATTCGAAGAGGCCGCAAAAGTTCGTGATGAAATCAAAAGACTTCAGATCCTACAATTACAACTTCTCGAGGGAGCTGAAAGTTGAACCCTCGATGGGATGACTTAAAAGAAGCCGTCAGAAATTTACCCACGCAAAGTGGTGTTTACCTTATGAAAAATGAGGCTGACAAAATTTTGTATGTGGGAAAAGCTAAAAATTTAAAGAACAGAGTTAAAACCTATTTTTATGAATCCTTAGACCATCGTAAAACCATAGCCCTTGTTAGAAATGTGCATCACTTTGATTACATTTTAACAAAAACTGAAGTGGAGGCTTTTTTACTGGAAGCCTCGCTGATCAAAAAACATCGACCCAAATATAATATTCGTCTCAAAGACGATAAATCCTATCCTTACATTCAGTTTTCTTGGTCAGATGAATTTCCCAGACTTTATCTTTCTCGTAAAGTTAGAAAAGACGGATCTGTTTATTTTGGTCCTTACACCACGGGTGGAGCTGTTTTTACCACCATACGATTTTTAAACAGGACTTTTAAAATCCGAGATTGCTCCGATCACTTCATGAAAACACGTAAACGCCCCTGTTTAACTCACCAGATTGGTCGATGCTCAGCGCCTTGCGTGAAGCTTGTCAATCAAGAGGATTACCGCACGGAAGTGGAAGGGGCGCTTTTATTTCTTAAGGGTCAGAATAAAAAAGTGGTGAAACAGCTGACAGAAAAAATGATGTTAATGGCCGAGGAAGAAAAATTTGAAGTGGCTGCCAGGCTTCGAGATTCAGTCAAAGCCATTAAAAGTGTTTTAGAAAAACAAGCGGTCATCAACGATATGAGTGAAGAAGATCAAGATGTGGTGGGTTATTTTGGTGATGAAAGAGGCACAGTTATTCAAACTTTGCACATCCGGCAGGGTCGAGTTTTGGGAACACGCCCTCATTTTCTTCCGGATCTCAATATACTGGAAACCCAAGAAGATCCGCGAGAGTGGATGGTGTCTTTTCTTAATCAATACTACGATGAAAATATTATTCCCGATGAAGTGATTTTACCTTTTGATTTGGGAAGAGATCTTACGGTGTTGATGCAAGCTGTTTTGAAAGAGAGATCAGGTCAAGAGTCTGTGGTGAGAGTGGCCACCAACTCAAAATTACATGCTCTGGTGGACATGGCTCATGCCAATGCAAAAACTCAATTTGAAAAATGGGTTTCTAAAAGTGAAGAGAAAAAACGTGGTCTTCAAGAAATTCGAGAGAAGTTGGGATTGCCTGAACTGCCTCATCGCATCGAGTGTTTTGACGTCTCCAATTTTCAGGGCACAGCCAACGTGGCCTCTCAGGTAGTTTTTGAAGATGGAGTTCCCGCTCCCGATCATTACCGACGTTACAAAACAAGAACAGTGCTGGGGCAGAATGATTATGCCAGTCTTTTTGAAGTGCTCAGTCGTCGGTTTAAACACACCGAGTATGACGAGCCCCAGCTTCTCGTGATTGATGGTGGTAAAGGGCAGCTGGCTCAAGCAGTCAAAATTTTACAAGAATTAGGTAAAACAGAAATTCCAATTGTGGGACTGGCTAAGGCCAGAACCGAGAGTGATTTTCAAAAAGTGGATGTAAAATCCACTGAGGAAAGATTCTTTTTACCTGGGCGAGCAAACCCTGTTACTTTTAAAACAAATTCAGAGGCCCATCATATTTTAGTGGGTATTCGCGATGAAGCCCATCGATTTGCCATTCAGTACCATCGAAAACTTCGAGAAGACTTAACCTTAGAAAGTCAATTGGACGAAATCACGGGCCTAGGGCCACAAAGAAAAAGAATTCTGTTGGAAACGTTTGGAAGTGTGGAGGGAATTAAAAATGCAGAGCCCGAGGAAATTGCTAAACTGAAAACTTTTAATCGGGTTCTTGCGGATCGAATAATACTTCATTTAAATCAATCTGAAGAGCCAAATGATATTGAAGCTGAGGATGAAACATGAATTCCAAGACTTTTCATGTGAGTCACATTTTAGTGCAGTATGAATATGAGGCTGAGGACATTTTAAAAAAACTCAAAGAAGGAGCCTCATTTTCAGAAATGGCACGATTACGTTCAAAGTGTCCCTCCAGTGCTCGAGGGGGAGATCTGGGTCCCATCCCTTTTGGTGCTGCGAATGAAACTTTTGAAGAGGCGGCCTGTGCTTTGAAAGTCGGTGAGATGACTGAAAAGCCTGTTAGGACACGATTCGGTTACCACTTGATTAAACGCTGATTTTTTCATTCCTGACTTTACGACGCTCCGTCACGATCTATGTACCTGTCACATAATGAGACAAGGCCTGGTTTTTGAAGCATCTTTTTGAGTGATACAAAGGCTTGGATCTCTTCTACTTTTGTTGGTCTTCGCAATTCCCTTGTGGGGCGAGGCCTCGGTTTATAATCGTATCCGTGATGACGAGATCATGTATCGAAAAGCAAAAGATATTTACCTAAACGGGGACATTGTTGAGGGACATATTCAAGAGTTATCGAGGGATGTATTTAACTACCTCTCGTTTGCCTATCAACTGTCTTTGGATGTCAAAAGATACAATCAAAATGGGCAGTTTCAATTACCCCAAAGATCACTTGTGGCCGATGCGCTGGCCATTTTAGTGTCTCGAAATTATTCTTCTGTAGGTGATAACAAATCCATGGATATACAAAATCTGATTCATGAATTTGAAAAATCAGAAGAAAACTTGAAATCAAAAAGCAGAAAACGATTAAATAAAGATTTTTACTCTTCTCTCATGTCAGCTGTGAGTTTTTCATCAGTTCTTACAGACAGCTTTTATCAAAGAGCTCTGATTTGGTCATTAAAGTTAGAGCCAAAGCAACAAGTTCAATTTTTTAGAAATTGGATGATGGGAAATCGCTCTCAAGAGCTCACAGAATTTTTGAATCAGTTTTCTAAAAATAATCAAATTTTTTTAAGAGAACTAAGTTTGAAGCCAGAGTTCTCTCATTTTTCATCTGAATTTTGGATCCATTTTTTTAAAATGGCTCAAGTTCAAGTAGATTCAACATTGAGTTCGGGATCGGTCAGTTGTCGTCGTTCTGTGAGCTCTGGGAGTCCCTAATTTAATTTTATCATTGATGAAAAATAAAAATAATGGCTAGATATTAAGTATGAAAAATCTAAAATCTCTCATTATTAATGTTAATTTTTTATTGGGCCTTGTATTGGGTGCTCTTCTTACTTGGGTGCTCTTTATTAGAGAACCCTTTTTATCAACCCCAGAGGAAAAAGGCAGCTATGCATACGGCCAACAAATGGGGCGAAATTTAAAAAATGGGTTTATTGAATATGATTCGCGAATTGTTCGGATGGGAATGGATCATGCCAGCCGGGATGTTTCAAAACTGGAAACAAAAGAAATTCAAGAAAGTCTGAATTATTTAAGCCAGAAATCCATGCCCCTTCGAAGACAAGCTTTAGCAAAGCAAGCTCCAGCTCCAAGCCTTGTCAGTGGTGTCGAAGAATCTGGATTCACTCGAACTTCGTTTCGATTTTCCTATTTAAAATCCAGTTGGGAGGACTACCAACAAATCAAAAAATCTGAAAATCCACCTGGTGAACTAAATAGAGAAGAAATGCAATCACCTGTCGAGTTCAACCAGATGTCCATGGACACTCGCATGAAAGTGGAATTTGAACTTCAATACCATCAACTCAACTCAAACGAGAATTCACCTCTAGCATCATCTCAAAAATACAATGTCGAGTCTCAAGACCTTCCAGAGTCTTTGCGAATAATTCTATCAGCCATGAAAGCTAAAGAAACTTGGCTCGTGAAACTGAACTCTGCTCCAGAGCCCACGCTTAAATTTCAGTGGCCTTTGGGATTTAGTGAATCCACGATAATTGAAATCAAAAGATATTGATAAAAAGGTGGACAACCTTATTAGATCACGTGCCACAGGTGTTAATAGGATGAACTGACAAAAGGCTTTACCGCCTCAATACAAAACAATTAACAATAAATCGTTTAGCCTCATTGAGAAGTGTTACCGTGTAGATATGAGATTTCTATCCAATATTTCTTTCGGCATGTTCTCTGAGTTTATTTATACGTGCAAGCTTAGTCTGGATTGAAGTCATGAGCTGGAATGGATTTTGTGACTTCTTGAGCTCCGTGAGTTTTTCTTTCACCTCTAAACTGACCTCTTTACTTTCCATAACTCGATCATAAGCTGTTTTTGGCTCTCCGTACTCGCGTTGGTATTTGGCTCCAACTCGTGTTTTTCTGATCATCTTAAATGTTGGTATCCATAAGTTCTGTAAGCTGGACCACTCATTTGCGTAAAGATCGTTCATCAGCTCAACCAGCACTTTATCCCCATATCGTTCATATCCAAATAGCTCCCTCACATGTGTATGGTTTTTCTGCTCCACATGACATTG
>JBKDFX010000001.1:0-13428 GCA_046336825.1 Bdellovibrionales bacterium | reverse complement strand
GCTTAAAGATCGTGTCCCCAATGTGATTGAAGATGTGGATCGGCTAGAAAAAAACGCCATTCTTGTTGATGGGGATCAAGAGGGGTACCTACTTCAAATTTTCACAAAAAATGTCATTGGGCCGATTTTCTTTGAATTGATCCAACGAAAAAATCATTCGGGCTTTGGAGAAGGAAACTTTCAAGCTCTCTTTGATGCCATTGAACGTGATCAACGTGAACGCGGATATCTTTAGGGGGGTGAATTGTGTTTCAATATTCTCAGGGTCGTTTCACGACTCAAGGACATAAAGGAATTCCCGAGGGTCATTTTGAAGAAGAGCAGGGGCGACGAGGTTTTTTCGGTGCAGTTTCTCATCTTATAAAGCCAGCACCAAGCACACGATGGGAAAATATTGAAGGAGATCTAAGGCCACATTTGTTTGATGCTGTTGAAATGCCGAAAAAATATGGACAGTGGCAACGAATGCTCTTTAACTCAGAAGTGGCGCTTTATAATTTATGGCTTGAAACAGGTTTTGAATCCAATAACTCAGCTTTCAGAAATGCAGATGGTGATCTTTTGTATTTCTGCCATAAGGGGGAAGGACACGTACTAACTGAATTTGGGGCTTTAGATTATCGAGCGGGATCCTACATTCATATTCCTAAATGTGCCACTCACGCCTTCTTACCTAAAGTGGAATCTAATTTTTTAATTATTGAGTCTAAGACCAGTGCTTACCGTGAGCCAGACCGGGGAATGGCTGGGAAAAATGCCTTTTATGATCCCGCATGTTTTGGAAAACCTAATCTTCAAAAAATGCATGATCTCAAAAAAGATAAAAAGTCCCAATTCCTGAAAGTCGTAGCGAGACGAAAAGAAAAAATGACGACTTTTACCTATTCAGATTGTTATTTTGATACCATTGGCTGGAAGGGAGACTTTTGGCCTTTCACTTTACACATCAGTGACTTAATGCCTCTGCTGAGTGCGAGAGTCCATTTACCACCATCAGCTCATACCACTTTTGTAGCCAATGGATTTGTTGTTTGCACATTTTTACCAAGACCCCTTGAAACCGATGCCGATGCTCTTAAGGTGCCCTTCTATCATCAAAATATTGATTATGATGAAGTGCTTTTCTATCACGATGGGAACTTTTTTTCGCGAGACAATTTGCATGCAGGCATGTTGACACTTCATCCAGCTGGATTCCCTCATGGTCCTCATCCTAAGGCTGTGAAGAATATTGGTACAAAAACACACACGGATGAAGTGGCAGTTATGATCGACACCTGGAACAATTTAGAAATTGATTCAGAATTCATGAAGGTTGAGAAACCAGACTATTGGAAATCATGGATGGCAAAATAGACACTCTTAGGCCCCTTACAACTGAAGAGGCCATGGGCATTGCCATTCAAGAAGCTTACAAAGGAGCTGCCTTTGTGGCCCCTAATCCCAAAGTGGGTTGCGTCCTTCTGGATTCCAAAGGATTTTTTTTAGCATCAGGTTACCATCAACGATGTGGTGGACCCCACGCAGAAGTTGAAGCCCTTCAAAAAGTGAAGCCAGAACTGCTGGCTGGAGCTCACGTTATAGTCACACTCGAGCCCTGCGCCCATGAGGGGCGAACTCCCAGCTGTGCTAAGACTTTAGCTCAACTTCCAATAAAAAAAATAACCTATGGAATTGTCGATCCTAATCCACTGGTGTCTGGCAAAGGACATCAAATTCTTAAAGAAGCGGGTTTAGACGTTCAAGAATACCAGGGCCCACTCAAGCTGAATTTAGAGCGAGTCTGCGAAGAGTTTTTAGTTAATCAAAAAGAAAAACGCATTTTTGTGGCCCTTAAGGTGGCTCAAAGTTTAGATGGTAAAATCGCTTTGAAAAATGGCAAAAGCCAGTGGATCACGGGGCCAGATTCTCGAGATTTTGTACAAAACTTGAGAGCCCAGTACGATGGAATCTTGGTGGGGCGTAATACAGTTGTGGCCGACAATCCAAGCCTTAATGTTCGAGTTCCTGGAATTACCAAGGACAATCATGTCATAGTTTGGGGCAGTCCAGAAAACTTGAAGAAGTTACCCCAAGACCTCAACATATTCCAAACTCATCCACGCAACCATGTTCACTTGGAAAGCGGGAGTGTTCTTGAGATCCTTCATCGACTTTACGATCGAGGTCTTAGAAGTTTAATGGTTGAGGGTGGAGGAAAAACCTACTCTGCTTTTTTGAAAGAAGGACGTGTGGATCGACTGCATGTGTTCACAGCTCCACTTATTATGGGTCAGGGTATTGGCTGGAGTGAGCTGATTGACCATGCCGACCTCGCACGTATTGGTCGTTTAAAACAAGACTCAAACCAGTCCTTTGGTCAGGATCAATATATGAGTTTTAGACTCTGATTTTTAATTATCAGACCTTATATTAATGATTAAGCTCAGCATTAGATAAAATCTCACCTTCAACAAATGCCATTGATTTCAATGCTTTAATAAACATTTCCATGAAAATTTATTTTTCAACAAAAGGACTGGACCCATTTGATACAAAGAATGTGGTATATTGAGACATATATGGATCCTGACGGTTCGAATACAAAACAAAATCCTCTAAAAATAGAATGGCACCTCTTCTGGGAAGGCCTTTTTGGTGATTCCTCTGACAAAGGAGAGTCTTCCACCTTAAGTCCCCTCAGCCGGGAAAAACTGAACGAGATCACAAAAGAACTCTCGTCAAAAAGAAAACAGCTTCACAAACAACTGGAAACTTTGAACAAGGAATTGGATGCCAACTCGGTAAAGTTAGAAAGTTTGAAGTTGGTCGGAGCTGAAACTGATGAAACACTGCAAAGAATTTCTCAGTTATCTGATAAAGGTCATGCATTGAGCGAAGAGCTTGAAAAATTAAACGCAAAACTACAATTTGTACGTGAGCGAGAAAAGGACTGGTTGTAAAAAATGGCAGTTCACATCTATTGCATGGGATTACAAGACAGAAGCGATCGAGTAAGATGGTTACTTGAAGAGCTGCAAGTCCCTTATGAGAATCACTTTTTAAGTCGAAAAAAAGGCGAACTTAACACAGATGAGTATCGAGCTCTAAACCCCATGGGTCGAGTTCCCACAATTCGGGATCAAGATCTTGTTTTGCATGAATCCGTTGGTATTTGTCTTCATCTTGCAGACCGCTATCAAGCTCATCAAAAGCTAGCCCCTGAAATCAACTCCCACGAGCGAGCCTTGTATTATCAATGGATGGTTTTTTCAGTGGGCTCTTTAGAGGCTGTTGTGGCTCGAATGTTTACCTTTCAAGGTAAAAGTGAAAATGAAATTAATCAGATTAAACAGCAGGTCCAAGAGCAGTGTGAAATATTTAAAAAAGTACTAAATCCCATTTTATCAAAACAGGAATATATTTTACCGAGTGGGTTTTCAGCGGCTGACATTATGTTATCAGCCGTAATACCTGGTGCCTGGGATTATTTGGTTAAGAATAATCCTCCAATAGAAAAGTATATGGATAGGTTAATGAGCCGTCCCTGCGCTGTTAAAGCTAAAGTTTTTGAGACTCCAGACATGACCAATGCCTAGGCTTCAGCTTCCAATCGACGAATTTGTACCAGAAATTTTATCAAAATTATCTCAAACTCCGTTTTTAGTTATAACGGCTGCTCCTGGTGCTGGTAAAACAACTCGTGTCCCTCCAGCACTTATAAAAATATCACAACTCAAAGTGGCTGTCCTTGAGCCTCGAAGAATTGCAGCAGCAGCTGCTGCCAGCCGAATTGCTGAGGAGAACAATTGGAATCTAGGGGATGAGGTTGGGTTTGAGGTTCGTTTTGACCGACAAATATCATCAAAGACTAAATTGCATTTTTTAACTGAAGCCCTTTTGCTTAGAAAAATGGCAACAGATCGCTCTTTATCTGAATTTGATATTGTGGTCTTAGACGAATTTCATGAGCGGTCATTGAATACAGATGTGGCTATCGGTCTACTAAAAGAATTGCAAATGTTAGAGCGACCTGACCTTAAGGTCGTGGTGATGTCAGCCACTCTAGATGCGAAAAAAATTTCTGAATTTTTAGATAACTGCCCCATCATTGATGTACCTGGAAAGCTATTTCCAATCACGACGGTTTATGATTCAAAGCCGCAAGCTCTTTCATGGAACCACGATATCACTCAACGTATCTTAGAAAAAATAAAAGTAGCCATACAAAAAACACACAAGGACTGTTTAGTTTTCTTGCCTGGTTTGTATGAAATTAATCAATGTTTAAACGCCAGCCAACACATAACATTTTTTGATGATTTTATAAAATTGCCTCTGCATGGTAAATTAAATCTAGTAGACCAAAAAAAAGCCTTACTTCCTGCTAGCAGTAGAAAAATTATTTTTGCTACTAATGTGGCAGAGTCCTCGCTAACAATTGATGGACTCGACTGCGTAGTTGATTCAGGACTTGAAAGAGTGTCAGTCTATCAACCCAACTCAGGTTTTCAAAAGCTTTCAACGAAACGTATCAGTCGAGCTTCAGCGACACAGAGAGCAGGGCGAAGTGGTCGACAATTTCCTGGTCACTGTTTCAAATTGTGGTCTCAACAGGATGAATTGTCTTTTGGTGAATTCTCTATGCCTGAAATTAAAACCCAGGACTTATCAGAGACTCTTTTATTTCTAAATTATATAGGTATTAAAGATATTCATAGTTTTTCTTGGTTTGAAAAACCCACCGAGGCACAAATTAAATCTTCAGTGGATAAACTGATGAAGCTCAACTTAATCAATCAAAAGGGTATCACTGAACTGGGAAAACGAGTTCAAAAAAATCCAATAGGTATACGTGATTCCATTTTACTTGAAAGTTTTAAGGACTCAAAAATTGAAGCTTTGGGTGCTTGGGTTGTTGCTTTGCTAGCTGAAAAAAACATTCAACTTCCTCGATCGGAAGATTTTTTAGAGTGTGACCTTGCAAGTTTGCTCAGCCAAACTTCAATTACCTCTCAGGACCGAATACGTAAGTTAGCTAATCACCTAAGTCCTCAAGCTAGAAATTGGAAGTGGGATGATTCTCAGGTGGCTCTTCTTAAAAACAACCTTATTAAATCATTTGCTGACCATCTAGGGCGCAGAAGAAGTTCTTTGAGCTCTAGAGGTGTTTTGGCGAATGGTCGAGGCATTAATATTTCTCCTGAGAGTCATGTGAAAAAGTCTCCCTATTTTGTTGCTTTGCAGGCCTCTGACAATGAGTCTTCAAATGAAACTCAAGTTTATTGGGCCAGTGGTGTGACCGAAGACGACTTATTAAATAATTTTTCACAAGATTTCCAAACAGATGAAAAAGTTGTTTGGGATGAAGAAAAAAAAGAATTTTTCTTGAAATCAGTTCGATCTTTATGGGGCCTGGAAATCGGCCTACCTACATACAAACGCGCTGATCGGAATCATATTGAAAGACATTTACCAGAAGTGGCATTGCAAAATTTTGAGTGGCTCAAAAAAAATTCAGATAATTTTTCAAATTGGTGGTCACGTTATCTCTTTTTTATAAATAAAGTGAAGAAAACTGAAGACTCCGAGGTTGAAAAAAAAATTCTGAGAGAAGCTTGCGAAATGGCTTGTCTCGGACAGCGGAGCTTGGATGATCTTTTAAAAGTAAATTGGGAATCCATTCTCGATAATTGTTTGTCACTGCAGGATAGGAAGGAACTTAATCAAAAAGTTCCCACTTTTTTAAGGGCAGCTCAAGATCGTCAGGTGAAAGTCCACTACGAAGGAGAAAATGCACCTTTTGTTGAGATCAAAATTCAACACGCTTTCGTATGGGACCAAACCCCTCGAGTGGGCAATGATCAGCCCTTAACAGTGGTCCTTTTAGCGCCTAACATGAGACCCACACAAGTAACAAAAGACTTAGAGGGTTTTTGGAGTGGGTCCTACTCTGAGGTCAGAAAAGAACTAAAGGCTCGATATCCCAAACATGACTGGCCAGAGCCACGCACAAAAAAATAGTTATTTAAATTTTTGGAGATCCTTCCACTCTTTTAATTTGCGGATAGTCTGTTGAACAACGGCCTCAAGAATTTTTACTTCCTTAGTATCAGGTGTATTTTGTAAAAGAATACGTTTTAAGACGGCAAAAGCATTTACTTTTCCTCTATCCAGATCAAACCCTAAAACTTCAAGCCATTCTTTAAGGACTGCGTCTGGAAATTCCCGAGTGGTTTGAGACTGGCTTCGAATGGCTCCTTTATGTTCAAGAGGTGTTCGTGAACCACCCCAGTGTTCTCGAATAATAAAAAGAGCTATTAAAACAGCTTGAGCTAAGTTGAGACTGGGGTTTTCACCAAAAGTAGGCAAGCAGCAAGCAAAATTGCAATTTTCAATATCCTCACTCGATAGTCCCCAATCTTCACGCCCAAAAACAAAATGAATGATGGGAATAGGATTTTCAGGCTTAGAAAACTGAGGAGAATGTTTTTGGATCCAATCCAAAGTGGGTTTCAGATCTCGTACTTGTCTGGCTTTTCCATCCTTTGTGGTGAAGGCAATTCTGATGGAATCAGGCTCATTCTTTTCAAATTCATTCCAAGAACTATAAACTGTCCGATTTTGTAATGCTGTTTGTCCTGTGGCGGCTGCCTGTTGAGCATCAAAAGTGATTTCACATTGTGGTGAAACGAGTATGAGTTTCTCAAATCCCATGTTACTCATGGCTCGAGAAGTAGCTCCCACATTTCTCTCGTAAATAGGACTGGCTAGTACAACCCTGAGCTCATAATCAATTTTGTTCATATTTGGATTCGGTCTGAAATTTGAATTCCATCGTTGATGGAGCTTTTAACATTTTCACTGTAGGGGTAAGTCTTCAAATGTTCTAGCACTGCTTTTGTAAGTGAATAATCATTATCAAACTTAGCCAACTCAAGAATTTCAATGAAAATAAGCCATTCCTCTGGAATTTCATTTTTGGCTATAAAAAATAGAGAATTCAGTTTTGAGAAGTTTTGTTTTTCATTTCGCAATCGACGAATCTCGCTGTAGATGTCAAAGCTCTTTTTATCTTGGATTGAGTACTCTGGAGTGGGTATGCGAGAAAGAGTGAACTCATCAATTTCACCGTATGACAATCGATCAGCTGGACCACCGAAAACACTTTTAACTTTTAAACCAAGAGCTAAGTCAAATTCACCCCAAGCGGGTAAGAAATAATCTTTACCCTTGTGAGCAAGATGTGCATTTGTGAAAGTCAGTATTAGAATTTTTCCGTCTTTTACTATTTTTGTTTTGAAATGAGCTTGAAGCTTAAATCCATGGGTCCACTCAAGCAGACTCTCTTCAGAAGGATTAAAATTCAGACCTGCTTGTTTCCATTCATCAAGACTTAAAGTTGAGGTGCATCTATTCGGAAAGGAAATCAGTGAGCCCAAAGGTGAGCTGTAACCTGAAAGATGGTAGTTTTTTGAGTGACCAGGAATTTCCTGATGTTCGTATGAAAGTTGTGTAGGGCCAGCTAGCTTTATAAAGGTGATTTCATTTTGAGGGCTAAGTTCAAAGTCAGATACAATTCCTGAAATTTGCAGTCCTGTGTTAAGTTCTACACTACAAACAGTTTCTGCGATCTTAGCTTTTGCTAAGCCTTTAAGACCACCTGTTTTGTAAGCCATGGTTTCGCTCAGTTCATTTAAAACTTTGGATAAATGAGCAAAGTCAGGTGTTACAAAAAGTTGTGGTTGCGGCTCAGTGATATCGTAGGAATATTTTATGCAATCAATCGTCAATGGAATTTTTTTGACCTGGGGATTTAAGCACCATTTGGCTTCACCAACTGAAGAAAGAAGTCCTGCACCCAATATTTTTGGATCTTCTAGAGTTCCAATCAGACCATATTCTGCAGTCCACCAGTTCATCCTAGACAATAGAGTTGCTTCAGATAAGTGACTTAAGTTTTTCGTCAAAAGATCTAACTTATTTTGAGTCTTTTCGATTAATTTTGGATCTGCGTGGGAATCACTTTTCAAATCAGAAAGCTGTCTGATTGCAGCGTAAATCTCTAAATCTTGTTTGCTGATAATGGCCATCTTCGCCACTTGAGCATAATTTTTTAAATATTGAGCATACTCAGGGTGAGCCAACATAGGTGCGTGGCCAGCGGCTTCGTGAACTATATCAGGTGCGGGAGTGTACTGAAGTTGATCCAAAGATCGCATGTCCCTTGCGATAGGTAGAATGTGGGCGGCTTGCATTTCCATGAAGACAGCAGGCGGAATAAATCCGCTTACGGGTCGTGCTGACCATCCAAAGGATCTCAGTTTTTCACTAATGGCAGGAATACTTGGGATTTCATCCACTGAAATTCCAGTTTTTTCTAATCCTTCCACATAAAAAGGATGGGCCTTACTTTTTAAGAAACTTTTCAGTTGTCGCAGAATAAAACGCCAAACGGCATGATCTCGATAAGTGTAGGGGCGGATCTCACTATCGACGATGTACTTTTTTAAGTGATCATCTAGATTTTGCGCCATAGGTTCCTAAAGTAAAAATTGATCTTTCATTAAATAATTTTGAACGTAATCGTCGACGGCCTTTTCAAGTGACCAATGGGAGTCTGGCATACCAGCTGCTTTCCATTTTTGCATTTTTGCTTCCGTAAAATACTGGTACTGATTTCTCAATGAATCGGGCATCTCGAGCCAGCGAATCTTCATTTCACGATCCATGGATTTAAATACAGCGCGAGCCAGATCATTCCATGATCGAGCTTGCCCTGAGCCCATATTGTAAATCCCATTTGATGGAGATTTTTCCATCAAATCAACCATCCATGCAATTACTTCTTTAACGTAAACAAAGTCTCGTTTTTGTTCTCCATCGGCAAAATCGGGATGGTAGCTCTTGAAGAGTCCAAGCTCACCTGTTTTGCCGATTTGGTGAAAAGCTTTATAGGCGACACTGCTCATTTCACTTTTGTGTTGTTCATTAGGCCCGAAAACATTGAAAAATCTAACTCCATACCAATGGGGTGGTGTCAGATTTTGAGCTAGGGCCCATTGATCCATGAGAAGCTTAGATTTTCCGTATAAGTTAAGCGGAACTAAGTTATCGTTAGTAGATTGATCATCAAAACCCTGTTTGCCATCGCCATAGGTCGCTGCACTGCTGGCATAGATTAATTTTTTTTGTTCTTTTTGGCACCATTGAAAAAGCTTTTGAGAATACTCTAAATTATTTTCCTTTAAAAAATCCCAATTAGTTTCGGTTGTTGATGAACAAGCTCCCATGTGGAAAACACAGGCTACTTCATAAGCTTTTGAGGATCTCAAAAATTCCCATAATTGATCTTTTAATAAAAACTCTGTGTAGGCCTTATTTTTAAGTAAATTTCTTTCACTCAGGGGCACTGAATCAACTGCCAGGACATGGCTGTAACCACGTTGATTCAGTTCCCAAACGAGAGCACTCCCAATAAAACCATTTGCACCTGTTACGATAATCATAAGCTACAACTTACCACGACTTACCAATGGACACTCAAGTAAACTTTTCACGTTAATAAGCATCAAAGTCTTCCCATTGTTTTAAATTCGGCATCCAGGTTGCTATGTTTATGTAGAGGGGGATTTTCATGGGGTATTGGATCAGGGGTTTGATCCTGGTCTCTTTTTTGGGGGCCTTTTTAATAAGTCGTATGACCGAGAGCCAGCCATCAGCGCTAAGTGTCGAAGACTATTGGGCCTCCACAGGGATACATGAAAAAGACTTATTCGATTTTTTAGATAATCATTTTTGTCACAGCTCTGAAAGATATTTTTTGGCCTGTGTGAATGCTCTTCAGCAAGTGGCTATTAAAAATAACCATGTGTTGGCTTTGAATCGCAAACTCATCTCCCGCCCTGAACGTGATTTATCAGAAATTTCCCTTCTTAGACCTTGGCAATCCGAGTTCATAAAAATTGAAAAGGGACTATCAGAAGAAGTTAATTTTATTGAACTTTGGAGTTTTTTAAAAAGCCATTTTTATGCAGAAAAGAAGTGGCCCTCTATGATTGGGGCTGCACTTAATGGTTTTTTATCCGTTTTTCGTGATCCTCATACTTATTTGATTCCGCTTGATTACTACCGACAGGTTATCGCAAGCCCAGATCATCGAATTTCGAGTTATGGTTTTCATCTAACAAAATCGGGCTCTCAATTGATCATTAAAAAAGTGATTCCACATTCACCGGCTTTTCAAAAAGGACTTAGAAAAGGGGATCAAATTATAAGTCTCAATGGAAAATCAGCTCGAGATTTAAGCTTGAGTGCTGCCAATGAAAATTTAAAAAATTCGAAAATTAAAAAATTAAAAATTGTAAGACTTAATCGAGAAGGTGAAGAAGAATCATTCGAGATTGCAAAAGCTCAACAGGCCCTTTCAACTGTACACTTACAGTTTTTAAGAGGAATACACTCAACAGCGTTATTAACAATCGATCGATTTACAAGGCATAGCTGTCAGCGTGTAAAAACAGAGCTCAGCCGAATTCAGAAGGCTCAATCACAGAATCTCATCATTGATCTTCGAGACAATCCCGGTGGGCAAATGGAAGAAACGGGTTGTATAGCTGGATTATTTGTTGGACCTCACCGTAGAATATTTAGTGTTCGCTACTCACAAGGAGACACCAAACCCGAGTCCTACTACTCTGAAAATGAAAAACAATTTGATGGAAAAATAGTAGTCCTTGTCAATCGTGGGACAGCTAGTGCTGCTGAAATTTTAGCTGGATCTTTGCGAGAGCTTGGTCGCGCCATTTTGGTTGGAGAAAGAACTTTCGGTAAAGGCTCATTTCAAGAGGGCGATCTCTGGAAACGAAACAAAAAAGTGGCCTTATTTGAGACCAAAGGATTTTACTATTTACCTTCGGGACTAACTCCTCAAAAAGTGGGTCTTCAACCCGATCTAGAAATCATACCCACTGTCTCGGAATTAGACAGTGTCATGACCTTAGGCAGCCGTGAAGAAGATCAATACTGGTTACCCCTTGAGGCCAATCGTAGAACCCAGCTAGGGAAGCCTAAGTCTGGTATAAAAATTGATAACTGTTACCAGCAAGCGGTCCAAGGCGAAACCATTTCTGAGGACATAGAAATGCGTCGAGCACAATTGGCTCTCAGTTGTTGGGAGTCAGCTCAACTACAAGGAGCTGCTGACAATGTTTCAAACACAACTTTTTGAATCTTATTTTATCCCATCACCTAAGCCCAGCCGCAAAATCATGATTGTTTTCCACGGACGTGGGGACAGCTTGAAACCCTTCAAAAAATTCCAAGAAGAATTGAATCTGGATAACATCAACTATCTTTTGCTTAATGCACCTCGAAAGTATTTAGGCGGATTCTCCTGGTATGGTGAGCCCCCTTTTGAAAGACAGGGAGTATTAAAAATTCGTCAAAGAGTATTTCAGTTACTCAAAGAATTGGAAGACAGTGGTTGGAACAGCCAGGATATTTTTTTACTTGGCTTTTCTCAAGGTTGTCTTGTCAGTGCAGATGTGGGTCTCAATTACGAAAAAAAATTGGGTGGAGTTGTAGGTGTTAGTGGGTATTTTCATTTTTTTCCGAGGTGGCGTAATCAATTGACTCAGAAATCAAGGCAAACACCTTGGCTTTTCACTCATGGAAAAAAAGATGAAATTTTAGACTTCAAAGAAACTCACCATGGAGTTGAAAAATTAAAAAGTGAAGGACTTAACGTGTCCTGGGTGCTGTCTGAAAAAAAACACATATTTTCAGAACAGGACTATCCTATCATCCGTAAATGGGTCAGAAATCAAATGTCATCCTTAAATGCGAGAACCAGTTTTAACAACTGACGATTGATATCGGCTGGGATTGTAGGCTTTCGTATTTCCTTTTTATAATTTCGTGAAAGTTGCACCTCAGGATAATCCAAGTGCTCCAAAACCAGTTTATCTATCACCTTTTGAATTCCTGTGGCTGATAGACCTTTCTTTTTTTCTTCTAGGATTAAATTAACAATATTAATAAGTGCATTGCCAGTGATTCTCTTCTCACTGTTAAGAATTTCTGATCGGCTTTTTAATTTCTGTAATGTTACTTTTTTCTGTCCGCAGCCTGCTGTCAAAACAAGAGCTTGATAAAGGCGAATAAGATGATTCAATTTTTTTTGATGCTTTTTACCCATTTTGTAGTGCCGCTGCGAAACAAATGAAGAAAGGCAATTTTTAAACAATTCTTCTTCGTTAATAAATGACTCCTGCATAAGTCGACCAGGCATTTCTCTTAAAAAAGTTCGCATATTAAACAGAGGTGGATGATTGATTCCGTCTGAAACCTTTTGTGGTGATCCAGAAATTTTAGCTCTTTCAAAATAAGAGAATAGTGTTTCAAAATCACTGATAAGTGAAGTGCGTGATAGAAGTTTTTTTCTTTGTTCGGAATCAAATCCAATACGGTAGAGAAATCTTTCACGTTTGGAATTAATAAATATTTTATTAAATTCCTGAATTATTGAATGCTTAGAAAAATTTTTGAGTGGTTTTTTATGTCCTGTTTTTGCATAGTCAATGAGCTGGGCAAAAACTTGCACAATCAATTTTGCTTTATTTCGCTGTTCATTGAGATTTGTTGAAAATCTTTCCACATCATCGTAGCGATAACGATCATGACGAGATCCAAATTGTCTAACGCTTCCGTAATCAATAATGCCGGCATCAATAAGTACGTTATCTCCATCCCAATCCAGCCAAGCAAATATATAATCCACATCCAGCTGAGCTGTGAATTGGGCAAAAGAATGAGAGATCTTTGTTAGCAATTGGTCATAGAGGTTGTGCTTATTAGAAAATAGCCATCTCTTGTTTTGAATTTGACGTTCGATCAAATAATCCAGAGCTGACTTTAGATTTTCATGTTGCTCAAGTTTGAGAAGTCTAAATAGATGAGCTGGTCGAATCAAATTATGGGATGCTCTTACGCCAATTCCCACTCCTTTACCTAAGTCTATGATGCAAAGGACCCTTTCAGTCGAAAGACCTTGAAGATGAAAAGCCTCTGCCATGATGGCGGCCCCCAACAACTCATCAATCTCGGCAAGTCCGCAGCCATAACCAAACTCAGCTGCCCCAGTTTTAAGGGGCCTTTGAGCCTCAACAGAGCCCGGAGCCAAGCAAGTGACGCCAGTACCACGACTAGAAACATCCCAAACCTGCCCACGATGGTTGACGGTGCCATTCCAAATGCCACGTCCATCACCTGATGTTTTTCCCTGCTTATTTGAGTGTTGTAACTGAAGATAGCGAGTGGCCATATAGCGGTTGGGTTTTATATGTTCCTCTTTGAATCTCTTTTTTGAAAGCTCATCGTACTCATTGATTATCTGTAAGCTAAAAGTTTGGATGATTTTTTGATGCAGTAAAGGGGTCATTTGATGGG
>JBKDFX010000025.1:0-7561 GCA_046336825.1 Bdellovibrionales bacterium | reverse complement strand
GAATTACATTTCGCTCTGGCGAAAATGTAGCCACTCTTGATGCACTAGGCTTGTCAGGTCTTGATTACACGTCAAAAGAAGGAGCTCAAACAGCTCTTGAGAGCCTGGACATGGCGCAAACCAGCGTTAATGGCACAAGATCTAATCTGGGTGCACTTCAAAATCGTTTGACTTCAACTGTTGATAATTTGGGAGTCGCGCAAGAGAATATGACGGCTGCTAACTCACGTATTCGCGATACTGATGTGGCTCAAGCTTCTTCTGAGATGGTTCGTAACAACATCTTGTTACAAGCGGGCACTTCAACATTGGCTCAGGCCAATCAATCTAATCAATTAGCACTTAAACTAATTGGTTAATAAACCAAAAATGGGGAAGTCCAAGGCTTTAGGGCCTTGGACTTTTACTTTATGAGATCAATTTACTTAATCAATCTACTGTTTATTTTAGGGTGCTCAAATAATTTTAACCCCTCTTCCGATGAACAGAATGACACGAGCTCTTCAGCAAACTTAAACGTTGAACTTAAAGCGAGCGTCGATTCAGGACCCTTTCAGGGTGCTCCCGTTCTCAATAATGTACGAAACTCGAGATTGGAAGTTCAGCTTCCCCTAGGTCTCAACACCTTTGTCCCACAACTGGAATTCTCAACTCAAAATCTCAACCTTTCAGGTCGTATCCAAACAGACATCCTCGGTTTTAAAACTCTCACTGTCTCTCTTCCCTACTTCGCCCTTTTGCGTGGCGTTAACTTGCCTCCCGCTGAATCACTACCCACAGGAACTCCTATCGGCCTCTACTTTGCGGGAAAAGAGTCTGTGCCTCTTTACAGCTTTAATTTAGATTCTTCTGGACTCATACGTGGTTATCTTTATATCGATCCTCCTCGCTTCGGACTGTTTTTACAAACACCGTTCGACCTGTCATCAGCTCGCACCTATCCTGTAAACTTGGATAACTCATTTATGTCGATTGGCTCTTTTTCGACGCATCCTCATATGGCGGGCCAGAATGGCGGAGTATTTCTTTTCATTTCCTTGCCTCGATAAGAATTTATCATTACGCTTTTGAGCCATAGACCCAACTTTGACGTGAAGGAGTTTCCATGGCTAAAAAGAAAAAAAAGGCAGCAAAGAAAACAACTAAAAAAGTTGTCAAAAAAGCTGTAAAAAAAGCAGCTAAAAAGACCACTAGGAAGGTCGTAAAAAAGGCAGCCAAGAAGCCAGCTAAAAAAGCTGTTAAAAAAGTAACAAAGAAAAAATCACCAGCTCCCGCTGCAAAAAAAGCGAAAAAGGCAGCAGCCGTAGCGCCAGCAGCATCTCCCGTTTTAGAAGACATCGCCAATGAATTTGATGATGAATCTGAAATGGACAACATGACTGGTCTTGATGACGATATGACTCCCGAAGAAGATGAGGAGTGGAGCGAACCAGAAAATGCTGAGGATGACAGCTTCGAAGATATTGAAGATGACGAACAGGTCGAGACAGAAACGACAACAGACTCTGATGAAGAAGATGATGACGGAGAAGAAGGTTACTTCTAATCCACTTTTAATTCTTCAGCGTTTGAGGGCAAATCATTTACGGGTCGATTCGTAACCACGTCAGGTTTGATACTCTCTTGAACTCGAATGTCCACAGGGGCGGGAACAACAGTTTTCGCCCTTGTTGTTTTTTGAGGCTCAATTTTTTTCGCTGGTGCTTCAGAAACCTTTTCCTCAGGTTTTACGGGGCTTACACTTGAAATTAACTTTTCAAGTATTTGATCATGACAAGCCTGAGCAATACTAAAAGTGCCTAAGCCATTTCTAGCCTGGCGGGCTGCACAGGAGACAAAATTAAGTAATTCCTTTGGATAATTGTCGTTAGCAAAACGACAATACTGCAATGAGTGTTCAGAGTGAAATCCCGCCTGAGTTGTTAATCCAATCAAACATTGAACCATCACTTCTCTAGAATCCCATTGGCACACTTCAAGGGCACGACGGGGCCTCATGTTAGCTCCTGCTTGAAGTCGCCCAGGGCAAGACTTAACACTAAAATAAAAGGGATCCATTATTGGACGTGATGAAACGGTGGATCTCGGGTCACAGTGGTTGGCTGCCGATATAACATCTTGAGAAGTTGTACGCGCACGATTCTCCATGCAGACAAAAAAATCAGATTTGTGTTCACGAGAACAAATTTGTTGGGTTTCAATATCAGTCGAGCTGAACCAATATCTCAAATGCTGAGGACAATATTCTTGAGAAGACTGAGCCATCAATAATGGAAAAATACCGATTGTTAACAGCGTGAATATCAATTTTGACACAGTCTCCTCCTTTCTTTTTACTTCATGGGACGCGAATGAACAGCGTACTTATCAAACTCGCCGTACTCGTGGAGTTTATTATAAAGGGTCTTAATAGTAATACCCAAGTTAGTGGCGGCTTGAGTTTTATTTCCTCCGTAAAAATCGAGAGCTTTAAGAATATACTTTTTCTCGAGTTCATACAGTGGAAGTGAGGGATCATACTCGATAAACTTGTCATTTTTCTCGGGCACTCGAATATGGTCAGGAAGATCTAAAAGCATAATCTCATGACCTTCAGAAAGAATTTGCAATCTCTCGCAAACATTTTGCAATTCTCTGATATTTCCTGGCCAGTCGTATTTCATGACGGCCTGTAAAGCCTCATCAGAAATTCTTTTGCCGCGGTTTAAATAAGAATGCTGAGCCTGATTCAAAAAATGTTGAATCAAGAACGGAATATCTTCTTTACGTCGACGAAGTGGCGGAGTTGTCACAACTATAGTGTTGATACGATAGTAAAGATCTTCTCGAAAATTACCTTTAGAAACTTCCTGTTCTAAATCACGGTTTGTTGCCGAGATCAGACGAATGTCCACTTTTATTGGATCTTTACCACCTACACGGTAAATTTCACCCTCTTGAATGAATCGTAAAAGTTTAGCCTGTATGCCCTGAGAAAGTTCGCCAATCTCATCGAGGAACAGGGTTCCACCATTGGCCACTTCAGCAAGACCATTTTTTTTATTGTAGGCACCAGTGAAGGATCCCTTCTCGTGTCCGAAAAGTTCACTCTCCAGTAAAGTTTCGCGGAGAGCTCCACAATTGATGGCCACAAAAGGTTTATTTTTTCTGTTGGATTTTTCATGAACAGAGCGAGCAATTAACTCTTTACCAGTTCCTGACTCACCCATCACCAAGACATTGGCCTGGGAAGGAGCCACCCTTTCAATCATTTTCATGAGCTGAACCATGACATCTGATTGATAGATGATGGCTCGGGTTTCAGGCTTCACAACCTGGTTTTGAGCACCCCACTGCAACTGCTGACCTGTCGCCGTCTGCGACGTTGGTAAAATAGTGGTCGGGGTGTTGGAATTCTCGTTCATACGTACCGCCTTTCGAATTAAAATCCAACTTATGAGGCGATGTTAAGTCTCAGTGAGATCCACCGACGTTCCGATTTCTCACTTTGATACACCGCGTTTACGCATTGCAATATATCGAAGGTCCTGAAACTTTTGCAAGTCGAATTTTCAGGGCCGTGAAAAAAGGTAATGATTGAACAAAATGTGGAATTGGCACAAGCATTTGTCTAAATATTTAAAATATATGGGGAATATTGAATCCAGTTCAAATCATACTCTCCGTGCCTACTCGCGAGAGCTGACTCAATTGATCTCATATTTACGTGAGGATTGTTCAGAAGATGAGGTTTTGCGCTCAATCAGAGGATTTCTCTCAAAAACAAGCCCACTTTCGCCGGCCAGCCGAAATCGCCGGGCCGCTGTCTTTAAGAGCTTTTTCAAATGGCTTTTCCTGAATGGCGAACTCACACAAGACCTATCACTCAGAATCTCATTACCGCAGGTACCAAAAAAAATTCCCCACTTTATATCAGCCGATGAAGCGATCAGCCTACTCAAAAGTTACCCTCCAGAACCATCACTTCTAGAACTTAAAGATAAAACTCTTTTTTGTTTACTATACGGTTCAGGCCTTCGAGTGAGTGAGGCCTGTGAACTCAAATGGAACAACATCAATTGGCAAAATTCTCAAATTTTGATACTCCGAAAAGGAGGACTTGAGCAATGGGTGCCCATGCCCAAGATCACCCATTCCGTTTTACTGGAACTTAAAAATAAGAATCCAGAAAGTTATGTTTTTGGTTCAAAACCTCTGCACACTCGGATTGCTTACGATTGGATTCGAAAACGTGGAGCCCGTGCTGGATTGCTAAACCCTCTTCATCCACACTCTTTAAGGCATAGTTTTGCTACGCATTTGCTTTCAAGTGGAGCAGACCTAAGATCACTTCAAGAACTTTTAGGACATAAATCTTTGCAAACAACCCAGAAGTACACTCATTTATCCATGCAAGAGTTGGCACAAACCATGGACCAACATCACCCGCTATCAAAGAAAAGATTAGGTTAAACTGGCCGTTTCCACATAGGCTTTTACTCTGCGCTCAAGAAATAATGACTTCTCCTTAGCAGAGTCTAAAAATGGTAGTAGTTCATGACTCTCATTCAAATTTTTAGACAAAAAAGGTTTCATCCAATCTTCGATTTCAAGAACACCCTGTTGCATTAAAAACTTAAGATAAAATTGAGTTCGCAAGATTTCTAAATTTTCAAGTTGGTCTAGGCATTTTAAGAGATGACCTACCAAATTATATAAGGCTGCAGATTCCTGATCACCCTCTAACGAAACTTTCCCCACCACATCTAAGGCTGTGAGTGCAAATGTTAAAAAGTCATAATTTTTCCTCAAATGCTCAAAACCATGAATGAGAATAGCCTCTTTAATCGAATGAATTTCAGATTGACCATTGGAAGAATAAAAAAATTTAACATGGTGGGTGGGCTCTAAAACTCCACCGCCAAACCTTTTTTTAGATTTGAGAGCCCCCCGAGCGAGGAAGGACATCTTTTCCCCTGAGCTGGAAAGCGCATGAATTATTAAATCCGCTTCACCATATTTAATTTTTCTTAAAATAAGAAAAGAGCCTTCTAATTGCTCGGCCATAAACTTTTCTGGCGCAAACTTTCAACACTTTTTTTAAACTCATGCTGAAACTCTTCATACTGTAAAACAGACGTTGAAATTAGAATAAGTCCGCGAATGGCCTCTGGTTGTGGCGTTGGTGTCCACCAAGATTTGAGAAGCTTAATGGATTGTAAAAAACAAGTGTTGGGTGATTGAATTAAACTTTCGATTCCAGACATTTGAATTTTTTGAGTCAAATCAAAGCGCAAGGCCTCTGCGGATATGTCTTTAAAACTCAGTACAGCTCTATCAAATCTTCTTTGCACATCAGTTTGAAACCATTTTTCTGCGTTCCATTGTGATTCAAAACTTTCAACCAGAGTCTGATCAGCCGCTAGATAATTGACGGCTATAACCTCATCTCGTCCCCAGGGATGCGATCCCACGATTCTTTCAGGTGCTCGGAATCGAGACCCTGCGACAACCACAGCTCGATGATTAATTCCCGTTGGACCTATCCAAATTGTAAAGGGCTTGATCTCATTATCACTTTTAATAATTTCAAAATGACTGACTCGGATGAAGTATATTTTTTTTAAATTCAGAGCTTCTTCGATCTTTTGTAAATCTAATTTTTGTCCTGTGATGGCATGTTCTTCAAATCCCAATACAAAAAGAGTGTCTTTGGGAAGTGCCTCTACCCATGCAGTTGGATCACTTGTCACTTGTTCAAATACTTTCCAGTCAACGCTTTGAACCTGTAGGCCGTCTCTTAAAAATCCCGAGAGAGTACCATCAAAAATAGGAGAGAAACCTTTAATCCAAGTAAATGCCTTTTTGTGTGCTAAAAAGGAGGCTATTTGAGTGGTCACTTCGTCAACTGCCACATACAAATTGGGATAAAGTTTGACTGGGTTTTCTTTTGCGAAACCCAAGTGAGTTTGTAATTTTTGATTAATTTCGTCCCATATTTCTGGAGCTTGAAGTGGCAAAAGCATGTTTAAATGCTATAACTCCTCGCAATAAGACACATGGTGCGGAACAGCAAGACATCAGTTAACAAAATTTGGCCAACAGAAACTGAGTGATTCCCAAATCAATCACAAAGCTTATTCCCAATGAAAAGTCTCGTTCTGATACACTTATTTGTTCACTCAACTTGCAGCGACTCTATTCATGAAGCTGTTCTTGGTTTTTTTTCTATATCTAATTTCACATGCTCACGCTCAAGACCAAGCTAGAAATTCAGGTTCCTTAATAATTACTCAGTCCAAGATGAATTCCTGTCCAGAATCAGGTCAGTACATTTTAAAAGAGCTTGAGGTGGCCATAAAGGGCAGATCACTTTCATCAAATTTATTACGGCGAGCCCCCTTTGCTTCATTTCAATTTCATATTAGAAGATCCTGCATTCAAGCGGCTCAACAGCAAGTAACTGCAGGTCACTGGGATAATAAAAAATTTGTTCGCGCAAACGACTTCGTAACTTGCACGCAAGATAGAAAAATATTGAAGACCAACTTGATGACACCCTGTCAAACCAATGAAGTCGTGACATTGACTCACAACTCATTGGAATTAGTGACTCAATGTTTAGCTGAATTTGTCTCTGATTCAAGTGATCCACTGGTTCATAAAAGCTGGATTCAAACGTATTTTAAGCTTTTGACTAAAGAATCGGGTTTACAAAATCACGTCCGATCAAAATCAAGACCTCACGCTGCCATCGGATTGGGACAAATTAATAAATACTATATTGAAGATTTTGAGAAATTTGCAAAAAAATCAGTACAAGAATACCTATCTTCATCACGTGATACTAACTGTGTAAATCTGGAAAAAGTTGTATTTTCAAAACCATTGATCGGCCCTCATGCTGCTTGTAATTTTGTAGGCTATGACGAAGATCAGATTTTAAGAAATCTTGTGGTCAGTTTTGCCAATATCAAAATTTACCGAGATCGAATCAATTCCTTTCTCAATCGTAATAAGGAAAAGTTAGATCTCTCTGCACATGAACAAAAACAAGCTGAACATTTTTTGCTGGCCTGGGCTTACAATGGAGGATCTGGAAACATAGAAAGATGGATCAGACAAGGACTGGCCAGTGAGAGAAAAAAAATTCAAACTTCTGAACAGCTTTATCACGCTGTATTTAAGAAAATTGATAAACCAGAAGCAAAAGCTTATATAGGAAATATCAATAAAAGAATGCAAAGTGTGAGGGAAGCAGCTCAAGAACAGAGCTGCTGGGCAAAATAAAATTAAAAAACTGTCTTGTTAAATGCCGCTCTTGTGACGTTCAACTTCGTCGACAACAGATACAACTCCACCTTTTAACTGTGGACGATAAGCCAAGTGATTGATGTCATAAGTGAACTGACTACCACTCAAGCCAGGAGTTTGCCATTCTGGACCCATTCGAATGGCATCCACAGGACAAGCTTCCTCACAGAACCCACAAAAAACACATCTTAAAATATCAATTTCGTAAGCAATGGGGTATTTTTCAACTGTGGGATCATTGTGTTCAGCGGCTGTGATTTTGATACAC
>JBKDFX010000024.1:0-6491 GCA_046336825.1 Bdellovibrionales bacterium | reverse complement strand
CTGTGGAGTGCATACGGGTGACAGTATTACAGTTGCCCCCCAGCAGACTCTAAATGATCGTGAGTACCAAGCCATGCGTGATGAAGCTCAAAAAATCATCAATCGGGTGGGACTTGAAACAGGCGGTGCTAATATTCAATTTGCGACTCATCCACAAACAGGTCAAAGAGTCGTGATTGAAATGAATCCTCGAGTCAGCCGTTCGTCAGCATTGGCCAGCAAGGCCACTGGTTTTCCAATAGCTAAAATTGCAGCTCTCTTGGCTATTGGATATCGATTGGATGAAATTCAAAATGATATTACTAAGACAACTCCCGCTTGCTTTGAGCCTGCTCTCGATTACGTAGTGACAAAATTTCCACGATTTGCTTTTGAAAAATTTCTTGGAAGCCGAGACTTACTTTCGACACAAATGAAAAGTGTGGGTGAGGTCATGGCAATAGGTAGAACTTTTCAAGAATCGTTCATGAAAGGTCTTCAGGCTCTGGAGTTCGATCCCCAAGCTATACCTGAAGTTAATTTCCAGGTCGATAGAGTGTCCTACCCTAACTCAAAAAGAATATGGCACATTCTTCAAGCTTTTCGGCATGGTCACAGTTTGCAAGATCTCCAGCAGTGGACACAAATTACGCCTTGGTTTTTAGAGCAATTACAAAGCCTTATTGATTTTGAAAAAAAGATATCTCTTGATTTTCGAAAAGACTCAGAAGGTTTTTTAAAATTAGCAAAACAAAAAGGTTTTTCAGATGCTCGAATTGGTCACCTCATAAAAAAAGATGAGAAATGGGTTCGTGAAGAAAGATGGCGCTTGGGTATTAGGCCCTCTTTTCTGCAAGTGGATACTTGCGCGGGTGAGTTTGAGTCTTCGACTCCTTATTTTTATTCAACCTATAATTCCCAAAATCAAATACAACGTGAAGCTAAAAATTCAGTTTTAGTTATTGGAAGCGGGCCTAATCGAATAGGCCAAGGTATCGAGTTTGATTACAGTTGTGTCCGCGGGGTCAAGGCCTTTAAGAAAAATGGCCTGAGAACCATTATGGTCAATTCAAATCCTGAAACAGTCTCTACTGATTATGATACTGCTGATGATTTAGTATTTGAGCCTTTAACAACAGAATCATTACTTGAAGTTTCTAATGTATTTAAACCTACAGGATTTGTCGCGCAATTGGGTGGTCAGACTCCCCTCAACATGGCAGTGGATTTGGTCAAGCAGGGGATTCCACTACTTGGGAGTTCATTAGAAACAATCGACGATGCTGAAGATCGTGGTCATTTTGCCAAACTCTGTCGAGATTTAGGATTGCAGATTCCTAAAGCCGCCATGGCTTATGATTTTGAAACAGCTCTAAATGCTGAGGCGGAGATCGGATATCCCATGATGCTCAGGCCCAGTTATGTGTTGGGTGGTCGTCGAATGGAAGTTGTAGAAAATCGGGAAGAACTTGAATCCTACTTTGATAGGCACTCTGACGCTATTTCAAAAGAAAGGCCCTGCCTGATAGATCAATTTTTAATAAGTGCACTTGAAGTTGATGTGGATTTAGTGCGAGGTTCTGATTGGACTGTAATTGGTGGAATTGTTGAGCACATTGAAGCCGCAGGAGTTCACTCAGGTGACAGTATGGGAGTCTTGCCACCCCAGCGACTTCGTGAAGAAACTTGCCAGCAAGTTGAGAAGGTGTCAGTTCAACTCGCAGAAAAATTAGGAGTTATTGGTCACCTGAACCTTCAGTTGGCAATTAAAAATGACATTATCTATGTGCTGGAAGCTAATCCTCGAAGCAGTCGATCACTCCCATTTGTTGCAAAAGCAACAGGAATTCCATTGATTGATTTAGGGGTTGCCGCAGTTTTAGGTAAAAAATCTCAAGATTTAAAAACTTCCAACTATAACTGGAAAAATACGAAGAAAGTGTCAGTCAAAGGCGTCGCCTTTCCATTCAAAAAATTTCCAGAAGCTGACTCTATTTTAGGACCAGAAATGAAATCAACAGGTGAGACCATGGGGCGAGGTGATCATTATGCCGAAGCTTTAATGAAGGCCTTTATCACAAGTTCCTATCGACTTCCTCTAGAGGGTGAAGTTTTTGTTTCCTTGCGAGAAAAAGACAAAGCTCAAATGCTGCCGGTCATTCAACAATTGGTTAAAAGTGGTTACAGAATTTCTGCGACTTCAGGAACGGCTCAATTTCTAAACGATGCAGGCCTGAATTGTGTAAGTCTTCGTAAGGTCCACGAGGGGCGTCCGCACTGTGTGGACAGAATTCGTCAAGGACAGGTGGCTTTTGTCATTAACACAACAACTGGACGAATGGCGATAGAGGCCAGTTTCGACATTCGTCGAGCTTGTACAGATCTCAACATCCCTTGTTTAACAGAAAGTGACACAGCAGAAGCTTTTGTTTTAGCATTGAAAATAGCAAGAGAAGCAAAAATGAAAACTTCACCTTTGGAAAACACAATCGTTTTATGAATGCCATAAATGTTGAAAAATTAGTTAAATTTTTGCCCGGCCAATTCATGGGAAAAGTTCAGGTTTTATTTGACGTGAGCTTCCAAGTCCCCATGGGGCAAGCCTGTGGTTTTGTTGGTAATAATGGTGCAGGAAAGACAACAAGTCTTAAGTGTATTCTCGAGTTTCTCAACGCAGACTCGGGAAAGATTGAATTTTTTGGAGAAAATCTGAGTGTTGAAAGTCGTAAAAGAATTGGATATTTGCCTGAAAGGCCTTACCTGTATGAGTTCTTATCAGCTTGGGATTTTCTCAAATTTCATTGGGACCTGACCTTTCCCTCTTCAAAGGGGTTTGCAGCCCGAGCAGAAGAGGTCCTTAAACTAGTCGGGTTGTTTGATGCTCGACACAAAGTGATGCGTAAGTTTTCAAAAGGAATGCTCCAAAGAGCAGGGCTTGCGCAAGCCTTAATCCATAATCCTGATTTGCTTATTTTGGATGAGCCCATGTCTGGATTAGACCCTGATGGCCGACTGTTGGTGAAAAATATTTTGAAGGAGCTTAAGGCTCAGGGGAAAACTTTATTCTTTTCATCGCATCTACTAGAGGATGTTGAGGAACTGTGTGAAAACTTAGTTATTATACATCATGGACATATTTTGCATTCTGGAAAATTAAATGAATTTCAAAATCAATATCAGACTTTAGAGCAAGCTTTTGCGGCAGTGAAGGCGGGTTTAAAAAAATGATAAAGAAAATTTTTACCCTTACAATTACAACTGTTCGAGAACTTATCCGAGAAAAGTTTTTTGTGGTTGGTATTGTAACAGCAGGGCTGTTGGTGGCTCTCAGCTATCTCCTTGGCAAGCTCTCATTTCTTGAACAATTAAGAATACTTTTCAATATAGGAACCTTAGGAATAGAGTTGGTGCTTTTAGGAATTGGATTATTTGCTAGTTCCAGTCTCATTAATCGAGAAATTGAGCTAAGAACTTGTCAAATCGTGTTGACCCGTCCAGTGTCGAGATCAACTTTTTTAATTGGTAAGTGGCTTGGGCTTACCTTTTTTCAATCAATAACAGGTTTGATTCTCTCATTAGTTTTATACTTCCTTGCAATTGATGAATTCTCCTCTCGAAGTTTTGTTTTCATTAACATTCAGATACTTCTAAAAACATTAGTTTTGATGTCAGTTTCCTTTTTTATGGGTCTGTCATTAAGACCTGTTCTTGCTTCATTGATAGGCGTATGTGTTTATTTATTAGGACATGCTATTGAGAGCATCGAGTTTCTCGTCAGAAATCCAGAGACGAAAGAAAATCCCTTGTGGTTTCAATTTTTTGCAAAGGTTGTTCCAAGATTTGATCATTATAACTGGAAAAGTTTTTATTTTATAGAAAATGGTATTTCTTCTGAAAGCTTTGTTTTGATGCTCACCCATTATCTTTCCTGGATTTTAATTTTACTGACTTTAAGTCTTCTTGTTTGGCGAAGGAAAGACATTGGTTGATTTAACAAATCCAGAAGTTTTTGGTTTGCCCGGGATGCTATTTTTTTTATTTGGCCTCATGCTGGGAAGCTTCGCCAATCTGCTTATCTATCGATTGCCAAAGAATCAACCATGGGCTTGGGATCGCTCGCGCTGTAAAGAGTGTGGTGCTGTTGTAAAATGGTACGACAATATACCTGTACTCAGTTGGTTTTTACTTCGAGGTCGTTGCCGTCAATGTCAGGCTCCCTATTCTTTTCGTTACGTAGTCGTCGAGCTACTGACTGGAGTCTTGTTTTCACTTTGCTATTTCTATTATGGATTTTCTTGGCTGACATTGGAATATTCAATTTTTTGCTGGATGCTTGTCGTCGTATCTTTCATTGATTTTGATCATATGATTTTGCCAGATGAGTTCACTTTGGGGGGAGTTGTTATTGGACTCGTAGGAGCAGCCCTCAATCCTGACAGAAGCTTTCTAGAATCATTCATTGGTGTTCTAGTCGGGGGTGGATTTCTATGGCTTTTAGCTTACTTTTACCTCGTTTACTCAAAAAAAGAGGGCCTCGGTGGTGGAGATATTAAGCTCCTAGCTTGGATCGGAGCCGTACTCGGATGGAAAGTCATTCCATTTGTTATAACTTCGTCCGCCATTATTGGAAGTATAGTTGGAATAGCAGTTGCGATAAAAAGCAAGGAAGGTCTCAAGACAGCCATACCTTTTGGCCCCTATTTAGCGTTAGGGGCTTTGCTGTCCATATTTCAAGGCCAGACTTTAGCACAGCACTACCTAAGTCTATTCTTGCCTGGTTTAGACTAGCCATTTGACACGCTTTTGAACAAATCAAACAATAGAGAATAGGGAAGAATTCCCTCAAAATTGAACTAATTTGCCACTGGCATGGATGCCTATGTTTTTTGGTGCGAAAAAGTTACTTGGAATCGATATTGGATCGACAAGCGTTAAGATTTGCGAGCTTGATGTTTCTCGCAACCGAGCGACTTTGCAAAGCTTTATGATGGTGCCACTTCCCTCAGGAACTATGGGAGGTGGTGAAATTATTGATTCTTCTCGAGTGGCTTCAGCCATTGCTAAAATGACAAAAGATCTTAAATCCAATCGTAAAGCAGCGGCCATAGGTCTTTGGGGCACGTCTGTTTTTATCAAGAGAATTTCTATTCCTCGTGTTGATCCTAAACTAATAAAAGAGCAACTCAGATTTGAAGCTGAACAACACATACCATTTGATATTAACAACGTTTCATTGAGCCATCATATTCTTCCATTTATTTCTTCACCTGAGACTATTGATATTTTATTGATTGCGGCACAAAACGAAGTTTTACGACAATATGTCAACTCGGTTCAGGCAGGTGGTATTGACGCCACAATTGTCGATGTTTCAGGATTTGCTCTTGCAAACATTTTTGAATTTAATTACGGAAAAGAGCCTGGATCTTCATTTATCGTTCTCAATATTGGTTCTCAGGTTACAAACTTTGTAGCCATTGAAAATGGTGAAGTGACTTTCTGTCGTGATGTACCCGTGGGTGGAAATACCTACAATGCTGAATTATCAAAAAATTTCGGACTGACTTATCAAGAGGCCGAGTCTCTTAAGTTGAGTGCATCTAAGGGGCAAGAAGTGCCAGAAGGTGTCTCTCAGACAATTACTCAGGTTAACGAACAAATTATAGATGAAATAAGAAGCACACTTGATTTTTTAAAAGTGACAAATCAGGGATTAAAAATAAATAAAGTCTATTTCACTGGAGGTGGAAGTTTAACCCCAGGACTTATTGATGGAATGTCAAAAACCTTAGAGTCTCCATTTGAAGCTCTTAACCCATTTAGAAAAGTGGCCTCTGGGAAAAAACTCAACACATCCTACATGCAGCAAATAGCGCCATTTGTTTCTGTTGTATTGGGGCTTGGTTTGCGAACAGGGGATTCTTAATGGTTAAGATCAACCTTAGAACAAGTGCAATATCTGCGGATGGAACAATTGACAGTGCAGGCTCTGGATCAGATGACCAAATTCAAAAAAGAGCTTTAACAAATATAGTTTTTTTTATAGTTGGGCCTGTCATTTTATATATTTATGCAAGTCAGGCTAAGCCTAAAATGGTGGCCAGAATGATCAGTTTGAATCAACAGATCGAAGAGCTTCGAGTGTTTAATCAAAAAGAAGCTAACATTGTGGCTGAAATCAGTAAAATCAAGGAAGACGAAAATAACGTCCAAATGCGAATCGACGCTCTGAAAAAAATTACTCTCGGCCGATTAGCTGAGATAAAAGCGTTAGATCTTATGCAAAGCTATTTGAGAGACCGAATGTGGTTTACTGCCATCGATATGGTTGAAGGTGAAATTAAAATCGAGGGGACTGCTCAAAGCGAAATTGATGTGAATCAGTTTCAAGATGAAATGACTCGAAATGTCTTATTTAAAAATGTATTTTTAGAAAAAACTTCAACTGAAATGATAGAGGGTCAGCCTTTCAGTCGGTTTGTTATCAAAGCATCATTGGAGAAAAATAAATG
>JBKDFX010000023.1:0-2930 GCA_046336825.1 Bdellovibrionales bacterium | reverse complement strand
GGCACAAACACAACCAAGAACCAAGGGAGCTATTATGCAAATCGAAATCAAAAAACAACTCGAAGAACTCGCTTACAAACGCTCAATTCCATTTTGCTACAGCGACTACATAGAATGCCCAACTGGCCGCTGCACCAAATGCGGATCTGATGATCTCATGCGCCTCGTTCCTGGTGTTGGATGCGAATGGGGAATTGAATGGGTCGTTCAGCACATTCTTGAAACCGAGCTTGAGCCCGTCGATCTCGGAGAACTGTTCGAGGAATCTGTCCGTCAAATTTATCCTGAAACTACCAAAGTTGGTTGGATGGAATTCGATACTGTTAAACTTATGAAAGAAAATGATCCAGTAGGTTGGCGTTGTGCTCTTGCAGACTACGAGTCAGAGGAGGCTAGCGAAGGGACAATTCTGAGTTTCGACAATGGGTCGACCTATTACAATTCTCAATCAATTGAAAACCTGATCGAAAAATAAAGCTGAACTATTCTTTGAAGGGCATCTAGCCCTTCATTTCTTGTCTGGCGACGGACTCTCATCTGTAACCACAACTATATTGCGAACAGTTCTTCGTCTCCCGTCAGCACTTGTGTAGCTATACGTTCCATTGCCTACGAAGCACTGATTTTTCTCGAGCGTAATCTTTTGATCATCCACAAAGTCATTTTGCTTCTTTGGAACTTCCATAAAAACGGTATCACCCTTGACCGAGCATGCTTCAAAGGTGTTGTCGTAATAGCTCGGATAGTTCAAAGGACAAATGTGCGCGAGGATTCCTTCATCTACAACTTGGAATACCTTCATGTAAGGAGACTCCAAACACTCAGCGCCTCGGATTTCTTTTGGCCTTGAAGCCACCTTCATGGTCTCACAGCCAAACAAAGTGAAACCACTTGCTACAATCAAAAAAATCAGGTTCTTCATATCTACATCCTATTCAATTTAAATTATCCATATTGGTTAGGTATCACGCAAGAATTGGCACAATCATCTCGGCTAAAGCCTACGACTACGCCGTCGAAATGCTGGGCGGGGCCTCAGTAAATTGTTGAGATCACTCATCCGAAACCCAGGAGAATATCTTCTCGTTATTTGCGGAGCCGAATGTGGACTTTGAATTTGATTTGCCTCTTTTGATTTCTGGAGAGCAGCAAACGCTTCAGGATTTTCCCAAGCAAATATTCGCATCGCAAAATACGAGATCCAATCCGAGAAGCTTCTGCCACTAATTGCTTCGCCATTATGAAGTCTTACAAACTCATTTCTTGACATCGGCACTACATAGAAGTGACCCTTTGAACTCTTAGGAAGAAGACAACATAGATGCCGATCCGTACCGAAATCGAAAAAGACTGGAACTCTGCATTCGTTCCAATCGTTGAACAAAGAGACATTTGCTACATCAGCCGGAAGCCTGAATAAATTCAATTCACGAAAGAACTGCTGAGATCGCTTCAAACAGTCCTCCATTTTTTTCCAATCACTTTTTCGGGCGAGACCATCAACGATCCATACCAACTTCTCTGCATAAAATGAATTTCGAGCAGCTCGCTCATCGGGCTTCAAATAAGAGTGTTGAAGCTCTAGGAAATGTCCTTGATTAGTTCTAACATCGGAGATGTGCCACTCGTTACTGGATGAATCTCGATGCCTGATTTCCTGCCACTCCTTAGGGAAGCAGTTCTTCCAGTTCCGATGCCATTCAGTTTCATTTTCCCACCAGCGATCACACTCGCAGTCAACTTTGTGTCGCCAGTGCTTCGCTTTCTTGATTCCGCAAACGGGAGTCATCGGCTGTGCGCAGCCCTGGCAAACTCCAGTAAGTCCCTTTTCAGCTTCTGTCTTTACTCCATTTACCAATGCGAATCGCATCTTTCCTCCTAGCAAAATTGATGTAACATGATATAAGCATCAAAGGTGTTACACCTTCAAGATGGGGAATTAATGGAAAAAGTGTTACAGGACTGCTTCTATGTCGTGCAGACCGACAGAACAGGAAAAACTGAAAGAAAACCGCCGATTAGATATGACAAAAGCTATGCGTCTTATCTGATCGAAGGTGCAAATAACCACGCTTCAAACTTAGAAGGCCGCGACCAGATCCAAATGGAGCACGACAAATTCATTTACTGGTGCATGGACGAGTATCAAAAAAGCGGCGCGTCGCCGGCTTTGCTCAATACTCTAAATAGAAATATTTGCGTCGTGGGCCATCAATGTCATGTGATGCCAGCAAATAGGAAGCTTGCGGCGATCTTTGTCGCGCACATCCCACACAAACCACCACCAACCGTATTCGCTTCTTATATGTTTTCAAATATGGTTTCACTCGGGTGGCTGGATGGACTCAAGAGATGCAAGAACCCTGATTGCCGACACTTCTTTATCGGTCGATCCAACGTAAAGTGGTGCAAGAAAAGTTGCGGTTCTCTCGTAAGGGTTCGAAAAAAACGACGACAAGATCGAGCTTAAACACAAATAACATCAACTCAGGATCTGATTATCCTGGATCTACAATGGCAATTTCTTCGGTAAACTTATACGCATATCCAATGAACTCATCATGAGATTGTCGTTGTACACTCCACCGACGAGGTCTGGTGCTTGGAGTAGGTCGCTGAAGCGAACGAGTTAAAACTAATCTACGCTTGGCACGTGATACTGACGTGCCCCCCGAAAGTTGATCCAGGCCCAATCGGACTGGTATAAACCAAAAAGGGAGATGAAATATATGGCAAGAGTGAATTACACACCCGAGCAGTCAGTAATGAAAATGCGAGAGATTGATGTGTTTGTCCCGCTTTTTTGTTAATCGGACTTTTGACGCGAGCATTTAGTGGATGATTTAATCCCAGTATTGCGTCAAAGGAGTGAAGCGATATGGAACAGAATCAGGATAGGCAACGTCGGCACTTTTCGCCAGACCAGAAAT
>JBKDFX010000022.1:0-48712 GCA_046336825.1 Bdellovibrionales bacterium | reverse complement strand
CAATCACACTGACTGAACCATGCACGTGAGCTTTCAAAGACTCTTCGTGTTTATTAAAGTGAGGTTGTTTCACTAGAAAAGCAGCACCGAATCGATCTAAAATTCTTTTGGAGTCAGAAGTAGCTAAACCGGTAGGAAGTTTATAGGCGAAAACCTGAATTGTTAAAAATAAAATGGTTAGCGTTCTGCAAATCACCTCTCAATTTTAGGCGGGAGTACTTGAAGACTGCAACTGAGAAAGTAAGCTCTGGGCCCACTGTGTAAGGCCTAAATTAGGATTTGTCATAAGCCATTGAAGTGTTGGGAGCAAACGACGATAGGAATCCAAGGTTGTGGATGATGAGGCTTCACCTCGTGAACCTCGACCCGTCGAGCTTGAAAATAAAGGCTGACCTGAGCGAATGGCCGTGACGGCCCGAGAAATCATATCTGCAGCTGCCGTCCGAACTTCGATATCAGAGGATTTGAGGGCTTGATCCAAAATTGCAATTCCCTGAATACGGTTGTAACTGAATAGATAATCTTGAACGATTTTTTGCAACGAACCTGACAATGAACCTTGTAATTTAACCGCAGCGGAGAAACTCTCAACACTTAAACTGGCAGTGAGTGCCATGACACCCAACTTCTTTTTTTCCTCTGAATTGTCACGAATAAGTGTGGTTGCAATTTCAATAAAGCTAACGTTATCAATTTCATCTTTTTTTAAAGCCTCAACTAACCGCAAAATATTTTCTTGAGAGGGTTGAGATAAAACTAAACTTTTCCATTGATCCGCCGTCAACTTTTCTTTCTCAGGCTGATCTTCTGGTTCAAACTTTTCAGCCGAGTTGCTTTGTTTTTGAAACTCGCCAACAAACTGCTCTAGCATCTGGCTCTCTCGGTTCAACTTATCTAATTCACGGCGAACCAATTCTTTGCGGTATCGCTCAGACTCGCTCACGACTCGTAGTCTAAAATTCCGAATTTCAGCTTGCTTAGCTAAGTATTCACGTCTTCGATTTTCATCACGTTTTTTCTCAGCTGCTGTTTTTTTAGTTTCAACTGATGCTTTTGTTCCATTTTTGGTGCTGACAGGTGCGCTTACTTTTTGTGGTTTTTTTGCTCCATTTAAATCTTCAATTTCACGAATTATTTTTCTACCCTCGAGGCTAAAACCCAGTAAGAAGTCTTTGACTGGTCTTGGCATGTTAACAGTGAAAATTTCATCAACAAAAGAGGCGGCCTTCTGTTCCTGTGGTTTCAAAATGAGAAAGCTGAGAAACAGGGCTATGGCTACGATACCAAACACTGCATTTAAAAATGACCTTTCCATAATCTAAACCTCTACTAAGAAGACTTAGCAGCCTTTGTGCCAATCTTAACTTGTGTAGAGGTCGCTTAATTTGATGGAGACCTGCTAATTCTCATTTTGAAATTCTGTGACATTTCTTGCCGAATTTTGAGTGAATTATTAACGGTGGTGATCAATTCACTTTGAAAAGACTCATTTTGAGATACTGACCTTCTGGGAATTCCAAAAGAGCCGTGTGGTCCCAGGCATTTCCACCTCGAAGAATAAGATTTCCTCTTCGGCCAGATCGAATAAAAGACTTTGAAATGGCCTGATCAAAGGCATCTTTAGTAACGAGCCCTGAACACGAACAGGCCACCAAATAGCCACCTACTTTAACGCGCTTGATGGCCTCCGAGTTAAGTCGAATGTAAGCCGAAAGTCCCTTGTCGATGTCTTTAGCGGACTTTACGAATGCAGGAGGGTCTGCAATTACAACATCAAAGGACTTTTCAGTTAAAGACCAATCCTCGAGAACATCTTGCTGAATCACTTCAATGGATTTAGCACTGGAGGCATTGTCTTTTGCAAAACCCAAAGCCTGAGCGGAAATATCCATCTGGGTGATCTCAATATCTGTCTTATTTTTAAGTCCCCAGTCTGCGAATTGGGCTGACCAATGCCCCACGTAGGAACACAGGTCCAAAACTTTTAAATTTTTCTGTTTGTGATTCAAATTTAAAAACCGAAGAACTGTGGAAATATTATGAGACTGATCTAAAAAAAGTCCTGTTTTTTGGCCCTGATAGAGGTCACAAAAAAGACTGATTTGCGAATTCCAATCATAAGAATTCAGCAGCACAGGAGCTCGCGACCAATTCACTTCACGAACTGTTTGCGCAAAACGGGGCTCTTCTTTTCTCAAGCCTTCAAGTTCGCGGACTCGAACGTCATTTCTAAAAATGAGTGCTGTTTTTTCCCAAGAGTAGGGACAAAGTTTTTTTTCATAGGCCCGATCAATTAAATTTTTAAATAGATCAGGAGCTTTTCTCAAGATTGAATCCATTCCAGCTGTCAGTACCTGTACAGCTAAGGCTTGAGCTGGCGTTTCGCCACCCACCTCGTAAAAATCGATCACAAGGCCTGGGAGTTGGTCGCCTTCTCCAAAACAAATGCGCAGGCTAGATAAAAATCCTAATTCACGCTTTTGTGTCCAAGCTCGAATCAGTTTGTACAAAACGGACTCTTCCGAAGTGGGATTTCCCGATTCAGAACCGTAACTCAAAGCACGAAATGAGAGCTTACTCTCAATATTTCCATAGCCTCGAGCAATCACTTCTCCTTTTTCGTTTTGCAACTCCACAGGAGCCCCAGGGTGAGGCAAAGAGGCTGCCTTTTTAATTTCGTCGCGATAGACCCAAGGGTGTCGAAGTTTAACTCTGTAAGCCGCTTCATTTTTTACTGTCCAAACAGTCATGGTGTGTACCTAAAAAATAAAAATTCAGTTGGAGTTCCTGATTCAAAATTATTGTCTGACGCTATAATTAATATGTGAGTGTTCACACTTTGTGGCTCCAATTGTAAGCTTAGTCCTTCCCAATTACCGGCATAATCTCCATCAAGGTGATAAAGCTTAATTTTAGACTGATGGTTCTTATTGTATAAAAACAAACCTGCTTTAATTTCTCTACCTTTAGTGGCCGTCACTTCTAAGGATCTCTCAAGAACAAGGAAACGATCTTTGTCGACAGAAATAGCTTCACTCACACCACGAAAAATTTCATTAGTCGACTGAGGTTTTTCTCTCTTGTAAAAAAAACGGGAAGATGGTTTCTTTAAGTTAAATGTTGAGTACTCCAGTACTTCGATGTCTCCACTGGTGGACTGCAGTAAAGAAGATTCACTCCACAGCCAAACTTGTTTTTCATCTTTTGATACAGATAGACCTTCAAAGCCTAAATTATTTCTAAGACCTTTTTTTTGAAGCCCAGTCTTCTCTGGCATGAACTCCGCCGGCAATTTAAAAAATTCTGTCCATTTTTTACTTCCATCCCATATTCCGACAAAAGGCATGACTCTAGGTTTTTGGTTCCAATCTCCCTCTGAACTCAAAATATATCGGCCGTCTTTCAATTTATAAAAAGACTCCATATCTGCAATTTTGTAATCTTTTGGTAAAGGTATTTTTTGAGAATTCAAAAACTCGAGGGGTTTGGAATTTTTTTTAAAATTATAATTTATTTTAAATTTTAAAATTCGAGGTCCTCCAAAACGACCTCGATCATCTGTGATGGCTATCAATTCTTGATTGTCGACTTGGATTTGCGAAATCCCCCCAAGTTTTGAACCATCTGGCAATTCACTATCTGAAAACTTTTGACGACTTAAATATTCGAGAGTCACAGCTTTAGATAAAGAATTGAAGCCTAGGAATAAACTGAAAACAGTTATAAAATTTATCAAACTAGCTTCTCCAACTCAGCTGTGTCGGCATTATTGGATTTTTAAATTCTCTATTCTGACTGGCATGTTGAAGCCACTCAGTTTTAAGTTGATAATACCATTTGGCTTGAGTATCGGCATCTTTGATCAGCATCAGCGAAGGATCATATTTTAAACCCTCCTGTTGATTTTTGACCGCCTCATAGTCTTGAAATAAAAATCGATTAGCAAAGGCACGAATGAGCGGCTTCACTACGTTTAACCATGGCCTATCCCAATACAGAACTGAATAGACTTGAGTTTCTTTATCACTGATTGGGCTCAGCACAGTTAAGCTGATGACATTTCCCTGACCCACTTGAATATGCTCCACTCGACAACCTGGAATTTGAAAGGTGATTTCAGTGGTGGGCTGTCCACCTAAAATTTTATAGGCCTTCGAATTTTTTGAGGGTTGATGCCGAACCATCTGAAAACCAAAATTCACTGGTGCAAAATTTTTTCTTTTCTCATAGGAACTGCGCTCCGATCTCCAAAACCAAGATTTGTGAACGTAAGGACCATGAGCAGGATCCATCAGACCAATCACGGCGTGATCAATATGACATGGAAAAACAGCCTGAGTTATGATTTGAGGCTTTGCTGAATTTTCAAAATTAGGCAATTCAGGCGGCTGTGGAGCCAAATCTTCAGACATGGGTTTTTCTTTATCAAATAAATAAATCCAAATAATCCCGTGAGATTCTTTAATTGGATAGTTTTTCACTTTGATTTTTGAACAATCTAAATTTTGATCTGAGCATAAAGAGGGAATCTCGGTGCAAATACCTTGTGAATTGAATTTCCAGCCATGGTAGGGACACTCAATTTGATCTTTCACCACTCGCCCGAAAGAAAAAGGAATTCCACGGTGAGGGCAAATATTTCGCAAGGCAAATACTTGACCATTTGTTTGTCGCGCTAGAACCACAGGTTCACCAGCTAAAACCAAAGATTTCATTTTACCTAAAGGCAAGTCCGAGCTGAGAGCACAGCCATACCAAACATTTTTTAGAACTTCCGTTGTCACTTTTTCTCCTGACGAAACTCAGCTAATTTAATTGTATTCTGCAAAAGCAGGGCAATCGTCATAGGACCTACACCCCCTGGAACTGGGGTCGCTGCTTTTAAATGAGTTTCTTTACCTGACAAATCCACATCACCGATGACTTTTCCTTGTGAATTTCGGTGGATTCCCACATCAATGACAATGGCCCCTTTTTTAAAATCAGATGTTTTTAAAAACTGGGGCTGACCAGCTGCCACCACAACCAAATCAGCCTGTTTTAAATGATTGGCTAAATTAACTGTTTTTGAGTGGCAAACCGTGACTGTCGCCCCGGCATTGATAAGTAACAAAGCCATGGGTCGCCCTACAATTTGGCTTCGACCTATGACCACGGCATTTATTCCTTCAATGGAAATTTTATAATATTTCAAAATTTCCATAACGCCGGCTGGTGTGCAGGCCACAGCCTGAGGTCGATTTAAAACTAAAGATCCCATGGCCGCCTCTGAGAAACCATCCACATCTTTAGATTTTGGAATTAAGCTCAATAGGGCTTGTGCATCCACATGTTGAGGAAGTGGCATTTGAACTAAAATTCCGTCCACATTGGGGTTATCAACAAGTTTTTCAACGTGGTTTTTTAAATCTAAAAATTGAACATTCTCGGAAAACCTCCAAACCTCTGATAGGATCCCCACTTCTTGGCAAGCTTTCTCCTTGTGGCTGACATAAATTTGGCTGGCGGGATCTTGCCCGACTAAAATGACATGCAGTTCAGGCTTTCTTTGGTGAATTTTGAAAAAAGCCTCCACTCGCTGGCGGAGAGTTGCTTTCATTGAATCCGCGACTTCTTTTCCATTTAATAGTAGGAATTGCTCTGCCAATTTCGCCCCCCTCTCAGATATAGCGATTTAGTGAAGAAATTCAACCCTTTAACATAAAAAGAAAACTTGACCCTTCTTCCTGCCTTAGCCTATTGTCCGGGCAACAAGGGGATTCGCAATGGCTGAAAAAGTTAAGCTTTCAAAAGATGGTGCTTCAATCGATTTCGTTCAATCTGACAGTCTTCCCACGTCAGTTAAAAAATTTCGCCAATCACCTGAAATTGAAGGATTTTATCGTTTCATTTTTGAAAATGATCTTCAAAAAGAAGCCTACGATATTTTAAATCGCATCATCGAAGATCGAAAAATGAAAAAAGCCATGATGAAAAAGGAAGCCAAAGAAGCCGCTAAATTGGAAAAGGCCATTGCTCACCAAGCTCAAAAGAAAACTAAACCAGCCAAGCTCGAAGTTAAAATGGCCACTCCAGCTCCAGTTAAACTTAAATTAGCTGATAAGAAGCCAGCCCCAAAAACCAAAGCACCAGTTGCCGTTAAAGCTAAACCTGCTGCTGCCAAACCCGCAGCTAAAGCCAAGGCACCTGTAGCAGCTAAAGCCAAGCCAGCTGTTAAACCTGCAGTTAAGTTAAAAACTAAAAAGCGCTAGTCTCGGACATTTACCCGGACAGTTGATTCTTTAAACCTCTTTATTTCCAACTACTGTTGAATCTTGTTTTGCAAAACCCCCGAAGCCAGGGGGTTTTTCTTATGAAATTGAATCAATCCGGACAAAGCTTAGTTGAGTATCTAGTCTTAATTTGCCTTATTGCTGTTAGTTCCGTCGCTGTTGTTCGCACACTCAGTAAAAATATAAATGTTCAATTTGCCAACGTGGCCCGGTCCTTGGGTGGCGAAAGTCATACCTTAAAAACAGAAAAAGTAGACGCCAAAGCTTACTCCAAAAAAGATTTTAACGACTTCATGCAAGGAGCTAACTCTGAAGACAAATCCTCGGACACAAAATAATGGGATCCAAGGCCAAGTCACAATTGAAGGACTGTTCGTCTTACCACTACTTATTAGCTTATTTATCCTGTGTTTGTCAGGAATTTCGATTTTTCAAGCTTTCTCTACGCTTCGTTACCAATTTAGGGAAAGTGTTTTATGTCTTCAAAGTCACAGAGCCGATTTTTGCAGTCGGCAATTTCAAAGTTCACAACAAAGAACAAGCACTTGGTTTCAAGTTTCCAACTTGGAACTCAAGCCGGGATATCCAATTCAAAGTGGTAAAATTAAAGTGCGACTTAAATTACTCAAAAAATATGAATTCAATCTCAATTACAAATCTCGGATTTAATAACCAAGGAATTGCTTTAATTGGCTTCGTGTTTCTTTTTCCTGCACTCTTAATGACTGTCTTACTTTCTTACGCTTTGATGACAATTCAATTCCAGAAATCGATTTGGGTTGATCAGTGCAGAGAATCACTTATTCAAATTCAAAAGAAAAATGCCCATTTGATAACTCAAATGCTTTCACTCAATCCTCGATCTCTACTTTTGCGCAAAGATGTTTTAATGACTGAGCAAAAAATTTATATCGCCATTAGCACAGGCCAATTGGAGGCTCTTCCGTTGCTCAATTTACGTTTGAAATATCTAAGGTCACAACAAAAATCCCTCGATATCCTACAAAAAAATATCATTAAAAATGCTAAAGATGTGTCTGAAAAAGGGATTCTAAAAGCCCGCTTTGAATTGAACAAAAAAATAAAAAATGATTACCTTAGTAGCCTAGGATGGACTGTCATAAAATACAAAATGGCTCCAGCTCCTCAGGCTGTTTTTGCATTAAAACCTGATGACCAAAAATTAGCACCGACCTACTCACCCTACTTGAATTTTGAACGTCGACAGTCAATTGCTTTAAGTTGGCAAACTCAATATGAATTTCCCAAAATTCTAAATTTAGCTTCTCAAACAACCATCAATTCACAGTGTCGAGTTTCAATTAAGGAGGGTCTTTGGAAAGCCATCATTCAAAGGGACAGGCTTTAATAGAGCTAACCCTATGTCTTATTGTATTTATGAGTCTATGGGCTGGAGCCTTGGGAATTTTTAAAACTTATTCAACATTACACAGTAAAAAGAGGAGTTTTGATTATGACAACTACATTAAAATTAAACGAGCTACTAAAGAATGAAAAAATTAAATACCTCACAGTTTTTTTAGTGCTTAGACTTTTGAGCTGGTTTCTACGAGAAAATGATAACCCTATTACTACAGAAGTGAATGAAACGAAAGCCATTGATCAGATGTTGGGAGATGGGCAAATTGCAGCTCCCATCGAATTGAATAACGCTGATGCCATAGATGGACTTATGGATAAAACTGCTTTTGCCAACCTTTATTCCATTCACCCGCAAACCATGAAAGCAAATAAAAAAGTGGCAACACAAGTTCGCTTAGCAAGATCGCCGAAAGATCCACTGAAATTTTTTGTTATTATAAATGAAAATCAACTTCAACAACTTTTAAATAAAGAAGGCCCCTACTACGCCGTCTTACAAAATCGCCGACGAAGTGGGCCTGCTCAGTTCGCTGACGAAAATTCAATTTCAAAGATCAAATATCAATTTCAATCAGTGGGTGAATTATGATTAAATTTTTTATTTTAGCACTTCAAATAAATTATTCAGTTTTTTCTAGTGATACTCCATTGGACTCATTTGGTGTTTCTACTCAGTATCTTTCAGGTAAAATAACCGAAGAGCAAATGACTGACTTTTTAAAAAACAAACTCATTCAAGGCTTTACTGAGGAAGAACATTTCTTAATCTTAGATGCTCTTAATAAGAAGCCAATTCACAACCCTGAATTACAATCTATGATTCAAGCAGCTCCCACCTCAGTTATGACCAAGTCTATGTCTGAATTACCTAACTTAAAACCAGTCATTCCAATTGATAAATTACCGGTCACTAAAAAGAAAGAGCTCAATCCCTGGGTAACAAGAATAGCTTTATCGTTAGCCGTTGGTTTTTTTATAGCTCACTCAGCACAGAAAACATTAGTTATCGATTCAAATCCCTTTAATTAATTTCAACTGAAATAACTTGGTCATTTTCAATGGTCGTAGTGAAATTGGGACCATCATTAAAGGGATAGGTATGATACCTGACTGGATTTTCTTTGGTTGGCAAAAGACCTTCACCTTCAGCATTCTTGATTGATTTTAAATTTTGAAAAAAATCTGATTTTTCTATGGGACTATCGCTTCCAAATGAAAATGGGATTTTGTTTTTCTCCAAGGCTGACCAAGGAAATGAAAATTTCCACAATTCAGGAAGTTTTTCTTTAAGCCAGTTTTTGTCTGATTCCCAGTGGCAAGGTTGCAAATGGCAGTGCACATGCAAAGGTTTCATTAAATGAATGGTGTCTGTTCTTAAAATTTCCACGTGCTCAAGATGGAGTTTTCCCTGAATTCCTTGGCTATAAACTTTACGTGCACACTTCACAACTCGGTCCACCGCTTCGTCTCCTAGGCAGTGGAGAGCAATTTCAAGACCTGAACTCCAAACAGTTTGCAGTGCTGATTCGATATCCTGTTCTGTCCAATTCATTTGACCTCGACCACCATATCCTTGGTAATCTTGTGAAAGAAATGCCGTGTGAGAACCCAAAGAACCATCAATAAATAATTTTATTCCGCGCATTTTCATAAATTGATTTTGAGTCTGCTGACAATCTAAGGCTGCTGCTATTTGAAATTTTAGATTTTCTAATGTTTCACAAACAAACCAATGCTCGACATGCAATACAGGCTTTGAATCAGAAAATAATTTTTTATTGAGCTCCCATTGCTCAACTGAAGATGTCATATCGCGAATATGACTAAATCCGGCTTGATTAAATAATTGAGTCGCCACTTTCAATTGCTCATATTTTTGTTGTAAACTAAAATCAGGTAATCCCATAAGGGCTTTAATATGCTCGGATTCTTTTAGGTGCCCTGTATGTGCCTCGTGATAGAGACCTAATTCTTTCAGTGCTGCTGAGTTGAGCCAACTGGCATGTCCATCCGCGCGAGATAAAAAAACTGGAGTCTCTGGCCATTTTTGATCTAAATACTGGCGATCAATTTTAGTGTCTTTATTCCAAAATGCTTCGTCCCAACCAAACCCGTAGATCCATTTTCCACGCTTCATAAATTCTTTGGGTTCAGCCTTTATAATTTGTAAAGGCGTTAATCCGCGTAACTGCCAAGATGAATGAATTTGTCCTGTGTAAAGCCAATGGACATGACTATCATAAAGATTTTGAATTTGATGTTGGCCTTTAAAAAACATAGCCCCCTTTTTTTCATTGAGGGGGCTTAAAATCAATAATTAAAAAATCACTTACCGACCTGTGGCTGCAGCTCCCACTCCAGGAACACCAGGACGAGTTGTCGGACTACAACTTAAGCCCACACAACCTGCTCCTCCACCTTGAACGCCTCCAGGGTTGAAAAGGTAAGAACCTCCACCATTATAATTAACTCCGCCACCTGCACCAACTCCAATACCGATCGAACCACCCACTCCGATTGAACCGCCGACTCCAATGGATCCACCGATTGAGCCACCTGCTCCGAGAAAACTTCCTCCACCGTATTGGACCTGCTGAATTCGCATCATCAATGAGCTCAGCTCCATATTGAGTGACTGCAGTGTTTGTTGCCGGCGCATTTCGTTTTGAAGCTGCATATTATACTGCTGCATAACCATTTGTTGTTGTTGCATTTGCATTTGCATCATTTGTTGCTGCATCTGAAGTTGACCAAGATAGTTGCCGCCCATCATCGGCATTCCACCCATCGCGGCCATTCCGCCCATCGCGGCCATTCCGCCCATCATCGGCATTCCGCCCATCATCGGCATTCCGCCCATCATAGCGACTCCACCCATGGCAGCCATTCCGCCCATCATCGGCCCGCCCATGGCTGGAACTCCAAAGCCAGCAGCACCCATTCCGTAGGGATTAAATCCACCACCGAAAGGATTCATTCCGTTCATGCCCCAAGGGCTGAATCCAGCATTGAACATTCCACCCATGGCTGGATTTCCCCACATTCCATTGGGATATCCCCACATTCCACCATTTGCACCTGGATAAAGTCCGCCAGCTCCGTAGGGTCCCATCATTCCCATATGACCATTCCAATTTCCACCACCACCCATAGTGGGCGCACAGCCGTAGGCCCCAGCTCCAGTTCCACCACCCATGGCTCCGTAAAGCCCATTGAGCAAAAATGGAAATCCATAACCAACAGAAGCATAATTTTGTGTTGGAAAACCTTGCTCAGAATTATATTGAGCTATCATTCTGGTTTGTCTTTGACCTAAATAAATTCCTAACATACCCATCGCCAGGTTGGCGCCCACATTAGCCCAGTCAGGCTCACGCTTGTATGAAGATCGTCTGTTGAAATCACACTCGTAACAGTAATCACCTTCAGTGACTTCGTTATCGTAAACACCTTCTTTGAGATCTTTACGAAATTGTTTTGTGGCCACTCGAAAAGCTTTTCTTAAACGATCTCGCTCAGCTTCAAGACGCTTGATCTCAGCCGCCACAGTCACACGACGAGACAATGCATTTTTAAAATACTCAGCTTCATTCACGCAGGAATTTTCATCCACGAGAGCCAAGGCTTTGGGTGCAGTACGAATAGCACTGAGGGACGTACAATAGGCACGCGAGCTGACATTTTTTCCACCACTTGAGGCATCACAAACTTGAGCCCAAGATGCAGCTTTGAAAGCTGATAATTTTTCTGGAACTACATCGGCATCAGGAGTAGAGCGAGAAAGTGAGGCTGCTCTTTCAAGTTGAGGTTGAGTAGAGGTTCCAGGTCTCGCAGGTCCAGAAACAGGCTCACCATCACTACCTGTCCAAGCGCTACAAGCACGACCACTGACAACATGACTTCTTAAATCAGCCACAGCAGAATCATTGGCATAAACTCTGAGAGCCTTCTCACGCTGACGGATTTGAGTGTTAAGCCCGTCTTTTCCGTTAAGTTCTTCTTTTAATTTTTTTAATTCTTCCGCAATATTTTTTTGCTCATCACGAATTTCTTCCATCTCGTCGCTTTGGCTTAAACCACCGCCACCAGCTTGAACTCCCGTAGGACAAGCTTGCATTCCACCGTAAAGACCTGTGCCCCATAAAGTAGCTGACCCTTGAGAACTGAATCCCAAAATCAGCAATAGAGACAACCATCCTTGAGCATTTCGTGACATAATTAACTCCTCAAATCTAGAGTTTCCAATCTCATTTATCGACAGATTGATTCAGAAACTTGACCACAAATCCTTTGCCTGAGGCTGGAATTCAGTCCTAAACTCCTCTTTATATGATGAATCATACGATATTATGTGTCGATGACGAAATCGACAACGTCGAGGCACTAGAACGACTTTTCCGTAAGAAATACAAGGTCTTAAAAGCCACTTCAGGTGCGAAAGCTCTTGAGTTTCTTGCCCAAGATCCAGATTCAATTGCTGTCATTTTAACTGATCAAAGAATGCCTCAAATGACAGGTTCTGAGATGCTTGAAAAAGCAGTTCAATTGGCACCAAAGGCCAGTCGCTTGCTTCTCACGGGATATACGGACCTGGACTCAGTCATTGAAGCGGTCAATAAGGGACAAATACATCGTTATTTGACAAAACCATGGGACCCCGTGGATTTACAACAAACTGTGGATCAAGCCGTAGAAAAATTTGAGCTGGGTCAAACTCTTGAGAAAAAAAATAAAGAGCTGGAACAGGCTCTCAATGAACTCAAAACCTTAGACGCGGCTAAAACGCAATTCATGCTTCTTATTAATCATGAGTTAAAAACACCACTGACTTCACTGCTTAACTTTTTACACTTGTTAAAAGAAACATCACTTAATGAAGAGCAATCACAGTATCTACAAAGAGTTGAAAAAAGTGCGGATCGACTGAGATTTCTGATTGAAGACGTACTCCTGTTGATGCGCAGTGAAACTGGCCAACTGCGCCTTAAAAATACAGAGATCCGGTGGAGCCAAATCATTCAAGAAATTCCGACTGCACTGCAAGAACAATTGCAAAAGAAAAAGCAAAAAATATCCTACAAATCTGAATTAGAAACTTCCTATTTTGACTCCTTTGTTGCCCATGAACTCGTGAATAGACTTATTGATAACTCAAGTAAATTTGGCGCCATGGGATCCATTATTGAATTTTCGATCATGAAAATTGATTCTGGATTTAAAGTCGAAATCTTGAATAGAGTCTCACAATTTGATCTGAATAAAACATCTAAGCTCACCCAGCCCTTTTTTCTTGATGAGAATATTTTGCATCATTCAATTGGAACAGGATTGGGCTTGAGCATTTGCCAAGCCCTTTTAAAAAACTACAAATCTCAGCTTGAGTTCGAAAATCGTAGTCCGGACGAAGCCGTAGTCCGCTTTTCGGTGGTCATCCCTCAATAAATTTAATCTTGGTTGTTGTTGGCTTTGCACATCAAAGCTGAATGATTATGCGAAGTTCTATAATTATACCAAGCTTATTAAGATTTATTATTTTGCAATTCATTTTTTTATTTCAAATTGTACACGCAGAAATTTTGAGCGTTGGTGAAAGTTTGAATATAAATAAAACTTCGTCTGAAGTGTGGGTGGAGAAAAATGAATGTTTTTTAGCTAGCATCAAAAATCAAATCATCATCACTGGCAAAAAAAGATGTACTGCAAAAATTAAAATTGGAAATAGCTTAAAAACTATTCAAGTTGTTACATCTTCTCAAAAAGAATTTTTTAATAAACTCGAAGATTACTTTAAAAATACACCGGGATTAAAAGTTGAATTTGAATCTTCACAGGTTGTGGTTTCAGGTCTTATCTATGACTGGAAAACCTGGTCTCATATCAAAAAATTGAATGATGACAATTCTGAATTCATTATTAAAGCCCAATTAGGACAAGATCTCAAAAAACAAATTCAAAACATTATAGATGCAGAATTGAAGCAATTAGGCTTACTCAGCGTGCACGTGCGCGTTGAGCCTCACTTACAAGTAGGCATTAACCCCGATCAAAAAAATAAAAAGGACTATGAACTTTACTTTAGAAAACTGGGTATCCCACTCAATATAGAAAAAGAATATTTAAAAACGGAACCCACCATTAAAGTAAAAATCAAAATTCTTGAGATTTCCAAATCCAGTTCACAGTATTTAGGAATTCAATTACCAAGCTCCATTGACTATCGACTCCTGCCCCACAAATTAAAAGGAATTGATTCTCTGAGTGCGACGCTTTCAGCTCTTGAAGCAAAAGGAGAAGTCAAAACTCTAGCCAGTCCCAACTTGATTGGTAGAAGTGGTGAAGAAGCTCAATTTTATGCTGGCGGAGATTATCCCATTCGCCTTAAAGGATACCGTGCAGAAAATATTCAGTGGATTAAATACGGAGTCGGCATGAAAATTCGTCCTAAGGCTGATAGCTATGGTCGTATTAATTTGTCCATTGAAACAGAAGTTTCAAATTTAGCTGCTATCGTCGACGGCGTTCCTAATGTTGAGCGGAGTCATGTCATCAGTCATTTTGATCTGGCGAAATCACAAATGGTGGCTCTCAGCGGAATATTAAGAAATCAGAATCTTTCTAATCGTGAAGGTCTTCCCTTCTTAAGCCGAATTCCTATTTTAGGCTATTTATTTTCAAGTCAAAAGTTTCTCAATCATGAGTCAGAATTGGTCATTTTAGTTGAACCCGAGCTGATGGTGAATTGATGTTAAATTTTAAAGAATTACAAGAAAACTACAACCAGATATGCAAACTCTGCGAATCAGCCAGCGGAGCTCGCTTTGTTGATTATGAAGAACATCAGACTAAAAAGACGGTGGATTCAATCATAGAGGATGAGTGTACTAAAAAATCAACAGAGGTTCGCCAACGACTTTTACAAGAATTTAAAGGTTACGGACCTCTTGAGAATTTACTAAAAGATTCTGAAATTACTGAGATCTTAGTGAATAATCCAGACTCAGTTTGGTTTGAAAAAAGGGGAAAGCTTTATCAGCACAATGATGGTTTTTTATCTCCCTCTAGTTATCAAAATACACTGGATCGTATTGCACAACAATCCCATCAACAGCTGACACTGGAAAAACCTTTTGTAGAGGGTCATTTTAATAAAATGCGAGTCACTTTGATCAGTGATACACTGACCGGGAATTGTTCAGTTTTATCTCTTCGAAGACACCCCGAATCTCCATGGACCCTTGATCAGCTGAATCAACACGATTGGTGTTCAGAAAATGATTCTGAACTACTAAGAGATCTTGTTAATCAAAAAAAGAATGTTCTCATCATTGGTGAAACTGGCTCAGGAAAAACCTCCGTACTTAACGCCTTACTGCAACTTGTGCCCCCAAGTGAACGGGTTATTTCCATCGAAGACAGTTCTGAGATTCATTCCCCCAACGAAATTTCAATTAAATTATTGACTCGCCCTTCAAATGAAGAACACCTCAAAGAAATCAATCAACAGATGTTATTACAAAGAGCTCTCAGGCTTAGACCTGACCGCCTTATTATGGGTGAAATTCGTGGCAGTGAGGCCAAAGATTTTTTAATGATGTTGGCAACTGGGCATCAAGGATGTTTGGCCACTCTTCATGCAAAATCCCCTTCAGAGGCTTTAATACGTCTCGAGATGCTGATTCAAATGGGTGCTCCTCAATGGGGCTTACCTGCCATTCGTCGACTTATTTTTTTAGGCTTACAAAATATTATTATCACAAAGCGAACTGAATCTGGAAAAAGGGTCCTCAATGGAGTTTATCAACTCAGTTCACTGGAAGACTCAGGCATTACTTTGGAATCAGATGAACGATTCACTCGATCAACGATCTCTTCAGAAATGCTCTGATTTCCATCTTGAGTGACTTCTTTAGGATCTGACTTTTTCATAAAAAATTGATCAGTCATTTTGCGTATCATTTCTGACTTCACATTTTCAGTGGGTTTTGAATAGGCCTTTAGCGTCTCAGTCTTCACGGGATTATCAATGACTCGGTCTTGCAAACTTTGAGTGAGATTTTCAGACAATAAAACTCGATCAAAGGCCGGTTCAAATTCAGGACGACCCAGTTGCGGAGCCCCTGGCCTTCCGGGTTGAGCACGACTGATATCATAGGCTTTGGTGCGAGCGCTGGGGGGAATGATACGGCTGATTTTTTCCATAAGCACCTCCTGTGCTTGAAAGAACCCTCAATTCTTGAGGATCCGCTTCAAATCATTTGTCGGTGGTATTTTGTATCAGCTTGAGACCTGACAACTAAATCAAGACTAAGGACGAGGTGTTTTTTTCTGATCCTCAAGATGTTTTTCAGCTTGTGGACTTAATCGAACACCCACTTCCACCAATTGATCTCTGTTTACTTCGCTTGGACAATCAGACATCAAACAAGTGGCCTTGGCAGTTTTTGGAAATGCAATGACTTCCCGAATGGCATCGGTTTCACAAAGAAGCATGACCAATCGATCCAATCCCCAAGCGATTCCTCCGTGTGGAGGCGTTCCATATTTTAGTGCCTCCAAGAAAAAACCAAACTTTGTTTGGGTTTCTTCTGGGCTCATACCAAGAACTTTAAACATCGCTTGCTGAATTTCATTGCGGTAGATTCGAATACTACCACCGCCCATTTCATAACCGTTACATACAAGATCGTAAGCTTTCGCTAACATCTTGCCATAATTTTTCTCGTTTTGATTAATGAGATCTTGAAAGTAATCGTCCTGGGGTGAAGTGAATGGATGATGTCGAGCCACCCAGCGCTTATCATCGGGCGAGTACTCCAAAAGTGGGAAATCCACCACCCACAAAAATTTATATTCACCCGTTTTGTACAACTTAAGTTCACGCCCAATGTGAAGTCGAAGAGTATTAAGAGAGGCACACATCACTTCAAAATCATCGGCTACGATAAGAGCGGCATCACCCTGGCCAGCTCCACATTTTTTCATCATGTCTTGCAGTTTTTCATTGGAGAAAAATTTAGAAACAGGTGAACTCACACCTTCAGCGTCCCACTTGATCCAAACAAGACCTTTAGCTCCTGATTTTTTAGCCATGTCAGTCAACTTATCCAACTGGGCACGTGAAAGAGCCCCTCCCTTTGGATAGGTCAAGCCACGGACAAAGCCTCCACGAGCTAAAGTGTCATCAAAAACTTTAAATCCTGAGTTCTTAACCATTTCGCTGAGATCTTGAATTTCTAAACCAAAACGCGTGTCGGGCTTATCAGATCCATAACGATCCATGGCCTCTTGGTAAGTCATTCTTGGTATAGATCCCACATCTAAGCCCTTCACTTCTTTCCAAATGGTTCTGAGCATTCTTTCGTTCACATCAATTATGTCTTCCACATCGATGAAGCTCATCTCAATGTCGATTTGTGAAAATTCAGGCTGACGGTCAGCTCGTAAATCTTCATCTCGAAAACAACGGGCAATTTGAAAATAGCGATCGTAACCAGCAATCATCAAAAGCTGTTTTAGTGTTTGCGGAGATTGGGGAAGAGCATAGAAAGTCCCTGGATTCACACGTGAAGGAACAAGATAATCACGCGCCCCTTCAGGTGTGCTTTTATAGAGAATGGGTGTTTCCACTTCGAGAAAATTATTTTCAGTCAAAAACTTTCTCACCATTTGTAAGACTTTGTGTCTAATCAACAAACTTTTTTGTAAAACGGGAGAGCGCAAATCCAAATAACGATACTTTAATCGCAACATTTCATTGACGTTTTCATCATCAATTTGAAACGGTGGTACTGCGGATTCACTCAAAATTTCACAGCGAGTGGCTTCCACTTCGACGTCACCATTTTTAATTTTGCTGTTGATCATTCCCTCGGGACGGGCGCGAACAATTCCTTCGAGGGCAATCACGAATTCACCACGTAAATTCTTGGCTGCTTGATTTGCCAACTGATTGGGATCAATGACTACTTGTAAAATGCCTTCGCGATCGCGAAGATCAATGAACACCAAAGAGCCATGATCGCGTCGAGTGTTCACCCAACCCATCAAGACAACTTTTTGTCCAACAAGAGATTTTTGTATTTGACCGCAATAATGGGTCCGCTTCAGTTCTTTAACAAATTTTTGTGAGGCCATGCGCGTTAGGCTCTCATAGCTTGTATGTCCTGTCAAAAACCACTATTTTTGATTTTCTATAGGGAGATCTTATGGCTAAGTTCACAGTGGACCATAACGTGAAGCATCCAACCGATAAAACCTTTGAGACCATTCAAAGCGTGCTTTCTAAGGGTGATGATCTCAAAAAGTTTGATGCCAACATTCAATGTCAGTTTGACCCTTCAAAAAAGACCTGTGCTATCAAAGGTTCTCAATTTAAAGCTGAAATTAAGGTCAGTGCCGCTTCTGAAGGCTCTAAAATTTCAGTGGAAGTGGATCTGCCCTTCATTTTAATGCCCTTTAAAGGAAAGATTTCTGAATCATTGACCAAAATGTTCCAAAAGCACCTCGGCTAAGGTATGGCTAATAAAAAGGCATCTGTTCCTAAAAAATCCAAAGTGGATAAAGGCTCAAAATCCACTCCGAAATCGGTGACGGCGACCCTTGTTGATGAGGAAACTGATGAAAGTCCCCGGTTTGAACCAGAACCCTTAGAAACCGATGATGTTCCACAAAATGACAATGTCGACATCAAAACACTGGTGCCCCTCACTGAGAAAGGGCTGGTCTCTCGGGACCCCCTGATCACTTATTTGAATGAAATTCGCCGTTACAGCTTACTCACCAAAGAGCAAGAGTTTGAAATTGCGAAACGCTATTTCGAAACCAAAGACCCCCAGGCTGCCCAAGAACTGATCAAGGCCAACTTGCGCTTTGTAGTTAAAGTGGCTGCTGAGTACTCTAAATTTGGGACCAAAATGATTGATTTGATCCAAGAGGGAAATGTGGGTTTGATGCATGCGGTGAAAGAGTACAACCCCTACAAGGGAGCCAGACTGATCACCTATGCTGTTTGGTGGATCAGGGGTTACATCCAAGAATACTTGATGAAGCAGTTTTCCATGGTCAAGATTGGCACCACACCGAATCAAAGAAAGCTTTTTTATCAACTGCAAAAGCAAAAAGAAGAACTGGAACGAATGGGCCAAGCAGGAGTTCAAGCCCTCAGTCAAAAGTTAGGAATCCCCGTCGATGAAATTGAAGTGATGCAAAGTCGACTTAATTTTCGGGATGTGAGTTTGGATAAACCTCTGGATATGGACAGTGATCTCACCCTTAAAGATGTGCAACGAGGTAGTTTGGAAACTCCCATTGACGAAAAAATGGCAGTTAATGAAATGATTTCTTTACTAAAGGAAAAAATTGAAGAGATTCGTCCTCTCTTAAATGAAAAAGAAAAGATTATTCTTGAGGAAAGACTTTTAAACGATGAGCCCCTGACCTTACAAGAAATTGGCGAAAAATACGGCATCACCCGTGAGGCTGTTCGTCAGGCTGAAGTTCGTTTGATGAAAAAAATTAGAGAACGAATGGGTGTGGGCGAAAGTGATTCAGTTTAGTCTAAATTAAGTGGAGAATTGATAAGTTCTACAATTCTGTCACCTTCAAGCTTCCTGAGACGTTCTTCAATCTCATAAACTCTTTTTTTCTCAGAATCTAACTGGGCTTCAATCTCGCTCAGTAGCCGTGGGCTTTCAGGGTTGGAGCTAAACTTATCATTAATTCTATCTTCGATGGCATAGAGCAATTTCATTTTTGAGCGGATCACTGTCAATTCATGTAATAAATGAGGACCACTTCCCGGCGGAGCCGATGTGGAAGGAAATGATATATTGTCAGCCTTAACATTTAAATTTTTTAAATCCTTTGGTAATTCCAATAATTTTTCCACTCGAGCTTGAACAACGGATGACGAGTCTCCACTGCCCTTTTCTAGCAAATAGATCAGATCCCCATCTTTTTTAAGACCTGTGATTTCACTTGGTCTTAATTTAAGGACTTCCTGCAAATCCGCAGCTGTGAGCTTAGCCAATTCAGAGGCGGTTTTAGCTTTGTCAGCGACTTGTGCATCCGCAAGGGTAGCCTTAATTCGCCCATCAAGAGCCTCAGCGATAAGCCGCGGATCATTTCTTTCTCTGGCGGCAACAACTTTGGCTGTAATTATGGCTGGATCATCACTCGCAAAAGATGCTCTCATGAAAGTCTCTAGATCTTCTTTTATTTTTTTGTATTCTTGAGAATTTTGAGCCTCACTGATCAGTTTGTCCTGGGCTTCATCAAGCTGTGCATACTTGGCTTTTAATTCATCTAATTTTTTGATTTGCTCAGGAGTTGCCTTGCCGCTGGCCACAATTCGACTCAAGTCTGACATTTCCCTGGAAATTTCTAATTTGGCTGCACTCAAGGTTTTGTATGGATCACTGTTACGAAGTCTGTAATCAAAGGTCTCGCGTCTCAGTTTTGTTTTATCATAATCGGCTTGAGCTCTATTTTTTATGCCGACATTAGTTCTTAAAACACGATCCGCTTCATCCCCGTCCATGCGGGGTGCATAAGTTCCCAAACTATGACCTTGTTGACCCGGATCAAAAGTAAAACGTCCCAAATTTTGTGGAGTAGGATAATTGGAGGAGCTTATGCCAGCAGGTAGAGATTTGGGATTTTCAGAAGCCACTGACCTCAAAACACTTTCAACGGAGCTTTTCACCTGCGAGCAAACAGGCGGCTGATTGGCCTGAGCTAAGCTAAAAATGAGAAGTATAAAAAATAGAGACGATCGTATTAAATACACTTCGAATGTATCGGCTACTGTTCAAGGTAGTTTATTTATGATTCTGACAAGAAGCTAGTTTCTGGACTTTCGTGACGTATCATTTGAATCCGACCGGATAAGGAATTGTTAAACTCTCGGTAAATTTCAACCGACAATATAATGTGATTTTTAAATTTATTACTTTTTCAATTTTGGTGAATCTTTTCATCTGCACAAAGACGGTGTGGGCCCTAACAGTTAACGAGATCAGTCGTGACCCCAGTGTTTTACTTTCTGCTTCAAAAAAAGATCTTGAAAAAATAGCGGGCAGCATGGATTCAAAAACAGCTGGTAAGCTTCGCAATTTTGCTTCAGTCCGTGATCGTCTTGAAGATTGCTTTAAAAATAACTCAGACAAAAGGGGACTTAAACAAGCTTTGATGTCAGGGGCTTTAACAAATCCGTGTATAGCTAAGGGTTTTGGTTGGGATTCACTGCAACAGATGAGTTTTGATCTTTCTTCCATTGCTACTGCCGCTACTTTTTCAGCAGCCAAAAGTACAATTCAAAATCGCACTTTGAATAATGCAGCCAAATCCATATTCGAATACCGATCTCGGTATGAAGGCTCTAAACCCATGCCTGATGATGCCGCTTCCTTAGACAAAATGGCCAACGAGGTTTGTAAAGGTTGTTCTCAGCAACAAAAAGATTATTTTAAATCAGCATTCAATAAACACAAAGCAGCTGCCGGAAATGTCCCCAAAAGTTATTCCATGGAAAGTTTAGCTCAAATACAAAATCAAACCATTGAGGGTTTGAATCGCAGTTTAGCCAAAATGGAAGAAGCAAAAAATGCCAAAGATGAAGCGGCTTTTGATGCTGCTTACGAAAAATATTTAAATGACTATCAAAGATTTACAGCCACTCCCGGTGGTGCTCTTTTTATAACGGATCGAATGCGTGAAATGGTGGGACGAGTTGTCACTCCAGAAGATGCCAGCAAAAAGTTTTTTATTGCAGGAAAAGTGAGCTTTCCTAAACATAAGCCACTGGACACTCAAATGACATGTGCTCGAGCGACCAGTTGTTCTCCCAGGTCTAATATGCAAATTCGCATGGGCCTACAAGAAATTGAGTCCAAAGTGGGAGACTTTACAAAAAAAGTTATTGAAGCTGAAAACTTTGAAGATCTTTTAAAATCTGATCCTGCCCTAGCAGGACAAATATTAGTCGTAAACCCTGGACTTTTGGGTGAAGTGTGTTCAGCTGCTCAAAATGTAATGACCTCAGATGCTCGCAACCAAAAAATTTTAGATGGTGTGGACGGGTTTGTCGGTGCTCTGGATGTGGCCTCCATGGGGCTGATGTTTGCCGGTGGCGCGGGAGTTTTAACTAAAGGTGTGTCCGCTGTGGTGAAACTGGGAGCGACTGCTGCTCGTAGCCAGCTATCTTCTCAAATTAGAAGTTCAGCAGGACGATCGGCTCTGGCCAGTTCTGTTGGCAGCTCACGGGTGTTTAATATCACAGCTTCTCAATTGATGAGCCGCACTGCTGTTGTTGGAGCAGTTTCGGAGCTTGGACATTTAACTTCAGCAGGCACAAGGCTATCTGAATTATCTGGCATGAGCGACACCATGGTGGCCAGTCGTTTGGCCATGGCCACTTCTGAAGTTGAAATGAAGCGGCTGGCTGAAATTGAAACGCAGTGGAATGAGGCCATGTCTAATTTAGTCACTGGTACAGCGACAAATGCCATACCCTTGGCCCATGGCCTAATGAAAATTCGCTCCACTCCTTTGATGCGATCTTTGTTTAAATCGAAAAATGGACTTATGGATCAATTGGATGGTGAAAAAAAGTTTTTGAACTTACTTTCTGGTTTGAATAAATCAGAACTCCAAAAAATGGTGGATGCTGTTGATAAAAACAAACTCAACAGTGAACAAATGGCAGCCGCTTTGGCCATCGCTTCCAATTCTGAAAAGGGTCTTGCTAACTTAAAAGAAGGTCTTAAAAAAAATCCCGAACAATTTATTAAAGATCTCGTGGCCGCAGCTGAAGGCGCTCAGCAATGCTCAATTTAATTTTAATAATTCATTTAAGTATTGCTAATTCAAATCCTACTTGTCAAAACGTGCAATTGGGAGTGAATGCAGTTCTTGCTAAAGCAGGCCAACCTGAAAGTGGAAGCCAGTTGGGATCCTCTGGCTCCAACCCTTCACCTCAACCTCAAGCTCCAACCACATCTTCAAACTCAGTGGCTAAGTTTATAACTGAAAGAGATTACTCCTCAGAAAGCGGAGTCAGGTCCTTTGCACAAGACACTTCCTATTTACTAGCTCGGCGCTCGCGCGGCACCCCTGAGGAATTTAATAGCGCCACTGATAAAATGATCGCTAATGCCAATGATATTTTGAAAGATGGTGGACAATCTCGCTATCATCCAGAGGCCGCTCGCGCCAAAGCTGAGTTATTTAAATCTAAGTATTTAAAAAATGGTGAAGCTGAAAATCTAAATCCAGCGGATATGAGTTCAGCCATTGCTGATCTCAAAGCCAAATTAAAAGCAGCTGGAGTCGGAACCTTTGATGATCCTCCACCAGAGTTAGCAGCAGAAAAGGAACTTCTTAAAAAACTTGAAAAATTGTACGCTAAAACACCTGAAGCCCAGGCTGAGCAGCAAGCCGCACTGGCCCGTGCCAGGGATTCCTATCGAGCCGATCAAAATCAAGCTGAAAATAATTTTCGAGCCTCCCGCTCACCGGCGGCTCAGCCTTTTGCAGTTAATGAGGCTCAGGAAATTGAGCAACTGACTCAAACTCTACGAACCAGCCCACAAAGTTTAACTCCTGAACAAGCTTCAAAAATTGAATCCTATCGAAAACGGGTTCGTGAAAAGCAAAATTGGAAAGAAGGTCAATACAGCGGTCTACCAGCCCAAGACAGAAAACGCTCAGAAGAATTCGCAGCGGCCTTAGATCAAGCTGCTTCACGCATGAACCAGCAAAATTCAGGCATGATCAACTTGGCAGAATCCCAAGGCCGAACTGTCAAACTTCCTCGCGTGGAATTCAACCGACCCGACGGACGCGGAGGACTGGTCCGTGATTCTGGAATTTCAGCTCGTGGAGCCGCCATGGCACGCCCTGAATCTGAAGTCATAATGACAGATCTCCGCGTGGCCAATGCATTCACTGATTCGCGTCTTCCTGAATTGGTACAATTTCGTCCCGTCGTTTCAAAGGGTTCAACCATGCAAAAATTAGAATCTGTTTTGGGGGATCTGGGTGTTACTCGGACTGAAATTCATGGAGCCAATGTGGCTTCGACTGTGGATGTGATTGCACTCGAAAAACTTCCAGATGCCATGAAAAACTCAAATGAATTTGCGCAAAAAATTGTAACTCTTAGTCAGCAAGGCAAACTTCAAGCTATAGCCGAAAAACTGGGTGAAGATGGACAAAGGGCTGTGCGAGAGTTGATGGCAGTGGCACGACAACATCAAAGAGATTATATCCCACCGCATTTGAGATTAAGAAGATTTGATGAGTAATCTTCTTAGAATTTAACGCACAGTCACGATCTATGTACCTGTCACACTAGCTGACTTCGATTTCGCTGTTGCCTAGGCTTAATTGCAGTTTAGCGCGTAGACGTTGAACCGCTTGAGCGTGCAACTGAGAAACTCGAGATTCCGTGACTCGTAGGACTTGACCAATTTCTTTTAAATTTAAATCTTCAAAATAATACAACGACAAAACCAATCTTTGTCTTTCGGGTAGTTCTTCAATGGCCTTCGCTACAATATCTTTCACAACTTTAACATTAAGCTGATTCAAAGGATTGAAGGATTTTGAACCCTCTAAAAGATTCATAATGGAGCGTTTGTCACTGCTATCAAATGTTTGCTGATCATCAATGGACAAAAGAGAAACAGGTCTTACTTGATGAACAAGTTCATGGAACTCTTCGATGGACACTTGCAGCGCTTTCGCCACTTCCTCATCACTGGGGGATCGCCCCAGCTCCTGCTCAAGGTTGATCATGGTTTTATCTAAAATTTTAGCCTTGTCCCGAATGGAGCGTGGAACCCAATCTTGTGATCGCAATTCATCTAAAATAGCACCACGAACGCGAAATTCGGCGTAGGTTTTAAATTTATTATCGCGTGTGGGATCGTACTTTTCGATGGCATCCATCAAACCGATCACACCAGCAGAAATTAAATCGTCAAGTTCGATATTAGAGGGTAATCGAACTGCAATTTTTTGAGCGATAAATTTTATAAGCGGAGAGTATTCAGAGATCAGCTCATCTTTTTGACGAGAGGTCAGCTTTCGAGGATCTTCTTTGTACTTTTTTAACAGAGCCGATTGTTTAGACATACCACTTCCTGTGTCATGCGGACAATTCTAGTTTAGTTCCACTTACCCAATTCACAAAGTCCTAATCAATTAAGCTGTTCCAACGACCTGTTCCCAGAAGACTTGAAGTCCAGAATTTGCATCAAGATGAGACATCCGCTTGATCATCTCATTGGCCAATTCTTGGGTGGCTTTTGTACTCACTGTCGCTGTCTCTTGTTTCATAAAAAGTTTCTGCTGTTGGCTGGCTCGTTTTACAGTGGGATCAAATGGGATTGAGCCCGAATAATTCAACACGATGGAAAGAAATCGATCACAGACATCTTGAAATTTAATAAAAAGCTGACGCCCTTCAGTTTCATCTCTTACTTGATTACAGATAATAGAAAAACGATTGCGTTTAAATTTTTGATTTAAAATTTTGATAAGTGCATAAGAATCCGTAAGGCTTGAAGGATCAGGCGTGATCACCACATTAATTTCATCACTGGCGGCATTCAGCTGTAATACCTGATCTGATATGCCAGGGGCCGTGTCGATGAGGGCAATATCAAATCGATAGGGAAGATGCGATATACTTTCCAACATGGATTGTCGTTGTAAAGCTGACATCTGTTGGTATTCCGTGATGCCACTTCCACCCGAAATAAGATGAATATTAGGGTAAAGTTCAGTCAAAATTTCACTCATGGATTTTTTACCCATGAGAACTTCATGCAGACTTCCCCTGGCTTTCGTTGCAAAGAAAATGTCCACATTGGCCATGCCCAAATCCCCATCCAAAATGAGAATTTTTTTTCCTCTTAAGGCAAAGGCCAGTGCCAAATTAGCTGTTAAGGTGGTTTTCCCCACACCACCTTTACCTGAGGTGATGCTGATTGTTTTTGTAAAATTATTTGATCCCATTTCAGCCCCTCATAAATTCATCGTTATTTTTGCGTGTGATGTGAAAAAGCAAATCGAGCACACGTTCTTTAGTGGCCATTTCAAAATCATCTGGCATACGATTTCCAAGTCCAAAGCTGTGCAGTGGTAAGGCCAACTCTAGCATCAGACTGTAGATGCCACCAAAGTTTTGCCGTTCATCCAGATGGGTCACCATCAAATCATCACAATTGAAAACTTCAGCTCGATTGATCAAATCAAACATTTTATCCTTGGGATAGGCCGCTGAGAGCACAAGGTGATGTCTCTCGTGCGCTGTGCGACCTCCTAGAATTTTTTGACAATAGTCCGCTTCTTTTCGAAGCTGAATTGCAGGCCCCGGAGAGTCCACAAAAACATGGTCCACAGAATCCAACTGCATCAAAATGTTCTTCCAGTCTTCATGGGTTCGTAAAACAGCAAAAGGTGTATTTAAAATTTGTGCATAAATTTTTAATTGTTCAGTGGCTCCCACTTTCAAAGTGTCCATGGTGACCAGTGCGATTCTTTTGTTTTGTTTCTTCATCAGCTGAGCTGCCATTTTGACCAGCGTGGTCGTTTTTCCCACTCCAGGGGGGCCCCAAAAAACGTGAATTTTTTTGTCAAAGCCATCGGTGGCAATTAAACTTTGATCCATGATGACTCGAGCAATCCAGCCTTCAATCATGGAACGGTCTTGCAAACGGTTGGCAGGCAAAAAATCCTGCGCTTTTTGAACCAGGCCTTGAGCATCTAAGGGATTCATTCCCTCATCACAAAGCTTGGTGTACATAGAATAAAGCTCAGTTGTTTTAAACAAATGGGGATTATTAACATTTTGCGGAACATTCTGAAATTGTGTGATCATTTTTTTAAGGACCATGATTTCAGAGTGAAGCTGCGTAATTTCTTGCTGAGACTGCACAGTCAATGAGGAGGGGGCTGTCCCGACATTGAGATTCATTGTTTGAGGAGCGGCAGCATCAATTTCAATGTACCGCTGAGCTGTCACCGGCCGAGGTTTTGTCTTCTCGATTTGAGTGTTCACCATTTTATCAATTAACTCTTTTTGCTGGCGTGCTGGCTGGGATTGAAATTTTTGGCGGTCTTTTTCGACCAATTTACTTTCAGCAAATTGTTTTTTTCGTAATGTGAGTTCAGATACGGCTGCTGTGATTTCAACACTGCCTTCTCCGGCGATTCCAAAGCCCTTTTTATTGTCCCGGGCCGAAAGAATGACGGCATCTGGCCCCAATTCTTTCTTCACCATTTCCAGGGCCTCTTTCATCGTGCGTGCTTCATACTTTTTAACCTGCATACTTTAACTCCACTGTCGCAACTGATTTCACATTGGCATTTGAAGACAACTCGCTGTGCGAAAGCACAACAAGTTGTGGAATAAAACGAGTGATTAATTTTGATAGATGTCGGCGTGCTGTGGGGCTGGTCAACAAAATTGGCTGACCTGCGATTTCAGGATGACTTTCCACTGCGACAGCCACTTGATTGATCAACTCATGGGCCGTATTAGGATCCATCACCAACTGTACACCTTGTTCTGTTTGCAAAAGCGAGTTTGCAATCAGTTCTTCAATATGAGAAGCCAAGGTCATAACTGGCACTTGCCCGTCTTGGATGTATTTTGCTGTGATCGCGCGATTTAAGTTTTTTCGAACAGCTTCGATGAGCAGATCAGTATCTTTTGTTTTTGTGGACTCATCGGCCAGAGTTTCAAAAATGGTGAGCATATCCCGAATGGAAATATGCTCTTTTAAAAGACCTTGAAGAACTCGCACAACAGAACCCAAGCTCAACATGTCGGGAATAAGCTCTTCCACCACTTTGGGGTGAGTTTTTTTGAAGTTTTCTATTAACTGAGAAACTTCTTGTCGACCCACCAATTCGTGTGCATGGGATCTAATGATTTCAGTTAAATGGGTCGCCATCACTGTGGGTAAATCCACCACTGTATATCCAGCAAGTTCAGCGTCCTCTTTTTTCGATGGAGAAATCCAAAGTGCATCTAAACCGAAAGCAGGTTCTTTTGTGGGAATTCCATCAATTCTTTTGGTGACGTTGCCCGGATCCATGGCTAATACAGCTTCAGGCCTTAGAACTCCACCTCCCACTTTATTGCCTTTAATCATCAGACGGTATTCACCAGGGGCCAGCTGCAAGTTGTCCCGAATATGAATGGAAGGAACAATAATTCCCAAATCCAAGGCAAATTGTTTTCGAATGGAAACAATTCTCTCTAAAAGATCACCGCTTTTATCACTTTCAACAATATTGATAAGGCCGTAACCCACTTCCAGCTCCACCATGTCCAGTGGCAACATTCCTTCGATGTTTTCTTTTTTGGGTCCCAAAGCAGACTGTTCTTGCTTTTTCTTTTGAGCTTCTTGCTCCTCTGTTCTGTAGCGATCCATGGTCCAAGCGATTCCCGCTAAAAATAAAGCCAGAATAAAAAACGGAAATTTAGGAAGGCCTGGAACAAGACCAAGTGTAACCAAGACGCCTGAGGACACATAAACAGCTTTAGTGGATAAAAAGAGCTGACCTGCGACTTCATTCCCCATATTCGTGTCACCGGAGGAGCTGCGAGTGACAATAATACCAGCTGCTGTCGAGATCACGAGAGCAGGTATCTGAGCTATTAATCCATCACCAATGGTCAACATGGTGTAGTACTCAGCAGCAGTGGCGAAATCGAGACCCTTTTGAATCACACCAATTAAAAGTCCACCCACAACGTTAATCAACATAATGATGATACCGGCGATGGCATCTCCACGAACGAATTTACTGGCACCGTCCATGGCTCCGTAAAAATCGGCTTCCTGTTCAATTTCTTTTCTGCGTTTACGAGCCTGGTCTTCATTGATAAGACCTGCATTGAGATCAGCATCGATGGACATTTGTTTACCCGGCATGGCATCTAAAGTGAAACGAGCGGCCACTTCTGCGACTCGACCTGAACCTTTGGTAATAACGATAAAATTGATGATTGTTAAAATGATAAAAACCACAAATCCAATAACGTAATTGCTTCCTACCACAAAATTTCCGAAGGCCTTAATCACTTCTCCTGCGGATTCGATACCTTCATGACCATGGGTAAGAATTTGACGAGTTGTGGCTACGTTTAATGAAAGTCTAAAAAGAGTTGTTAATAATAGAAGAGACGGAAAGGAAGTGAAATCAAGTGCCCTTTTAGTGTAGATGGCGACTAATAAAATTAAAATTCCCAAAGCTAACGAAATTGTTAAGGCCAAATCCAAAAGAAAGGCTGGCAATGGAATCACCATCACTGACAAAATTGTCAGAATTGACATGGCAATTAATAAATCTGTATTTTTTGTGATCTTCTCAAAGCGTTTGAGAAATTGAAATAAAGCTTCCATCACTTTCTCACCTTTCTCCTAAGCCGGTACACGTAACTAAGGACTTCTGCGACAGCGACAAAAAGCTCTTTAGGAATCACCTGCTTGAGCTTCATGGTTTTATATATAGTTCGAGCCAAGGGTTTATTTTCTACGATGGGAACATTGTTTTCTCGTGCTAAGGCTTTGATTTTTTCAGCCATGTAATCAGCACCCTTAGCAATCAACTGAGGAGCTGGTAAATTTTCAGAGTATTTAAGTACCACCGCGATATGGGTGGGATTTGTAATGACCACGTCGGCTTTAGGAATTTCTTCCATCATTCGACGATTGGACATTTCGCGCTGGATTCGACGAATCCGCGCTTTGATCATGGGATCCCCTTCTCGCTGCTTGTGCTCTTCTTTGACCTCTTGCTTAGTCATCATCATCTGCTGCTCGAGATCCCAGCGTTGGTAAAGGTAATCAAGACCTGCAAGTCCTGCCATGGTCATTCCCACGACAAAAAATAATTTCACGGCTAGAAATCCCAAATACTCAAGAAGGCCTTCAAGGGTGTATCCAACTAGGTAGGGAATTTTACTCACTTCAGATTTCAAAAGAAGATACACAATCAAGCTGATGAATATAATTTTTAGAAGTGATTTAAATCCTTCAAATAAAGCTCTTAGACTGAAAATCCTTTTGAAGCCGGCTATGGGGTCAATCTTTTCAAATTTGGGAGCCACTGCATCTTCGACTGATAAAAATCCGATCTGAACAATTGAAGCCAAAGCTCCCACAACTGCTGTGCCGACTAAAATAGGTAGTAAAATAAATGTGGCTTTGGTGGCTGCAATTTTTCCAGCCTCTAAGAAGTTTCCTTCGCGAACAGTCATCACCATGTCGAGACCGAAGGCATAATTAAACACATCGGCTATGTGTGAAGCCGAGTAGCGACTGATCATGTAAATGGTGCCAGCTGCTGCTAAAAAAAATAGAGCTGAGGACAATTCACGGCTGTGAGCCACTTGACCGCGCTTACGAAACTCCTCACGCCTCGTGTCCGTCGCCTGTTCTGTCTTTTCACCCTGATCAGATTCAGCCATTACAGAGCCCTCATCAGTTTAAAAAGTTCAGTGGAAGTGGATTGCAAAAGTAAGCTCATTTCCATGGACATCAAGGGCATGGAAATGATCAAAACCACCAAGCCGATCATGATGGTGACTGGAAATGATGTGACCAGAACATTGATCTGAGGTACGGCTCTTCCGATAATAGCCATGGACATGTTTACGATGAACAGAGTGATAACCACAGGGGCTGCCATTTTTATCATGATGACAAATATTTGTTGAAACTGTTTGGCCAGCTCAGCGAGTCCACCAAACTCAATGGACAATTTAGCCACAGGCAAAGTTTGAAAGGACTCCACTAAGGCCGTTACAAAAACATGATGTCCATTAAGCGCTAAAAAAACGATCATTCCAAAAAGTGAAAAAAATTGTTCAAGTACTTGACCATTATTTCCGCTGAAAGGGTTATAAACCTGAGCCGAAGCCAATCCCAAAGATACAGATATGAGTTCCCCTGCCATGGAAAGAGCAAAAAAGAAAAACCGAGTGAGAAAACCCAGTATGAGTCCAACCGCCACTTCTTTAAGTGACATCATGATGATGCTATTGGAAAGTTCGCCAAGCTCCTGAGTGTGAAACTGAGCCATGGGTGCCACAATGGCTGTCAGAACCACAGACAATAAAATTTTGACAGGAACATTCACAGAAGGAGAACTAAAAAAAGCAGCGCTCAAAACAAAGCTCACCATTCGCAACCAAACCAGTGCGAAAAGTATCACTTGAGCTTCTGTAAACACTTGGCCTATGAGCACATCACTCCCTTACAAATGTTGAAAGTCCTTCGAACAAATTCACTGTGTACTGAGTCATCACATCCATCATCCAGGGCCCTGCGATCAATAGTATCAAGGCAATCAAAATCATTTTAGGCACAAAGGTCAGAGTGGCTTCATTGATTTGGGTCAAGGCTTGAAAAATTGAAACCGCGAGACCCACCACCAATGTACCAATGAGCATGGGAGCCGCTAACATAGCTGTTGTTTTCAAAGCGTCCTGTCCCAATTTCATCACCAGTTCTTCAGTCATTGATCACCTCACCCAAAACTTTTAACCATGGAACCCACAAGTAAGCCCCAGCCATCAACCAATACAAAAAGCATCACTTTGAGCGGCAGTGAAATCACCACTGGAGGTAACATCATCATCCCCATGGCCATCAGAACACTTGAAGCCACAATGTCGATCACAAGGAAGGGTAAAAATATAATGAAGCCGATTTGAAATGCTGTTTTTAATTCAGACAATATAAAGGCTGGAACTAAAACCAATGTCGGCACGTCAGCGCGGGTCTTGGGATTTTCAACTTTTGCCAGTCGAACAAAAAGGGAAAGATCATTTTCACGAGTTTGATCAAACATGAACTTTCGCAAAGGGGCCAGCGATGTGTTGATGGCCTGCTCTTGCGGAAGAGTTCCTGCCAAGTAAGGCTGCAGACCTTTTTCATTAATTTCTTTGAAAGCAGGACCCATAATAAATAAAGTTAAAAATAAACTGAGTCCCACCAAGATTTGATTGGGGGGCAACTGCGGCATTCCCACAGCTTGTCTTAAAAATGAAAATACAATCACGATTCGAGTGAAGCTGGTCATCATAATCAAAATGGCAGGAGCCAGCGTGAGCACTGTGAGCATGAGAATCAGGCGGATAGCGCTGACCACTTCATTGGGATTTTCTGTTGTCTTAAAACCTAAGTTGACCGTGGGCAAAGTCATCTGGGCAGAGGCCAGCCCTAAAAATCCAAAAAAGGTTAAAATAAAAATAAATAAATTACGATTGTTCACGCGTCTCGACCTATCCCCTTAAGTTTCAGACTCACGACATCCTTGATCTGGCGAATCGAAAATTCCTCATTTGGAGAAGTCTGGACCTTTTCAGCTGCTTCTAAACTTTTTTCAAAATTGAGGGGTGTTTGCTCGGGAATTTCATCGTCCATCAGTGACAATGATTTAATCAGGTTAATTGAATTATCAGTAACTCCAATTAAAATGGACTCACCCGCCACACGTACAATGGCTAAACTTTTTTTAGGGCCTAAATAATGTTGAGTGAGAACCTTAATTTGAGTTTGACCGGTTTGTCCTGGACGCCCCACTTTTTTAGCCAAAAAATAGGCTCCACCTGCAATCACCACCAATAAACCTAAAAGAAGGGCCACCCGCTCACCGGCGATAGGAGCCACCTGAGCTGTTTGAGCTTGAGACATTTTAAGAGGAATGTTTTCTTCTGATATATTATCAGCGTAGGAAAACTGACATCCCAAAAACATTGAAAATATGATCATCCTGATCATTCACAACTCCTGTTAATTACTTAAGTGACTCAACCCGCTCTGTGGGAGAAATAATATCTGTCAAACGAACACCAAATTTTTCATTTACAACGACGGCTTCGCCCTTAGCGATTAATTTATCATTCACCAGCACTTCCATGGGCTCACCTGCTAATTTTGAAAGCTCCACCACACTTCCCTGAGTCAGATTGAGAAGTTCACTGACTGGCATTTTTGTTCGCCCGAGCTCCACTGTGACACGCAAAGGGATATCCAGAATCAGTGAAAGATTGCGATCCTTAGGGCCAGGAACTGCAGACGCAGATGCGGCTGCTTCTTTTACACTTTCCTTTTGCATAGCTGCTGCTTCTTCTGCGAGCTTGTCTGCTAAGTTGTCCATTTCATCAGCCATAATTCCTCCAAAAATTCGAATCTACTTTTCAATAGGTCGGGTGATTTGCACAGCCACAGTGCCGTGATGATTGCCATAGTAACCTTTAAATTTTTTTACGCTTTCAACCTGAATGTCCAATTCACCGGTGGCATCTTGCGTGAGGGGAATGACATCGCCCACTTTGAGCTCCATGAGATCACTCAATTGAATCTGGGTTTCACCCAGATTCACTTTGATATCCAGAGCTGTGTCTAAAAGTTGTTCTTTGATAATGGCTGTCCAAAGTTTTTTATCAGTCTGATCAGACTCAATCTGAAAACCTGAAGAAAGCTTTTGCTTGATAGGTTCAATGGTGGCGTAAGGAACAACCATGGAAATAGTTCCTGTGGCATTTTCCAATTCAACGTCAAAAGTCGAGGCAATGACCACATCTGTTGGGGGAACGATCCCCACGAATTGAGGATTTTGTTCTGTTCGAACAAACGAACACCCAATTTTTTCCACAGAGGCCCAAGCTTGCTCGAGATCATTAATGGCCAATTCTACAACTTTTCTAACGATGGACAGTTCAATGGGAGTGAATTCCTTTCCATCGATTTTTGTGAAGGGTCGCTCGGCACCACCGAAAAAGCTGTCAACCAGAGCGTAAGCCAATTTACTTTCGATCACCATCAAAGCAGAGCCTCGAAGATTCACAAAACGCAAAACTGACATGCAGGTGGGCATAGGAAGAGTGTTAATGAATTCACCAAATTTTAAAAACTCTGTACTTGTTAAAGAAATCGAAGCAATTTTTCTCAAAGAAGATGAAAGTGAAACTCGAAAAGCTCGCATGAATTTTTCATAGATAACTTCTAACTGAGGAAGTCTTCCTCGAATGATTCTGTCCTGGCTGGTGAGATCGTAGGAAACCACTTTTTTATCATCGACTTTAACATTGCCATTTGCTGCCGCACCACTATCTGTGGTCGTCACTTCACCATCGGAAACAGCTGCCAGTAATGCATCAACTTCGCTTTGAGAAAGAACCTGATTCATTCTTAACCCCTAGTTATAAATAAACTCAGTAAAAAACACGTTTGATATTTTTCCAGTTGTCAGAAATGAATTAATTCGATCTTTGATTTCCCCGCGTAAATTATCTTTTCCTTCTGGCGTGGAAACTTCCTCAAATGTTTTTGAGGACAAAATAATAATGATCACATCACGAATTTGGGCTTTTCTCTGCTCGATCTCACCCGATATTTTTCCATCATCGGCCGAATCTTTGAGCTCAAACTCCATATTCACTTTGGCTACTTTTCGACCTTTTGTACCTGCCAAATTCACAATGAAAGTTTCCATGGGAACCACTTTTCCCACAAAGGACTTAGGCGCTTGGGCTTCCGCTTCTTGAGTTGCCGTTTCTCCGGCAATGACTTGATCCACTGAAGGTTTTGCGGCTTCTTTCTTTTTTCCTAGGTAAAGAAAAACTCCCACTCCTGCTACAACCAACATATTGACGACGGCCAAAATAATAAAAAGAACGGGCTTTTGTCCAGAGCTGGCTCCTGCTGGTGCTGCACTTTCGACTGCTGCTTTTTCTTCCGCCACTGAAATCCTCCCATGACGTACGGGTACTTCCAAGATAGCAGCAACCAAAATGCCAACAGGACTTTAGTTGAGAAAGTTAACTTCAAATGCGATGAGATGATTAAGAGAGCGAAAATAATATTCAGAGAGCGTCAACAATTAAAAAGTCTTCAAAAGTCTGACGTCAGCATTTTGACTGAGAACGAATGAGCTCGCCTAAGGTCTGGGATAACTTTGAGTTGGTCGCAATGATGTAATTGTCGTAGGGATTGTGGCGATTTCCTTGTCGATTCAAAACAACTCCACCGGCTTCTTCAACGAGTAATTGTCCAGCGGCCACATCCCAAGGTTTTAAATTCGGTTCCCAAAAACCATCAAAAGTTCCTTGGGCCACCATACACAAATCATAGGCGGCAGCACCTGCTCGCCGTATGCCACGAGTTCTTTCCACCAAATAGGAAAAAACACGCACCTGTTCTTTAAGAGCTTCGATATTGTCAGGAAAAAATCCAGTGGCGAGTAAGCTGTCTTTCAGGTTTGAAGTTTGACTGACATGAATGGCTTTTCCATTGCGGTAAGCCCCCTGTCCTCGAATGGCGGTGAAAGTTTCCTGGGTAACAAGACAATCAATAATGGCCAGTTGCAATTCACCCTCAAATTCTAGAGCCAAAGAAATACAAAAAATGGGAAAACGGTGAATGTAGTTGGTAGTGCCATCCAAAGGATCTAAGATCCAACGAGGATGACCTGAAGGCGCAGGGATTTTATCCCCATTTAAAAAACTTTCCTCTTCACCTAAAAACTCCCAGTCGGAAGCAATGGATTGAAGACCTCGCTTAATAAGAAGCTCTGTTTCTCGATCCGCTTCGCTGACAAGTCCTGCCTGTAACTTCACTTCTACTTTTTCAAGCTGACCCAAATACCCCAAAAGGGAAAATCGCCCCTCACGAACAACCGCAAGAGCCTTTTTCAGGACTTCAGTCCAAATTATTTGACCATTTTTCTGAGCCACAGGTACCATAAGATGATACGCTATACAAAAAGGGATGGATATGGCAGGAAAATCTGAAACCTTTATTAAGCTGGGTCTTGTTTTTTTTATTGCTCTACTTTCATTTTCAGTGGGAACACTGGTGGGAAAGCAGTACAGTGACCGCCAATACAAGCTTTCTAAAATGGAACCCGGTGAGCACGAATCTCAGGACCGAAAAGTAGCCAGTGAAAGTCATGACAGCAGCCCTACACAAACGGGACCAAAATCTAAGCTGACGGATGAAGAAATTGCGAAATTGGCTGAAGAGTTTGTCACTGACGACACTGTTGAACAAGCTAAGTCTGAAGGCATGGCCACAGTGCCTGCCATTGAAACTCAGGCGCCGACTGTGGCGCAAAAAGATTTTGATGAAATGAACGACGAAGCTTTACAGGCCGCTCAAAGAATCATTGAAAATAAATTACCCGTGGCGGCTTCACAACGGGGAGTGGCGGCAACCTCCACTCCTGAGAAAAAAAGCCAAGCTCCACAAATGATTCCACAAAATGCAGCTCAGGATGATGCCGGCAAATACACAGTTCAAGTGGGATCCTATGTTAAAGAAACAGAAGCTCGCCAAAGAGCTGAGGGTTTGAAAGCTAAAGGTTATCCCGCTTTTTATGTTCCCGGTGTTGTTGAAGGTAAAACATTTTACCGCGTGAATGTGGGCACCTATTCCACTTTGAGTGATGCTAAAGTGGCGGTCGAAAAGATCGCCAACGACAGCAACGGTGAACGCGGCTTCATCAAAGAAATCCGGTGACAGGTACGTAGATCGTAACGGGGCGTCGAAATGGAACAAATAATTGGAATCGCCGCCTTCAGTGTCCTCGGTGCCATTTTAAGATTCGGTCTTGATCAATGGCTTGTTCGATTCACTCAACTTCAAGGGCTCAGTACATTAGCAGTTAATATCTTAGGCTCCTTTGCGGCTGGAATAATAATCGGATTAGTTACCAAACAAGTTCTCACAGGTTCTTGGCCCACAATTTTACTTGTCGGTTTTTGTGGGTCTTTCACTACTTTTTCAGCTTACTCCATTCAAAGCTTGAAGCTGATGGAACAAGGACAATTGAGTTGGGCCATGAGCTTTATTTTAGTAAATCCTGTTTTATCTTTGCTGGCTGCATACTTGGGCATGATCGCCATTAAAAGCTAATCTCGAAATACTAAAGTAGAAAATTAGGCCTTAGCGAATTCTTATAGTTCCAACAATTAAAATCTAAAACCCAAACGTAAAAATAAATGGGGCTGCAGCTCGGGATCAAAATTTTGTGAATAAAGCATTCGTGCACCGCTGGAAAATAAAACATCGGGCCGAGTTAAATACCAACGGATTTCGGCTCCACCACCAGAGAAAAACTCTTGCTGAGTACTGGAGTCTGTTTCAAAACTGGCCACTCGAGTGATGATTTGCTCTTGAAAATACCCAAACCCACCGCCTATAAAAAAGCGAAGCTGATCATCACCAAGTAATTGATAGTTGGCCCATAGCAAATAATCTTGATATTCACGTTTGATCGAAACATTTCCTTCTGAAGTTTTTGAATTGAATTGATCTCGGCTAAATTCGACAGAGAAAGGGGCCAAATCATAAATAAATGCGAGATGAAAAGTCTGACGGGAAACCAGATCTTGAGTTTCAGAGCGTTCAAATCTTGAACCAATTCCCAAGGGCATAATAGAAAAGTTTTGAGCCTTAGCCATCAAGGAAATAAAGATAATAAAAACAATAAAGATTATTTTACTGAGCATATTTTATCTTTAAAATTAGGATCTAAAAAAGCAGCTTTCATTGTTGTACAAAGGGTCTCGTCATCAAGATTCACAATTTGTGACCAAATAAGAGCTGTGTTTTCGATGGAGAGATTTTTTTCTTCCAGTTGTGTGATCAATTGGGTGACAGCTTCAATGACACTTCTCGCAATTCGAAGGCGCATCTGCTCGAAGGACTCATTTTTTAATTGCTGCTGTTGAAGAGAGATCACTTTAATTAAACGCGCGAGCTGGGTGCCGTGCTCATAGGATTCCGTGATGTTCAGTTGATTTGGATTCTTGCAATTATCAATCTGTGGACACAAATTTTCAGCGATCTGCACTTGTCTTTGCATTTGCCTCAGAGTTGGCAATTGCACAGTGACCCCTTTCGGAGTTTCTAAAGTTCTGTCATTTTGAGTTTTAGCTTTTGACAAGGACAACGCCATAAAATCCGCTTGCCCTGTGAATAGCCACCCCCATACATCGGCTAAACCTTCATTGAGGGATTTTAAAATAAATTCATTCAAGGGGCTCTGTTCTTTGTTTTTAATTTTTTGAGTCACCAATTTTGCAAAATAAGCATGGAATAATTCATGAGCCAAAACTCCTGCGTTCAAAGGCACGGGTAAGATTTCTTCTGTGTAGGGAACAAAATAAATCACGTCCAATTCAGAATTGTAAAAAGCATTGTTGAATCGATTTTCTGGATTTTTGGTTTTGGCTCGCAGTCCCACTTTCCGTGGCCAACTTAGGTTTTCAGAAATTTTTAATTTCTCTTCAAACTTTTTCAGTGACTGCAATTGGTAATACAGAGTTGTCATCTGTAAAGATAGAACATCGGATGGAACCATAATCCCATCTCGATTTTCTATGAAGCGTGCCACGGGAGCTTGGCCCACCAATTTTTTTCCCTCAGGTCCGTCTTTTTCACCCGGTGAAAAAGTGAACTCAACTATGTCTCCACGCAAAGTTTTTGAATCTCGTACGCCTTCGAGTTGCACAGTTTGCACTTTCAATCCCTCGGGAGTGGAAACTAGGGCTTGCGTAAAAAAGACTTCACCGGTCTGCCAACGACTGGAGGACTTCTGACAGGACACGGAAATAAAACTCGCCAGAATCAATGAAATGAGGCTAGAGCTCGCACGCAACAAAGTCCCTCCGATGCTTGGCGGCATAGTCGCATGTTGATGGATTTTTCTCAAGGATTTCGTTAGCTTGCGAAACTTATGAACAGTCTTGAAGTCCTTACAAAACAACTCAATGGTCCCCAATCTGAAGCCGTTCGCACTCTGAATGGCCCCCTCTTGATTTTAGCAGGAGCTGGCTCGGGAAAAACACGGGTTCTCACCCATCGAATGGCCGCCCTCATTGCTGAAGGTTTGGCCGCCCCTGAAGAAATTTTATGTGTGACCTTCACTAACAAAGCCGCTCGTGAAATGGAAAGTCGCATTTATCATTTGCTTTCGCAAATGGGGGCTCAAGTTCGATCACAACTTTGGATCAGCACCTTTCATAGTTTTTGTTTACGAATTTTAAAAAAACACATTCAACTTTTAGATTACAAACCTGGTTTTTCTATTTTTGATCCGGGAGACCAACTTTCTCAGGTTAAAAAAGTAATGAATGCTCTTGGTATCAACGATAAAATTCATCCGGCTAAAAACTTTCAAGCTCGCATATCCAATGCAAAAATGCTGGGACTGACTCCGGATAAGGTTCAAAAAACCACGGGTCTGGCCGTCATGGACCCAAAAAGTGTTGAGGTGTATGCCCGCTACGAAGAAGAGATGAAAAGAAACAACGCTCTTGATTTTGATGATCTGCTTTTGAAAACCTACGATTTAATGCAAATGTATCCAGCGGTCCTCGAAGAACTGCAAAATCATTTTCGTTACATCATGGTGGATGAGTATCAAGACACCAATCACATTCAGTACTTGATCGTTAAAAAATTGGCTGAAGCCCATCGAAATATTTGTGTTGTGGGAGATGAAGATCAGTCCATTTACAGTTGGCGTGGGGCTGACATTCGCAACATTTTGGATTTTGAAAAAGACTTTCGTGAAACAAAAGTGGTCAAACTGGAAGAAAATTATCGCTCAACTAAAAACATTGTGACAGCGGCCACACACGTCATCAAAAACAACTCTCAGAGAAAAGATAAAACCCTTTTCACTGAAAATGAAAGTGGCGATCCCATCCGCGTCATCGAAGAGCGTAACGAGTATGAAGAAGCTCGTTTTGTTGTTCGCACCATTCAAAAAATGATCACAGAAGGTGAAGGCGAACTTTCTGACTACGCTATTTTTTATCGAACCAATGCCCAGTCTCGAGTACTTGAAGAACAACTCAGGACCCATTCTGTTCCTTACAAAATCGTGGGGGGCGTACGGTTTTTTGAAAGAATGGAAATCAAAGATATCATCAGCTATATGAAGCTTTGCTTGAACCCAGCTGACGATATGGCCTTCAAACGTATCGTCAATGTGCCTACTCGAGGAATTGGAAAAACAACAGTTGAGCAGGTTGAAGAACACAGCCTCAATCAAAAAAAGCCCATGCTGGCTTGTCTACCTGAAATCATAGATCAAAAAATATTTAATTCAGGCACCACAGGTAAATTGAGAAGATTCTATGATTTGATGGCAGAACTTTCTCGTGATTCAAAGGAATTTAAGCTCTCTGACTTTTACCCCATCCTGCTTGAAAAAACAGGCTATGCATTAAATTTAAAAAAAGAAGACACGGCCGAAAGTTTAGCCCGCCTCGAAAACTTAGAGGAATTTGACAATGCCATCGCCCAATTTGAGCAAGAGCGTGGCGAGGAAGCTTCCCTACAGACCTTCTTAGAGGAAATGGCCCTGGTTTCAGATCAAGATTCTCTCAAAGAACAAATGAATTCTGTGACGTTAATGACCATGCATATTTCAAAAGGTCTTGAGTATCCCTATGTGTTTATTGTGGGCTTAGAAGAAAATTTATTTCCCAGCCGAGTGGACCCCACAGAGCTGGGGGTCGATGACTTAGAAGAAGAACGTCGTCTGGCTTATGTCGGTATGACTCGTGCTCGGAAAAAACTGTGGATGACCTACGCCAAGACTCGAAAAGTTTGGGGCCAAGAGCAAATGAATCCACCTTCTCGATTCTTAAAAGAAATGCCTCAGAACTTAGTTGAGTTTAAATCCTTTGCTGGAACTTCAGGTTTCGTTAGCCGCTTGAGCCAGAGTTCCTTTTCACAAGGACAAAGTTTTTCTTCAGCAAAAGCCAAATACCGCGATGATTTTGATCAAAGCTTTCCTGACTATGACTCAGTCGATCAATCATCAGGTGCTGCTGATTACATAAAAGGTCAGAAAGTGAAACACCCCACTTTTGGAGCCGGCACTATTTTTTCAGTGGAAGGCACCGGTGAACAAACAAAAGTCAGTGTTTTATTTGCAGATCAAACAATTAAAAAATTTGTTGTCAAATACGCAAGACTTGAAAGAGTCTAAACTGGTTAACAACAAAGGAGAACATCATGAAATCCATCGCTCTTGTCGTTTCATTAGTGCTTGCTTTCACGGCTCAAGCTCAACTTAAAAAATCAGCCGCCCCCATTTCGTTTGCTTCCAGCACCACCCATGAAGTGGAACTCACAGTGGGTCAAATTTCTTTAATCAGTGCTGAAAACCCCAGTAATGGAGACAGAGAAACTAACATCACCATTTACGGTGCCTACAACAAAGATTGGCAGAACAATATGCAATGGGGTTTTGAAGGCGGAATACTACCCTTACCAGATGGTGCTGATACAAAATCTGTTCTAGCTGCCATGGGGACTGTGACTTATAATTTGGACAGCAACTATCGAAATTCATTTTTTGGTATTGGTGGAGTGGGTCTTTACCCGGCTTGGGATAAAGATGGCACTGGTGGTGAATACAAATCCGCCTTTTCCCTTTTTGCTGGCTTCGGTAAACGCATCGAAATGTGGGGGAAAATTAATTATAAACCCTACATCCGTGTTTGGAAAAAGGGCGAAGAAGACATGAGCTTTGAAATTCAAGCTCTAAACTTCAGCATTTTCTATTAATTTATTTTTTTGAGTTTTGAATCTGAAGCCACTCGTTTTGGTAAAGTTCCCAATCCAGTGGCTTTTTTATTTTCTCTTTTGGAGGGCTGATGTACTGCTCTTCAACCCCGTCCCAACCCTTGAATTTTCGAATATTTTCTTCTCGCGAAGTTTCAAAATCAGGAACCTTATAGGCTTTGCCTCCCCCATTGGGAATATCAATGGAATAATGAGGAATAGCCAAACCACTGAGATGGCCCCAAAGATTTCTTTGAATTTGCAGGGAGTCTTCAATGGACGTGCGTAAATGATCAGTGCCCTCTGAAGGGTCACATTGGAACATGTAATAGGGCTTCACTCTCAAAAATAATAGCCGCCTGGAGAGGGCCTGCACAATCGCTTCATGATTGTTCACACCATTCAATAGCACCATCTGATTAAAAGTGGGAACTCCGTTATCCACCAGCCTTTCTAAGGCTTCGGCCGCTTCAAATGTCAGCTCTCTGGGGTGATTAAAATGCGTCATCATAAAAACAGGTTTATGTTTTTTTAAAATTTTCACTAGATCTTCAGTGATTCTTTGCGGGGCCACCACGGGCATACGGGTGCCTATTCGAATGATTTCAACAGAGGGAATCTGTCGAAGCTCAAAAAGAACTCGATCCAATTGTTGATCAGAAACTGTCAAAGGATCTCCACCCGTGATTAAGACTTCGCGAATTCCTGGTTTGGACTTGATGTAATTGAGGGCGTTTTCGAGTTCATTATTTTTTAAAAAGGCCTGTTCTTGGCCAGTGAAATGCTTTCGCGTACAGAACCGACAGTAAACGCTGCAGATATCTGTGATTAATAAAAGACAACGATCTGAATAGCGATGCACCACGCGGGGAACTGGATTATTTTTTCTCTCACCCAAAGGGTCCAACATTTGTTGAAAACCGGTGACCTTTTCTAAAAGGTGAGGCATCAGAATTTTTCTTATCGGGTCCTCGGGCCATTTACGATCGGCCAGGCTGGCGTAATAGGGAGTGACTCGCACATTAAAGGTGTTTTCGGCCCCCTGAAAAGCCGATTTTTCATCTTCAGAAAGACTGAAAATATTTTCGAAATCATTCAGAGTTTTAAGGCCTGCCCGCATTTGCCACTGCCAGCTGTTCCAATCTGATCGATTTTCGGTGAGCAATAAAGGTGTTTTAGGGAACTCAAATCTGGCCATAGTTCTAAGCACGAGTTACACCAACAAATAGTTGAAATCACGCTTGTTTTTTTTGCTCTCATTTTGAGTCTCTAAGTTTTACACAACTCAAAGTCTTATGTTTCATCTCGAGAAATTAAAATTCTTCAAAAATATCATTTACTTAAGGCCCATGCCAAAAACCCTAATTCTGGCTCAGGACCCGCAATTGCCCAGTGTAAGGGAGCCGGAGTGCGCCCAAATAAGGAGGACTTTATGAAAACAAACATACTCGCCCTATCAGTGCTAATGGCACTCGGTACGGCCAATCCCATCGGAACCACTGTCATTTACAGTCGAGATTTCGCAAGTACTGCAGCCCCAGCGGCTCCAGCACCAGCTGCTGCGCCAGCTACAACTGCACCGGCAGCACCAGCAGCTACTGCCAGAACCGAAGCCACAGCTAAGAAAAACGCGGTGGATGACAACGGAACCACTTTCGTTGATCGCGGAAATGGAGAAGTGGAAGCTTTTGTTGGCTGCGGAACATCTTCAGGCTGTGAAAAATACTCTTTAAAAGTAAATGGATTGGATGATTTGTCTAAAGTCCGTGATGCACTTCAAGCAGAAATAAGAAAAAAAGAATCAGATAAAAAACCTGTGGTCGTTGAGTTTGATGCTGCGGCTCATGAAAAAGATTTGAAAAGATCTTTTGAGGCCGATGTCCTAGAAGCCTGTGACTACGAAGTCGCAGAGTCTTCCACTCGTAATCGTGAACGCCGACGCTACCGTGACGATGAAGATATGGATGGAATGGCCGCTCGTGAACAACAGCTGCTCACAGGAATTTCAGGAACAGCTTTCTCTGGAGTTTCTGTTCCCTCTGCTGATGAAAGAGCCGAGTGTGTGTCAGAAGCTCTTTCAGAAAAACTCGTAGGACTCGAAGAGGAACTTGAAGGCGAGCTCTCTGAATTCGGAGTCGAAGATGCAGACTTACGCAAAGTGGACGACGGCATTCGAGAATTAAAACGTCGCTTAGCTAAAGAAAAGGACCCAAAGAAAAAAGCTTCTCTTGAGGCTTCCATAGCTAAGCTTGAAGTTTTAGATAAAAAAGTCGCAGCCGCTCAAAAAGTCAGCCGTGATTTTTATCGAAATCAAGTTTCACGCCGAGTGGTCAGTGATTTATCGGCTCGCGCTGGTGCGGGACGAAACTACTTGCACGAGTTAACGGCGACAACACCTGAAATCTTCAGAGGTTTACGTCGTGATACATCTAAATCACTTCTTGATGTGTACCGCAGACAAGCCCAACTTTATGCAGCCTTCACTTCAGCCGCCAGTCGCACTCAAGATCCGACTCAAAAGTTGATCTTCCAAAGGGAAGCCCTTAAGTACGGAAATTTGGCCACTAACTACAATGCTTTCAATGTGGGTGGATGTGCTCAGATGATGCACTTGGATCCTGCCAATTCAAATTGTATCAGCCCTTCACAGCACTCCATGGCCGCTCTGGCTCGTGAAAATGGTCTTTCGCAAACAGATGTCTTAAGTGCCTTCAGAGCCAATTATAATCCTGGCGCTTTCCAAGTGATGACAGCACTGAATCAAGTTTTTGCTGGTAAAGATATCAACCAGGTTTCTAACCTGTTGATGGATGGAAATGGAACTGTGATTCCTGGAACCACTTTACCCGGCCAAAATGTTCAGTACACAGGTCGTGGAGCGAGAAATAGAACCAACATCACTCGTGGTGGTACAACTGTGCAACCTGGTGTTATTCCACAGCCTGGCGTAGCACCTCAACCTGTGATGGTTCCCCAACCTGGAGTTGTGAATCCTGTGGGAACAACTGGCACTCGAGTGATTTTGCGACGATAGTTGCTCAATCACAAAATATTCAACTGGCCCTCCGGGGTCCCATGGACGTGGGACCCTTTTTGTGCATTTTTTAATTTGATGATTTTAAAATAAAAAAACCCGGGGATCTTACGACCCCCGGGTCCTGCTCACCACCATCCCTGATGTCTTCAAAAAGCCTTCCCTAGCTGCAAAATCTAAGAAGTCTTCACGTTGTCTTCAAAAGCTGATGGCGGCTTTTGATGCAAATCCAAAAGCGGCTTGGTTTTCCAAATCCGCTGTTCCATTTTTGAAAGCTGATCCTGGAGAAAACAAACCCACTTCGTTCACCCACTGCACACCTGTACGAGGCTGATAGATGAGACGAATGTCTAACTCTAGTCCCAAGTCTTTCTTCATGTCACTGCCAGAATTAATTTTGTCCATAATTTGGGCATAGGTTAAATTTCCAGATAATTTCCAGCGGTCTTTCCAATCATAATTCATACGGTAGGACAAATAAGTCGCATTGCTGATGGCTTCGTCATCATAGGTTTCACCCGAAGAAAGCGTGCCATTTTTTATAATATTTGTTCTTAAAAAATCTTGCTGACCCAAACGATGATTGAACATGAGCATTGCCACATCATAATTACGATCGAATTGAAATCCTTCAAACTTAGTTGAGCTGGGATTATCACCGGAAGCCATACCGAACCACAGACCGTGAGCCAGCTTTGAATTTTTAGGTTTGTACTCAAGTTCAGCAGCAAATCCAGATGCATTCAGTTCAATCGGTTCACCCACAGTTTTGGAATAACCCGTGTCCCCTTTTTCAACAATAGCTTCGAGTTCAAAGGAAACTGTTTCCCAATTTCGACCAAAAAGAAAACTGGTTCTATCCAAATTCATTTTTCCAGTGGCTGTGGCCGCAGATCCATTGTTCAAAGCCGTGGCCCAAGCCGAGTTCACATTTTCAGCCACTGTGGACTGAGAGGCATTTTTTCTTTCCCACAACAAACCGATTTTAGCCCCAATGTCTTTGTTGTCATAAATGAACTCGATCAGTTGATCCTGATTCAGGTCACCCGTGCCAGGTCCACGATCGTAGGATCTAGAAATCATGGGCATGATAGTCATGTTTCCCATAAAAAATTTGTAAGCTATCATGTCTCGCGTATCGAACCAGTGATCGAATGCACCATTGCCTGCATTGTGAGTCATGCCCAAACCAAATTCGTAGGGAGCACGTCCTAAGAGCAGAGCGCCGTACTCTTCTTCAACTTTCAAAAAAAGCTCTCGAATTTTGACATTGGTATTCACTTGATTACTGCGAGTGGTATTATTCACACCGCTGCTGCCATTGAATCCTTTACCGAAATCAGAGCCTCCCCAGGTTTGACCAATTTGAGAGTTGGCATAGTCGGGGCTCTTGTTAGAAAGAAAGTCCAAGCGAGTGTGAATTTGAATACCATCAGAAACGACAATGCGAGGCTTTAAAGTTAGGAAGTGAACTCCATAACTTTTAGTTTCAGGGTTATTATCGTCTAAACTTGTCTTGCTGATATCAAAATACTCAAATCGATAATTTCCTGTCCAATCCACGCTGCTGGCGAAGGAAAATTGACTAGAGACTAAAAAGAAAAATAAAAAATTCTTCATGGAATTCCTAACCTACAACACCCATCACTTCTGTTTCTCTTAAGATAATCAGATCGATATTGTTAAATTTGATTTTAGATCCAGCATGGGATTGAACAAAAACTTGATCGCCCACTTTAACATCCATGGGTCGTAATCGACCTTTGGAATCTCTGTGACCTCGCCCCACAGCAAGGACCTGGGCTTTGTGATGCCCCACATCACTTGATACAGTGTCTGGAATAATGATTCCCCCAGGAGTGATTTTTTCAGCACTCAAAACCTGAATCACAATGCGATCATCCAAAGGTGTAACAAACTGACTAACATCAACTGTTTTTTGTTTATTCACTTTTTGTTTATTTACTTTGGGACTTTGAACTTTCAAAACTGGGGCCGCTTTGGCCTTAGCGGCGGGATTCGCTTTTTTTATTTTGGCAGGCTTGGATTTAGTCTTAAGTTTCGGCTTTGCTTTTACCTTTGTCTTAACTTGAGCCTTTTTTTGAACAGTTTTTTTAACTACTTTTTTAACAGCTTTTTTAGTTATTTTTTTTGCTTTAGCCACGCTTGTTCCTCTCTTCTTCGTAATACTTTTTGTACATGATGTCCCACTCCGGACTGCCTTCGACCACACCGCGCTTCAGGCTGGCCACTTTTGCCTTTGCCTTTTCATCAATGTCTTCATGTTCTTTTACAAATTGAGCAATGGCCTGTTTGGCCACTTTAAGAGCTTGATCTTCATCAGAGTAATCCACCAGATCGTCATGCCAAACTTGATCTGTGAGGAGATGCGCCCAATGACTTTGTCGATCTTCCGATAGAATCATAAAATGATTTTTCTTTCTTTAGCCAGTTGTTTACGAACCAAGGGATACATCTTGTATCTTTGGAATTCTCCGGAATTAGTTCTTTCCAGTTGGTCGAGCATTTTATTTACATCGATATCCAAATCCAGTTCTTTTTGATAATCAGCTTTGATTGTTTCAACCATACGACTGAGAACTTTTTTTTCATCGTCTTTAAAAACAACAATGTTTTGTTTTTTCCAGGCTTCTAAAACTTTAGAGGCAATGGACTGAAGTTGCGCAGTTGTTAATTTCATAAATTTATGCCAGTCTTAAAAATTATGTTTCGCCCCCGATTAAACACGCTTTCAGTCTGCATTACAATGTTTTTGGCGCTAGTTGTCGAGAGTGCTGATGCCTACACCTGGAATCCTCTCACTCTCTCTCAAGAACTTAAAACAAAACTTGAAGCCAAGAGCTTTCTACCCACGACTGAATTCTATGTTGCTACGGAATGGATTTATCATGAAGGAAAACTCAAAGAATCTGATTTACTTCAATGGCCTGAGCTTAAACCTCTCGAAACCTGTGAACCACTTCCTGCAGGACTCAGCTCTGAAAATCTCAAATGTTATAAGACTCAAGAAGCTGATTTTTTAAACCCGGCCTTATTTCGTCGAGCCCGCTTGATTCTTGAAAAAGTCTCGGATGGTGATTATTTAATTCGACAGATTTTTGATGAAAATTTGAACCTCGCTGTTCCCGCCTGGGCGATGCGTCCCCGCCTTCTCGCGCAAACCATAGGCAATCAACCCATCATGCAAATCAAAAAAACTCTGGCTGAAATACCCACGGCCTGCCTTCAAGCCGTCCTAGCCATTGAGGACACCGCTTTTTTAGATCATTCAGGAGTTTCCATTAGAGGTACTTTGCGTGCGTTGACAAAAAATTTAACGACAGGTCGAAAAGCTCAAGGGGGAAGCACCATCACCCAACAGCTCGTAAAAAACTACTTTCTCACTCCTGAAAGAACTTACAAAAGAAAATTTCAGGAAATTGTATTGGCTGTTTTATTGGAATCTCAATTTACAAAAGATCAAATTCTAGAAACCTATCTCAACATTATTTACATGGCTCAAAACGGACCTTATCAGGTGGTGGGTTATCCAGCAGCATCTGAATTCTATTTTCAAAAGCCCATTGAGAAATTGAAAGTGGCCGAATGTGCCCTTTTAGGTGCTATTCTTAACGGACCAGGTGTGTACAATCCTTTCAAAAATCCTGAAAAGGCGCTCAGTCGTCGTAATCGGGTTTTGGATAAAATGAAAGAACAAGGATTTCTTTCTGAATCACAGTATGCACTGGCATTGGATGAAGCATTACCAAAACAATCCCCGCAACTGGCGAGTGAAACGTCTCCCTACTTTCTCGAGGCCGCTCGAAATGAGCTTGTTCAATTTAAAATTTCTCCAGAAAATAAAAAAGTACTATTAACTCTTGATATCAAAGCTCAAGCTGAAGCTCAAAAAGCTCTGCAAGATCACTTGAACCACTTAGAAGCTCACCATCCCGTCGTCAAAAAGCTCAAGTCTGAAAAAAATAAACGCTTGGAAGGACTCATTCTCACCACTGACAATTTTGGTCGTTCACTCACTGCCATTGGAGGGCGTAGCTTTCGTCAGAGCCAATTTAATCGAATCACTCAAAGTCGAAGACAAGTGGGATCTTTGATAAAGCCATTTGTTTACTTAGCGGCCATGGATAAACTGGAACTCAATCCAGAAAGTCTTGTCCTAGATGAAAAGTGGCAGGTCAAAATTCATCAACAAACATGGTCTCCTACCAATTATGACAAAAAAACCAACGGTGCTGTTCCTTTGTACTATGCTTTAAAAATGAGTCTCAATATTCCAGTCGCTAAGCTGTTACATGAGATCGGACCGGAAACTTTAATTGAGTACCTTCGGGCCTTAGGTGTTAAAAGCCCTCTGCAGCCTCATCTTTCCTTGTCTTTGGGAACAGCCG